>NZ_CP095053.1:330000-660000 GCF_022921095.1 Hymenobacter aerilatus
GTGCATTTTGATGTAGACGTAGCCGCTACCGCGGTGCACTGCGACCGACTGCACCTGCGCAACGTCATTAGCAACCTCATTGACAACGCCATTAAATACTCCCGCGAGCAGGTTACCATCCGCATTCAGGGCCAGCCCGAGCCTAGCGGCTGGCGCCTCACCGTGGCCGACGACGGTATTGGCATTCCGGCCAGCTACCAGCCCGCCGTATTCGACCGTTTCTTTCGGGTGCCTACCGGCAACCTGCACCCTGTCAAGGGGTTCGGATTGGGCCTGTACTATGTGCGCCAAGTGGTGGAGCGACACGGCGGCCACTTGCACCTGCAAAGCGAGCAGGGTAGGGGTAGCACGTTTTCATTATGGCTACCGTAGGAGCACGTTGTATGCGCACGCCATTGCTGATGTCTTCACTGACTGGCCCTCCACCCTATATCCACTCAAAAGCCCACCGCAACAGGCAGTTGCAAGCTGCCCCTATACCTGATCCATGCCTACCGTACTGCTCATCGAAGACGAAGCCTCGCTGGCTTTGATTATCAAAGACAGCCTAGAGGTACGTGGGTTTGCGGTAGAGCACGCTGCTGATGGAGAAGAAGGGCTACGCCTGTTTCGCCAAACCACACCTGATATCGTGGTGGCCGATGTAATGCTGCCGCGCCTAGATGGTTTCTCACTAGCCGAACAGTTGCGGCGCGAAAACACCACGGTGCCCATCATCTTTCTCACGGCACGCTCCCAACCCGCCGACGTCGTGCGCGGCTTTGAGTTGGGCGGCAACGACTACCTCAAGAAGCCTTTCAGTATAGACGAGCTGGTAGTGCGCATCCGGGCGCTGCTGCAACGCTCCGTGCCTGCCACCAGCACGGCGCCCCAGGAGCTTTTGCAAATAGGACGCTACGTATTCGCGCCTACCCAACAAAAACTGCGGCTGGCCGACACCGAAATCGAGCTGACGCACCGCGAATCGGAACTGCTCCGGCGCCTCTACGACCACCGCAACCACGTGCTGGAGCGCTCCACGGTGCTACTCGACCTCTGGGGGCAGGACCATTTTTTCAATGGCCGTAGCCTCGATGTATTCATCACCCGCCTGCGCCGCTACCTCCGCGCCGACCCGCAGGTACAAATCCTAAACGTGCGCGGTATTGGCTATAAGCTGGTGATGTAGGGTTTTCTGCAACGCGTCCCTACTTGATGTTCGTGCGCGGGTCGTCGTCGATGTTCAACTCTTTGCGAGTGGCATCGCGGCGGCGGACGCGTTTACGGGCAAATAGCTCCCTAAAAGTGTTGAACTGCTCAGTGTGCAGCAAGCTTATGCCGGCACGCTGCTGGTTTTGCAAGTTGGCAATAGACGAGTAGTCGCGCGGGGTTGTCTCATAGCGCAGGCGTGCCCGGAATTTACCATCGGGACGCAGGTAGTATTCCAGGCTTAGGTCGCCAAGCAGAGAGCCTTGCACCTGTGCCGTATTGGTAGGATTAGAAATGGTGCTATTATTATAATTAGTAGTGAAACCACCCTCGCGGGTGATTCGCAGTCGGCCGTTCAGGAAAGAATAGCTCAGACGCACTTGCAAGGCCTGCAACTGCTCGGCGCTCAAACCATTCAGATTGAAGCTGATTTCTAGATTGGGGTCGATTTGCGATGTGAGCACACTGAGCTGGGTACTCAGCACCTGCCCCACGCTATTGCCAAACGCGTTATCCGAACCTCGAAACGACACCGACGACAACGTGCCTGGCGATGTAAGCTGCCGGAATACAATCAAGCTGAATACCTGCCGGTTCAGCTCCTGCTCATCGTTGCGCAACGCCGATAGGAACGGCGCCAAATCCCCTTCCAGCGACGAGGGAATATCGTTGAACTCCAGATTCAGGTTGATCTGGGGTAGGAGTAGGGGGCCGCTCAGGTTCATCACCGCCGTTACGGGCACCACCGACGAGTTGCCGGCCAGCAGCGGCGCTACCGAGGTGCGCTGCGTGTAGGCGGCCGTCAGGTTCATCTGACCTTGCAGCGGGTCGCCGTTCCAGGCAATGGTACCGCCCGGCCGCACGATAAATTCTTTATTGACAAGGCCTTGTAGGGTAAAGTTGTAAGCGCCGCGCACAATTTCAATCTGCCCGTACATGTTGAAGTCGCCGCGGGTGTCGATGTTCAAGCGGAGCTGCCCGCTGGCCGTGCCGCGGATGATGTCGCCGGTGCTTTCGTCCAGCAGAATCTCCACGTAGGCATCAGGCGTCACGTCCAGGTTCATGTTCAGGCGCAGCCCCGAAAGATCTACCTTGGCCGTGTCGGTGGTAGCTACCTGCACGGTCGTCGTGTCCCGAATGTTGTGGTTGACAAACCGGATATAATTGGCCTGTTGGGCCTTAGCCGCGTTATCAAAGGGTAGGAATACCCGCGTGCCCGCTTCGCTTCGAGCCGATACGTTCACCAGCAAATCGTCGGTAGGGCCCGATACGCGGGCCGTACCCGTGGCGTAGGCCGTCCCGAAGTACAGGTCATTGTCGCGGCGCGTGGTGTTCAGGGCTTGCAGCTTGCGGAAGTTGGCCCGCAAATCCAGCCGCATATTCTGGAAGCCGTCGTGGTAAATGTTGCCATCCACGGTGCCAGAGTTGCCAAGCGGGTCCGACAGCCGGATGTTGTTCAGAGCAATTCGGTCGTCGGTGAAGGTGATGCGGTCGGAGAACGTATAGGTGGTGCCCAGGTAGATAAAGGTGAGCTTGCCGTCGGCCACGTCCAGTGTGCCTACCAGGTGAGGTGCGGCCAGCCTACCCGTCAGTTGCAGCCTACCCACGGCCGTGCCACCCAAGTCCTTAAACAGTGTACTGAGAATAGGCTCGGCCAGCTTCACGGGGGCCTCGTCGAGCACACCAATCAGATTGAGCTGGTTGGGTACGTCCTGGGGCGTCAAGGTGCCGGTCACGTTCACCACGCGGTGGTTGTCGCGCTCCACATCCAGGTTCACGGCCATGCGGGCGTTGGGTGCGTCCCAGGTGCCCTTGCCTTTTACGCTGCCCAGCAGCACGTTGTCGAGGCGCAGTGAATCTACCTTCAGTTCAGTGTCGAGCGCTAGTTGGTTGAACACGCCACTTACAGTGCCTTGCATGTTCACGCGGCCTTTCAGGCGGTTATCGGTGAAGTCGCCCAGCGTTTGCAGCTCAAAGTTCTGCACGTTGATGGCCAGCTCCTTCGCTGGGTCGCGCGAGATGGCGCCCTGCGCGCTGATACTCTGCGCGCCGTTGGAAAAAACAAAGTTCTTGATGTCGACTTCCTTCCCGCCGTTGGAAATCATCACCGAGTTATCGGCCGCTATGGTCCACTGCTTACCCAGCAAGTTCACGCCCGACTGCCGAAAAATAACCTGCACGGCATCGGGTAGGAAACCCAGCGACCCATTAATCTGGGCGCGGTTGGTGGTATTGGTTTGCGCCAGGGCCGTTGAGAAGTTGATTTTCTCCTGATCCCACACACCTTCCACGTAGAAGTTCTCGGTGGCACCCAGCCCCGGCAAGTGCTGCTGCGCCGACGTGATGCTGGCCTGGGCCAGCACCTCGGGCTGGTTGGGCAGCTTGGAGGTAGTCACGCTGAAATCGGTGTCCTGCACCCGCACCGAGTCGTAACGAATCTCGTCAAAATGCCCGCCCAGCGTGAAAATAGACGTGTTGCCGTTGCGGAACGACCCATCCACCCGCGAGTAATCCGACACGGTGAGCTGGGGCATAAACAACTGCAGCACCGGGTTGGCCTGTTTGATATACAAGTCCAGATCAATCTGATACTCGGGGGTAGGGCGTAGGCGCTTGCGGCGGTAGTAGTCGGCAATGGCCGCGTCGTTGCTCTCAAAGTTGAGGCGGTATTCCTGTACCAAACGCTCCACATCGTCAATCACGCGGGTGTAGTCGAAGTTGCCCTTGGCGCGCAGGTCCAGCACTTCCGAGCGCAGGGTAGTGAGGCGCTGCCCGTCCTGGCGCGTGCTCACCACATCAAAGGTATCGATGGGTACGGTGTTGCCCTGGTAGCCGAGGCGGGAGTTGCGCAGCAGTACCCTACCCTCCAGCTCGTCGAGGCGTAGGCCCTGAAACTGCACGTCGGCCGTGGTGGCCAGCGTCACGTTCTGACTGGTGAGGCCCAGGGCGCGCAGGTTGGCGCGGTCCACATCAGCGCGCAGGTCGAAGGCCTCAGCACCGGTGCGCAGGTTCACGGTGCCGTTGGCGGCCAGCTTCACGTTGGGGTCATTTACCGACACCTTGCCCTGAAATGCCTGCTGGCGGAAGTTGCCGTTGATGGCGATGTTGCGGTAGCGGTAGCCATTCAGCCAGATGCGCTGCACGGTGGCATTGGCCTGCACCCGCGCCGCCTCCTTGATGAAGCCCACGCCCTGCACGCGCCCGTTCAGAGTCACGTCCCGAATCACACTTTGGTCGCCCAGCAGGCGGCCCAGTTGGAAATCGGTGGTCTTGACCTGGCCCTCGTAGCTGGAATAGCGCGGGTCGGTTTTAAACTTCAGGTTGACGTCCGATACAACCTTTCCTAGTTGGGTGTCAAACGAGCCGTTGGCTACAAAGTCGTTGTAGTAGCCCAAAAACTGTCCATTCAGTTTCACCGCGCCCAGGCGGTCTACGTAGCCGCGCCCGCTGGCCGGGATGTAGCGCCGCAGGTCGCGCCCATCTACCACTGAGTTGCGCAAGCGAGCCTCAACAAAGCTTTCCGTGAAATTGGGTAGGCCATCCACGTTGATGTCGCCCACCACGTGGGTGTTGCGGCCGTAGCGCACGTCGAGGTTTTTGGTACTGAAGCGCCGCACGTAGCCCTTGGCCTGGCCGGAGATGAGCACGGTTTCGTTCAGATCCTCAATCTGCGGGGCAAACTTGGCAATGTCGTCGGAGTACAGGCGCGAGGGTTGCAGCCGCGCCGTCACCTGCACCGAGTCGTTGAAATCGGCAAAATTTAAGAAGTGGTTGTAGTCGAAGCGGACGTAGTTGCTGATACGGCTGTTCTGCACGCGCAGCATCAGGTCCGCAAACTCCCAGAACTTAGGCGCATAGATCATAGCCGCCGACAACTCCCGCACGCGGGTATCGGAGTTGCTTTCGGTGGTGCGCAGCCCCTGAATACGCGCCGCCACCGTGTCGCCTACCAGCCGGATGTTGCTGAAATCGGCGTAGATGCTGTCCACGCGCATGTGGGCATAGTCCACGGCCTGCCCGTAGGTAGGGGCGCGGGGCACGTCGCGCCGGTCCAGGATAAAGCGGCCGTTGCGCAGACCGATACTTTCTATTTGGAAATCAAACGGCTTGCTGACTTTGGTGGTGTCGCTCGGCCCGACCAGCCGTCGCACTGCGCTCAGAAATTGCGACAGGTTGGTGGAGTCGGGCTGGTTGGCGTAAGTAATCAGCGCGAAGCGCGGCTCCTCCAGCGTGAGCTTGCCTACGTGCAAGTGGCTTGGGTCGAACACCGAAAATAGGCTGATGTCGGCATCGGCTCGGCCAATATTAAAGAGCTCATTGCCACGCCTATCCAACACCTGCACGCCCTCGAGCAGCACCCTGGAAAACGGCCGGATGTCTACCCGGTCGATGCGCACGGGCTGGCCCAGCTTTTCCGTGAGCACCGTGGCGGCGCGTTGCACCAGCCGCGTTTGCACGGTCGGGATGCGCAGCGCAATCAGCAAGCCCACCACCAACAGCAGCACCAACCCAACCAGGCCCAGTAGTGCTTTGAGAGTGATGAAGAGGAAACGAGGCACAGGATACAGTGAGAAACGCGAATTGAAGAAACGAAGATGCGGATTTTAACGCGGGGTAGAATGAAATAACTAACAGAACGTCATGCTGAGCTTGCCGAAGCATCTCTACCGCTTCGTTGTTATTAGAATTTAGTCACGGTAGAGATGCTTCGGCAAGCTCAGCATGACAGTCGCCAGGAGTAAACGCTCCGCATAGCCGGGCACCCAAGCCCTACACGAATTGTTCAGGTAAAAGTTTGACGATTGTCCTGCTTTAGGGTTTAACGTTTTCCGCGACCTTTGCAGTCTGTACCGTTGGTTGTCTTGCCAATCAAGTACGCCACCGGTGCCGCTTTTAGTTTCTGATTATGAATGCTCCTCTTATTCTGGCCATTGAGTCGTCGTGCGATGACACCTCGGCGGCCGTGATGGCCAACGGCGAAATCCTGTCCAACGTGGTGGCCACACAGCAAGTGCACGAGCAGTACGGCGGGGTAGTGCCCGAGCTGGCCTCGCGCGCCCACCAGCAACACCTGATTCCGGTGGTGCAGGAGGCGCTACGCCGCGCAAAGGTAGCGAAAACCGACCTCGACGCGGTGGCGTTTACGCAGGGGCCGGGCCTTTTAGGGTCGTTGCTGGTGGGTAGCATGTTTGCCAAAACGTTTGCCCTGGCCCTGGACAAACCGCTGCTGGCCGTTAACCACATGCGGGCGCACATTCTAGCCCACTTCATCAAGGACCCGAAGCCTGCCTTTCCGTTTCTGTGCCTCACCGTGAGCGGCGGCCACACCCAGCTGGTGGTGGTGCGCAGCGCCATGGAAATGGAAATCATCGGTCAGACCATCGACGACGCGGCCGGCGAGGCCTTCGACAAAACCGCCAAGCTGCTGGGCTTGCCCTACCCCGGTGGCCCCCACCTCGACAAGCTGGCCCGCCAGGGCAACCCTACCCGCTTCGCGTTTCCGGTGGGCGCCATGCCGGGCTACGACTTTTCGTTCAGCGGCCTGAAAACGTCGGTGCTGTATTTCCTGCGTCAGCAAACGCAGCAAAACGAAAACTTTGTGCAGGAAAACCTGGCTGACCTCTGCGCCAGTATTCAATACACCATCATTCAAACCTTGATGCGTCAGCTGCGCCGCGCTGCCCACGACCAGCAGCTCCGGCAAGTGGCCCTGGCCGGCGGGGTGGCCGCCAACTCGGGCCTGCGCACGGCCTTGCAAGAGCTGGCCGCCGAGGAAGGCTGGCAGGTGTTTATCCCCGACTTTGAGTTCTGCACCGACAACGCCGCCATGGTCGCCATGACCGGCCACTTCCAGTACCAGGCCGGCCAATTTACCGACCAACTCATCAGCCCCGACCCGCGCCTGAAGCTGTGAGTAGGGTAGGGGGCGGGCTAATGGTGAGCTTGAGAAAAAGCTCTTTCGCCGAATAGTCTATTTGGCGCAACGCCGCCGTTCCCTTACCGTTGTAGTGAGTCCCTATATCCCTACCCACTCCGCGAAGGCCCTACCTGGCTGGCCGCGCAATCCCGAGAATCTGCACCATCTGCAATGAAGAAAGAAGAGAAACCCAAGCGCATTAATATTCTAAACCGCCGCGCCAGCCACGAATACGCGTTTCTGGTGAAGTACGACGCTGGTATGATGCTGCAAGGCACTGAGATAAAAAGCATCCGCGAGGGCAACGTGAACTTGCAGGATGGCTTCTGCACGTTCCACGGTGATGGCAGTCTGTGGGTGCACAACCTGCGCATTGCTCAATA
Organism: Hymenobacter aerilatus; assembly: GCF_022921095.1. NCBI lineage: Bacteria > Pseudomonadati > Bacteroidota > Cytophagia > Cytophagales > Hymenobacteraceae > Hymenobacter > Hymenobacter aerilatus. The sequence continues at coordinate 337,489 of NZ_CP095053.1, forward strand.
CACTGAAGGAACCTACAATAATCACGAGCCCACCCGCGAGCGGAAGCTGCTACTCAATAAGAAGGAGTTGCGCCAACTGGCCGGCAAAGCCCAAGAGCAAGGCCTCACCATCATTCCCATCCGCCTGTTTGTGAACGACCGGGGCTTTGCCAAACTGGAAATTGCGCTAGCTAAGGGTAAAAAGCTCTACGACAAGCGCGAAGATCTGAAAGCCAAAGACCAGAAGCGCGAAATGGCCCGCGCGCGGGAATACTAAAAGGTGAAGGTAGAAAGGCGACATTGAGAAAATCGTTTTCGTCAATGCACCTTTCTACCTTCACAACTTCATCTTTCACAATTTCACCTTTTGGAACACGGAATCTGTGCGTTGAGCACCATGCCGGTGCGGGCCGAGCCCAGCGACAAGGCCGAGCTGGTAACGGAGCTGGTGTTTGGCGAGTGCTACTCCATTTTGCTGGTGCAAGGCGCCTGGCAACAAATCCGCAGCACTGCCGACGAGTACGTGGGCTGGATTGATGGTAAGCAGCACACGCCCGTGTCGGCGGAGTACCTGGACGCGTGGAAAGCCCAGGACCACCCCCGTAGCCTGGACCTAGTGCAGATAGTGAGCGACGCCACTACCCGCGTGCCCGTTATTATTGGCTCGCGCCTACCCTTTTTCGATGGCATGACCCTGCGCCTGGGCGAGCAGCAGCTCTTCTACAACGGTGCCGCCACCAACCCCCAAAATGGTCACGGCCCGCACGGCGACCTAGACAAGCGCCTCGCGCTGCTTCTGAAGGTAGGGCAGTTGCACCTGAAAGCGCCCTACGTATGGGGCGGCAAGAGCCTGTTCGGCATCGACTGCTCGGGGCTGATGCAGCAACTCTTTGGGCTGGTGGGTGTGCAGCTCCCCCGCGATGCCCGCCAACAGGTAGAACTGGGCCAAACGGTGCATTTCGTGACCCAGGCCCGCCCCGGCGACCTGGCCTTTTTTGATAATGCTGAGGGGCGCATCATCCACGTGGGCATGGTGCTGGAAGACCAGCGCATCCTGCACGCCAGCGGCGAGGTACGCATCGACCCCCTAGACCACAACGGCATCTTCCGCCGCGACCGGCAAAAATATTCCCACACCCTGCGCCTCATTCGGCGGGTGCTATAGGTGAGATTGAGTTACTAATACGGCTGTCGTCCTGAGCAGCGCGAAGGACCCTCTCACGTGTGAACGACGCTCGTAACAACGACTCGTTTTATCATGAGAAGGTCCTTCGCGCTGCTTAGGTGGACAAGCCTCCTAACGACTCGTCCTGGCGTTCATCGTTCTGCCGTGAGAAGGTCCTTCGCAAACTCAGAAGGACAGACGCTTTTTTGTGAACCATTTACACCACTTTACTGCTTGTTTATACGCTGAGAATCACCTAGCTTTCGTTGGTTAGATTCCTCATAAAGTGTATGGATCAGAAAGTGCTTGTCTTGAACGGCGACTACACCGCCATTACTCTGTGTAGCGTGCAAAAGGCGTTTGTGCTGCTCTACCTCGACAAAGCCGAAATGGTGGCTAACTCCGAGCACGGCGCCCTGCGCACCATCAGTCAGTCCTACCCTAAGCCGAGCATCATCCGGTTGCAGCGCTACGTGCGGGTGCCCTACAAAGGCATCACCCTAAGCCGCCACAACATCATGAAGCGCGACAACTTTGAGTGCCAGTACTGCGGCTCCACCAAAAACCTGACGCTCGACCACGTGCTGCCCCGCTCGCGCGGCGGCACTTCCAACTGGGACAATCTGCTTACGGCCTGCTCGCGCTGCAACCACAGCAAGGGCCACCGCACCCCCCAAGAGGCCGGCCTCGTCATTAGACAGATGCCCAAGAAGCCTACCCTCTCTGGTTTCCTCAAGCTCAGTGCCGGCACCATAGATCAGAACTGGCACGCCTATCTCAACTAAGCCGGTAGCGCTGCTACCGGCTTTTTTGTGCTCTTTTTTTGAGAAGGAGGCTAAAAACCCGTCTGTCATCCTGAGCAGCGCGAAGGGCCTTCTCACGTGAGAGCAGCAGGCGTCACAACGACTCGTTCTGCGGGTATAAGGTCCTTCGCGCTGCTCAGGATGACAGGCGGGTGTAGAAGTAAAAAACTCTCCCCAGACATTGTCCGAGGAGAGTTTTACTAGTGCTTTAAAGGTGATTCAGCCTAGTACTGATCCTGCTCCGAATCGGTGCGGTCGAAGCTTTCGGAACCGTGGGCGAAGGTGAGTAGGTCTTGGCTGAGCTTCTCCTTATCGGTCACGAGTAGGCCGTGGGGGGCGCCGTCGTACACGATTTGGGTGGCGTGGCTTAGGTACTGATCTAGGCGCTTGGCGCTGTTCTTATACGGTACCGTTTTGTCATCCTCGCCGTGGATAGACAGCACGGGTACTTTGATAGTCTGTAGATCTTGGCGGAAGTCGGTTTCGCTGAAGGCGCGGGCGCACTGCTCGGAGGCGTAAGGCGCCCCCTGCAAGGCCAACGACTGCGACCAGTCGAGGGTAGCCTGACTAACGGGGTTGCTCAGCAAGCCGTCGCCGTAGAACTGCTTGCCGAAGGTGGTCAGGAAATCGGGACGGTCTTTCTTGAGGCCGTCTACCATATCGTCGAACGTCGATTTGTCAACACCGTCGGGGTTGTCGTCAGTTTTCAGCAGGTAGGGCGTCACGGCCGAAACGAAGGCTACGCGAGACACGCGCGCGCCCTGATGGCGGCTCATGTAGCGGGCCACTTCGCCGCCACCCATCGAGAAGCCTACCAGCGTTACGTCTTGCAGGTCGAGGCCTTCGAGCACGGCTTTCAGGTCGTCGGACAGGGTATCGTAATCGTAGCCATTCCAGGGCTTATCGGAGTGGCCGAAGCCCCGGCGGGTGTAGGCCACTACGCGCACGCCATTCTTCGGCAATTCGTTCAGTTGATACTCCCAGGACTCGTAGCTTAGTGGCCAGCCGTGAATGAGTACAACGGTTGGGCCTTGTCCCAAATCGACGTAGTGTAAGTTGATATCTTGACCTTTGGCATCTTGGCCAACGCTGATAAAGCTCATGGTAGGGGAGTTTGGTTGTGGAAAACTAAATGCGTTTGTGACCTATACGGTGCAGCTTTGCGTAGAGAAGGCCGATGTCAAGATTTTATACGAGCTTGTGCTTTTCCTTTCTTTTCCATGTCTCTCAGAAGAAACAACAGCTGTTGCGCGGTCCTGATCGGTCTATATCTAATGGGCTGCCAGTCTGATACATCCAGCCAGCATACCGCTGCTGGTACTACCGCAGCCACCTCCAAACCCGCGGCCTCCGCCGCACCTGCTGTTTGGTACCGGCAATACCACACCCTGCTGCCCGGCGCTACCGATAGCGTAACGGTGCACTTGCAAAACCTAGGGAGCGGGGGCGATGCACCGTCTATCGGGCGGGTGATTGGCTTCTACGCCGGTCCCGACGGGCAGCCTTTCGAGCTGGCCAGCAGCCCAACCGGCACCCTCGACAGCCTGGTGCTGCGCGACGCCAGCCACGCACACTTGAACGCCAACGGCTACGGCCCGGTGTGGCGTCTGCGCCGGGAGGGCACGGCCTGGGTAGGCACGCGGGCAGGCCGGGCCGTGCGCCTCCAGCCTCTCTCTGCCAGTGAGGGCATTGCTTTCGACGCGCAGGTGTTCCGCGACTCAGTACGCGCCCGACCCCAGCACCCCGCCGACAGCGTATGGGGCCGCATCAGCCTGCACGCGCTCCTACCCACTAGCAACCAGCAACCCCTCGCCAGCAACCTGCTGCACCTGCTGCGCGGCGACACGGTGTTTGCGGGAAGTGCGCCGGCTTTGCCTACTATCTGGGAAAACATGCGGCGGGTCTTCTTCAACGATTATCAGGAGGATATGAAGGCGGTGTTTCAGCAGATGGAGGCCGATACCAGCCGCGCCAGCCGCCGTCCCATGGCCATGCTGAACTACACCGACGAGCGCGACACCTACGTGCTCTGGAATGCGGGTAACTTATTGAGCCTGGGTATTTTCAACTATTCCTACACTGGCGGCGCCCACGGTAACTATGGTACTCACGTGCTTAGCTTCGATACCCGCACCGGCCGCCCGCTGCCGTATGCGGCCATCTTCCGGCCCGAGGCTGCGCCGCGCCTGGAAGCGCTACTGGCACGCTACGCTCGCCCTAGCCTGGGCCTGAAGCCCAACGAGCCGCTGCGCAATGCCCTGTTCGACGAAACGCTACCTGTGACGCGCAATGTGTACCTGACTAGCGGCGGGGCCGTGTTCGTATACCAGCCCTATGAGGTGGCCGCCTATGCGTATGGCGAAGTCCGGGTGTTTGTGCCACTGCGGGAGCTGCGGCCATTGCTGCAACCCGGTCTGCCTCTGGAAGAGGGTAGGGCCCTATAAGTTGCGGATAGTGCAGATATGTAGGGTGGCCGCGTAGCGGCCGAAGGGTTGTAGGAAATGCTGTCTTTAAAATGATGCGTCGCGTAGCGGCGCAAGAAGTATCTGTGCTGCATCCTCGCCCTTGTAGCAGCCTTGTACCGCTATCCAGCGCGGCTCTTTTCATCTGGCCTAGCTACAACCCTTTGGCCGCTACGCGGCCAACCCACGTATCAACAATTCACAACTCAACATCCCATGCGTTTTTTCTCCGTCAACTCGCCGCTGCTGAAACAGTTTGACCGTTGGGCAACACCGGTGCTGGCGGTGGTAGCTGTAGCTGTATTTGTGGGCGAAACGGTGTGGCCGTTGCGGCGGCGCACCCGGCCACGTACCGAGCGGTGGCCGCGTAATGTAGGCGTGTCGGTGCCCTCGCTCGTGGGGCTGCGCCTGGGGTTGTTGCCGGCTATGGTAGGCCTCACGCAGGTGGCGGCCCGTCGGCGCTGGGGGCTGAATCGCCTGGGATGGCCAGAGCCGGTGCGCTTGCTGTCCGAGCTGCTCATTCTGGATTACGTGGCCTACTCCTGGCACCGCCTGCTGCACGCGCCGCTGCTATGGCGCCTGCACCGCGTGCACCACACCGACCTGGACATGGACCTGAGCACGGGCTGGCGCTTCCATGTGGGCGAGATGCTGGCCAGCATCCCGTACCGCGGTGGCGTGCCCATGCTGCTGGGCGTGCGGCCCGGCGTGCTGCTTGCCTACGAGGCGGTGTTTGAGGCCTGCACTGCCTTCCATCATTCCAACACCCGCCTACCCGTAGTGGTGGAACGCCCGTTGGCCGCGTGGATGATTACGCCGCGGGCGCACGGCATTCATCATTCCGTAGTGCACCGCGAAACGCAAAGCAATTTTGGGGTGGTGCTAAGCCTGTGGGACCGGCTGCACCGCACGCTGCGCCTCAACGTGCCGCAGCAGCAAGTGGAAATCGGTATGCCGGCCTACCCCGATGCGGCCGCGCAAACCGTGCGTCATCTGCTCGTCATGCCCATCGAGCCGCTCCAGCCCTGGACCCGCTTTGACGGCACTGTGCCCGACCGGCCCTGGCCTACCACCCCGCTCGACGAACTGGCCGGGTAGGGACTGCAGCTTAAAAGTTTACCTGGGCCTGCAAGCGCAGCAAACCGCCGCGCTGGTGGTTGTCGGGCCGCTGAAAGTCCTCGAACCGGCGCGAAGACAGTGTGTACATCGTGACTAACTCGAAAGCGGGAAAAGGCTGCCACTCCACACCAAACTCGGCTTCGTGCACCGTGTGGCTGCGTGCGTCGCGCTCGTGCTTTTTACCGCCATCGTAGTACTGCGCCCGCACAAAGGGGTAGAACTGCTGCTGCCGGAAGTGCAAGCGGTAGTTGAGCATGATGTAGCCCCCGTGCAAGCGGCGGGTTTCGATGCTGTCGGTGCGCGGGTTGAACTCGGGGCCGCGACCTATGTTGTACTCAGCCTGCACGCCAAAGGGCTGGGGGTAGAGCACAAAGGTGGCCGCCATGCGTTGGTCGGGGTAGCGCAAATCGGGGCGGTGTTTCACGCCGCTGGACAGCTGGTCTTTGCCCACCACATATTCGCCGGTATACGCCTGCAAGCCCGGCTCGATGATGTGCTGGCCTACCTCCAGCGGGTACGTAACGCGGGCTACCACGTGGCGCTGGTTGTTCAGGTCGGGCCGGTTGGCCGTTTGGCCATTAAACACGCCCACGCCCACTACGCCGTAGTCGCCGGAGCCTTTCAGGCCGTCTTTCACCAGCTTCGCAAACCGCTTGCGCACGGCGGTGGGGGCCCAGTATACAAAAGCCCCCAGGTCCCGCTCGTTGGCCACGGAGCTGTTGAGTGCGTCGTTGCGGTCCAGGGGTAGGCGGTTTTGGCTGGATTGCATGTTCTCGAAACCGTATGGAATCTTGCTCTGCCCTACCCGCACCCGAAACTGACTGGCTTTGTCCAGCCCTACATCAATATAGGCATCGCGCAGCAGACCTACGTGCAGGGTAGAGCTGCCGCTGACGGTGCTGGCAAAATCGGGCTGGATGTAGAAATAGACTCGCTCGTGCAGCTGGCCAAAAAAGATGAGGCGCACCCGCCGCAGGGAAAGGCCCCCGTTGCGCCCCCACGACTTATCGCACTGCTCGCACGTCAGGTCGGGGTTGGTTTCCAGCAATCGGTTGTAGCGCGCCTGCGCGTAGCCGCGCACCGATACCGACTGAAACCACTGCTTGGCGGGGGCCTGCTCAGGAGAAACCGGCGCGCTGGTCGTTTGGCCGTACACCGTTCCGGCAATGAGCAGCAGAAAGAGGAATAACAGTTTCTTCATGATTAGGTAATGCTGACGCAAAGTGCGGCATTACCTATTACTTGATTGTTGCCCTGTTATTAAGCGAATGTTACCAATTGTAAGTTGGGTGGTTGAGCGTCAATGATTAATAACGCATACGGGCGGCCCTACCTTGGTAGAGCCGCCCATATCAGTGCCTGATGACGGATTATTCCTCGTCGGTAGCGGCCGCTGTATCAGGCTGCGTGGTGGCCTCGTAGGTGTCAGCATATTTGAAGTCATCGAGCCAGTAGGCTGAGCTAACCACATCAAATACCACCGACGTTTCTGCTTGCTGGCTGGGCGTGAGCTGCCAGAGAATAGCTGGAGCTTCGGGAAAGCTATTGCCATCAAGCTGCTCGTGAAACAGGCGCTTCAGAAGCGTGTTGTCGGGCATACCTTGGGCAAGCAGACGTAGTAGCGGTGCTTCGGGCGCCGTGTCGAAAATAGATAGCGCCGCCGCGTCGGGGGCCGTAAGTTTCACCTGAAACTGCACCGCTTCGGCGCGCGGAAACTTACCATTATAGGCGGTGTAGAGTAGTTGTGTGGCCTTGAAAAATCCTTCGTGCTGGTCCAGCTCCGGGTTTTCTTCCCACAGCTTCTCGGTCAGCATCTGGTGAGCCAGGTTTTCTATCTGGCCTGCCGTCAACTGGTCTTCAAATAGATGTTCCAATACTAGCTGAGCCGCTTCGGCGGGTTCCAGATCGGTGAGGCTCATCAGGGCCATATCCTTCAGTTCGTTGGGCGCTATTTCGTCGGGATTGTCGTAGCCAGTTCTTACGAGAAGGGCTTTATAGTCCTGCGGCTGCCAGGAGTTGGGCAGCTCCGTGAGGGTATCAAAAGACAGGCGCTCTACGGTGAATGTATACATGCGAAGGGTAGGGAAGGTGAAGGTCGTGCCTGGGTTTGTGCAAGGCGTACCGATGAGCTATGTACGGCAAGCAGACCAGATTCGTCGGAAGGCTCGTTGCCAATGCAGATAAAATATTCATGAGCTATAGGCTAAAACCAAAACGCCTACCTCATCCTGTGAATGGGGAGGAGACGCTCTGACTGCCAAGCGTTTCTTGAGCTGCCGCCGTGGCTTAGGCAAGGAGGCAGTGCAGACAGTAGGCAAACCAGGCTACTCCGCAGTGGCTCGAGCTACATGGAGTGGGGAATAACCTTGCGCGGAAGCTCGCGTTGAAATAATCCCTGTTCCCTACCTGCCTTTCTGAGAAGGTACCCAGGAATACATTACACAAACAGCCTTAGAATATCATGCAACATACCCGCACGCTCGAAGATCTGCTGAATACGCAACAGAAGAAACTCGCCTTTTTTCAGAACCTGCTTTTACTGGCCGCCGCCGATGGTGAGCTGCAAGAAGAAGAAAGCCAGTTTCTAATTGAAGTAGGCAATCGGATAGGCCTCACGGCCAAAGAAGTAGCGCCCTTAGCCGATAATCTGGCGGTACTCAGCTTCATTGTACCCGCCGATGGACCACAGAAAACCCTGGAGCTGCAAACGCTGGTGCAAATGATGTTGCAGGATGGCAACATGGACGCTCGCGAGTACGATCTGTGTCTGGACTACGCGCGGCGTATTGGCTACAGCAAACAACTGCTCGACGATATGGTCAGTCAATTGTCAGGCAATGGTCCCGTCCCCAATAACCCACCTACGGTAAGCTAAGCGAAAACCGCACGCCTACCCCTACAAAGCAGCAGGTGCCTGATAGCCTGTATCAGGCACCTGCTGCTTTGTAGGGGTAGGCTATTGAAAGGGTGCCCGAAAAAACTGGTTGACTTTTCGGTTGAACTCGTCGGCGTGCTCTTGCAGAGTGCCGTGGCTGCTGTTGGGCACAATCCAGAGCCAGGCGCGGGGTAGGCTCTGGTAAATAGCCACCGTATGATCGGCCCGAATCACGTCTCGGTCGCCAGCAATGATGAAAGCAGGCGCCTTGATACTGGCTAGCGCTGAAAGCGGCACGTGCGGCTCCTTCCAATCGAGCAAGAATACTTTCCAGTCGTTTCGGCGCTTGGCGTCGGTGAAAGTCTGGCCCTGGCCTTCGCGGTAGCCGCGGCGCATCTGCTGCCACAGCTCCGGGGTGAGGGCGGTAGAGTCGGGCCACAGGTTGGCGCCGGTGGCAGCCAGTCGTTTCACTTTGCCAGGGTGGCGTAGGGCCAGCACCAGCGCCGTAATGCCGCCGTCGCTCCAACCCAGCACGTAGGCCGAATCGAGACGCAACTGAGTGAGCAGGGCGGCGCAGTCGTCGGCCATCATCTCGAAGCTCAACGAGTCGCCAGCATCCACGGAGCGGCCGTGGGCGCGGCTGTCGAGCGCAATCACGCGGTAGTGCTTGGCGAAGTAGGGGATGTTTTTCGCAAAGTCTTGGCTGCTACCCCCGTTGCCGTGCAATAACAGTAGGGGGGCGCCCGCACCGTAGGTTTCGTAGTATAGCTTCACGCCGCGTACGGTAGCATAGTGGCCGGCGGCGGTATTATGGCCGTAGGGTACGGCCTTCTGCCCGTGCACCAACTGGCTCAGTAGCAAAAATAAAAAAGTAATATAGCAGCGCATAGCAGCAGATTAATAGCCGAATAGAACGGTCATGCTGAGCGCAGTCGAAGCATCTCTACCGTAGCAGTAATTTAATCGTCAGAAGTTACTCATGGTAGAGATGCTTCGACTGTGCTCAGCATGACCGTTCTAACGCAATCCACCCTACCCCCAGCGCCTACCTACGCCCCATGTACAGCAGGGTAGACCTCCCGGAAGGACCGTACTTATCGTTAATCAGGAAATAGCCGCCGCGGTAGGCTGCTAAGCCTTCCCAATTGTAGGTCATATACTCACGAGGTAGCTCAAGCAAGGGCTTCCAACTAATCTTATCGCGTTTGTAGTGCAGGCTGATGAGGCGGCAGTAGTTCTGATACTTGCCGTTGCCATCCAGCACCAGGCGAGCATTGGGGTCGGTGGGGGTAGGGCGGTACACGCTGTCGTCGGCGCCGTTGTAGAAGTAGTTGATGGCCGTGAAGCGGTTCTTGCCCTCATACACCAAATCGGTGATGCGGAAGGGTAGGCGCTGTACCGGTACCTGCTGCGGGATATCGGGCAGGCGAGTGGCGTTGGGGATGCGCAAGGCGTAGTTGTCGTGCCGAAAGTAGTTGTACTCAAAGAACAGCAACAGGCTCTTGTTGTAGCCCGTAGCCGCCTCGAAACCGGCGTTGTGAATGTGAGAGTTGTCCGTAAGGGCCGGCTTGGGCAGCGGCACCAGGTAGTCCGTATCCAGCACGATGGTGGCGCTGGCTGCGTGCACCGCGCCTTTGATCAGGTAGCAATAGGTGGAGGGGGTAGTGGTTTCGATGGTGAAATACGCCGTGTCGCCTACCAACGTAATGCCCTCCAGCCCCTCGTATTCCTGACAAGCCGAGTCGAGGCGGGCGCGTATCTTATCCAGGTGCTGGATAGCGTATTTCTGATACGTCAGCGCCTGCGTGGTATCTGCCAACTGCCGGTCCAGGCTGGGTAGGTCGATGCCGTACACCTTAGCCTCCGCCCGGTCCTGCAACCGGCTCTCGGAGAGTAATAGCAGTTGATTGCCGTAGGTAAACAGCCCAGAAAACTGGTTGTTGCGGTCGGCTATTTCTGCGGGTAGGCGGAGCGTGTGGATGCTGAGCGGAGCTTTCCGCTGGGCGCTGGTCAACGTGGCGGGTAGGAGAAGCAGCAGGACAAGAGCAATCCGGTAAGAACGCAGCATCGGCAGGAGCAGTTAGGGCAAAGCAACGTGCAAAGATTGCCAAGCGCCCGCCCGGCTCCAACTTCTGCGTGACTAACTCCATCAGCGTACTGCAATTCGGGGCTAATTTTCCAGTGTAGTTCGGTAGCCTCTATGCCTGCGGTAGTACAGGTGGCGTTTGGTAATGCGCTTGCAGTAGATTCGTCAGGTGCGCTTCCAGCAGGCTCTCCAGGCTGCGGCCCGTTGGACTAAGTCGTCGGGTAGGGTGATAGTGAGCTGGGTCATGGCGGTAGTGGTTGGGTAAGGAAGACAGCTGCTATTATGTAATTTAGAATCTTGAATCTTCGGCGACACTTACCTACTGCAACATGGGATTATTTGACTTCTTCAAAAAAGAAACTAAACCGGATAAGCAAGAGGAAGATACTGTGGAAAATGTTCCGCAAATGCTTTACGCCAAGCTCTTGTTTGCTGATGAAATACAATTAGATAAAGAGCGAATAGTTGCTGAGTTACGAAAGGAGTTTAAAAATTTTGAAGAAGCAGATAATCTAGAGCGCACCTTACTCTATATCTTTTCTGATTATGTATTTAATTATCAAGATGGTGGTGTTCCAGCACAAGGCGCACTATTTATGGCAGAAGATTCAACGTTTGACCCGCAATCCGTAGCGGTAGCGTTGACCCAGAGCTGGCATTGGCCTGAGGCTGCGGATGTTATTAAAACATGTAAACAGGAATGTTTGGTTACCGATTTTATGTCGCGCGGCTTAGATTACGAAAAGCGCGTGGAGTACTTCCAAAAATTCCTCTCGGCCCTAATCAAAGCTACCAAACCACAGGCGGTTTATTTTACGCAGAGCGATAAGCTGGTAGAGCCATTTGCCTATGTATTCGCTCTGGCAGAGGAAGAACCAGATGTGCTGAATGGATTGGTAAACGTGCGCTTTTTTAATGTCGCTAATAGCACGGAGGAGGAAATGTTTGTGGATACATTAGGACTGCATTCCTTAGGTCTGCCAGATTTTCAGATTCGTTTTCGGGATTTTGAACCGAACGAAGTAGTAGGTAAACTGTGGAGTTATGCTAACTACATTTATCAAAACGGAGCTGTCATCGAACCAGGAAATACAATTCAAGGTCTCTCGGTGAACGACAAGTGGACCTGCTATTACGCTGATGCGGCAGTAGCACCTACGCGCATTGTCATCGATTTGGAAACACAGGCTTCATAATTCTTTTCTACCCCGCCGTATCTGCCACCTCATCCCCATCATCCACCAGCACCCGCGCCAGCTTCTCGATATTAAGGCTCCGCGCTGAGGCATCGAAGATTTCGCGGTAGGTCCCTTTTAGATCGTATAGCTCGTCGTGGGTGCCGCTTTCCACCATGCGGCCTTGCTTCATCACGTAGATGCAGTCCGAATCTACGATTTGGGCGAGGCTGTGGGAGATGATGACCACCGTGCGGCCTTGCTTGATGGCATCAAGGGAATTTTTGATTTGCTCGGTGGCAATGGCGTCGAGGGAGGCCGTGGGCTCGTCGAGGAAGATGATGGGCGGGTTTTTCAGGAACAGGCGCGCAATGGCAATGCGCTGCTGCTGCCCGCCCGAGAGCTGCTGAGCGTCGCTCTGGTACTGCTGGGGTAGGGCCACAATCTGGTCGTGGAGGTAGGCGCTGCGGGCAGCGGCCTGCACCTGCTCAAAGCTAGCCGAGAAGTTGCCGTAGCGGATATTCTCCTCAATGGTGCCCTTGAAAATGTGGTTTTTCTGTAGCACCAGGCCCAAGCTCTGGCGCAGGGCGTGGGTGTCGTAGTCGCACAGGGGCTGGCCGTCGAGGGTGAGCGTGCCGCTGTCGGGCGTGTAGAACTTGCAAAGCAGGTTGATAATGGTGCTCTTGCCGGCGCCCGAGAGGCCTACCAGCGCCGTGGTCTTGCCAGCTTCAATGCGCATGTTTACCCCGTGCAGGGCGGCCGTGCCGCTGGGGTAGGCAAACGACACATCGTGCAGCTCGAAGGTGCCGTGCAGGTGGTCGGGGAGGAGGGCACCGGTAGGCTCGGTCTGGTCCTCGGCGTCGAGGATGCTGAAGAAACCCTCGGAGTAGGTGAGGGCGTCGTTCATCTCGTCGTAGATGCGGTGCAGTTGTCGGATGGGCGCCGACACGTTGTTGAACAGCAGAATGTGGAACATAATGGCCCCAATACTGATCTGCCGGTCGAGCACCAGGTAGGCCGTCAGGATGATGATGAGCACCACGCCTACCTGCTCCACAAAGGTCTTGAGGCCGTCGTAGAGAAAGTTGGTTTTGCGCGTTTGGAGCTGGGCCGTTACCAGCTGCTGTTGCAGACCATTCTGCTTTTCCTCCTCATAATCTTCGCGCACAAAGCTCTTGATGACCACCGCCGAATCAATAATATTGACGAGGCCCTGGTTTTTCTCCTCGCGCAGGCGGCGCAGCGTGCGCCGCACCCCGTTGAGCTTATCGGCCTGGGCGTAGCTAAGCCAGAAGTAGATGGGTAGGATGAGCACGGCCGTGATTCCCACGTACACGTTGGCAAAAAACATGACTACCAGCGCCACCACGGCATTGGCAAACAGCGGCAGAATGTCGATGAAGAAGTTCTGCACCAGCTTCATCAGGCTCTCCACGCCCCGGTCGATGCGGGTTTGGAGCTTGCCCGTCTGGTTGCCGCCGCTAGCGTAAAAGCCCAATTGGTAACTCAGTATCTTATGAATAGCGGCCTGCGAGAGAGTAGTGGAAATGCTAATGCGAATCCGCTCCCCGTAGAACTTCTGCCCAAACTGGATGAAGGCATTCACTACCTCCTTCACCAATAGCACCGCGCTAATGCCCGCCAGCAGCGTAGCGCCCTGTGCCAAGGCTTGGTTCCGGTTGAGCATGGTTTGCACCGTATCCACGGTGTAGCGCAGCACAAACGGATTCACCTGCGCCGCCAGCGACCCGACTAGTGTGAGTAACAAGGTGCCCAGCACCAGCCGCCAGTAGGGCCGGACGTAGGGTAGGAGGCGTTGGATAATTTGCCAGAGGCTCATGCGAATCGGCTTGGAGGAGAAGTAGCCGGTTAGACGCGGGAGCAGGGCGTGGGGTTATTCAGTAGCTAGATAGCCGCGCTCTACCAACGAACGTTTGTGTATGCTTGCAATTGATTCCAGCAGAGTAGTAGTTAGAACAATAGTAGTTTTCTCATGCAATAGCAGCCGGCAAAGGAAATGCTGCTGATCCAGAAAAATCAGGGGTAGGAAATGCTGTTCAGGCTGTCAGCTGCGCTATTTTTACAGCAGCAGTCTGCCTGCTTGGCCACACCTTTTCTGTCATTTCGTCTTTGCTCTGGGCATGAAGCACCGTCTACTTTTCTTGTGCTGGTGGGCGATGCTGCTAACCGGAACAGCGCGGGCCCAAAGTCCGCAAACAAAGGCACTACACCAAGCTCTGGCCCAAGCCACTGCCGATACCAGCCGGGTGCTGCTGCTGGCCGACCTCAGCGCTTCCTACCGCTACTCCCGCCTCGACTCGGTGCAGTATTACGCCCGGCAGGGGCTGCGCCTGGCTCAGCAGTTGTCCTACCCCAAGGGCGAGGGGCGGTGCCTGTCGCGCATTGGGATGCTGCTGGGCGAGTGGGGCAATCTGCCCCAGGCCCTGCGGGTGAACCTGCAGGCTCTGCGCCTCAACGAGGCCGGCCACGACCAGGAAGGCACTGCCCGCACCCTCAACCAAACCGGCCTGCTCTACTACGCTCTCGACGATGGCCAGCCTGCGCTAGACTATTTTTTCCAGGCGCAGCGCATCTATGAAAAAGGTATTGGCGACGATTCGCAGCTGATCAGTGTGCTCACCAATATCGGCACCAGCTACATGCTGCTGAATCGGCTGGACGCGGCCGAGCTGTTTCTGCGACGCGCGTATGGGCTGACGGTTCGCTCACGCACGGTAGGCCATAGCTGCTGGGGCACCCCACTACCCTACGTACTGCGTGAAATGGGACTGCTGGCCAGCATGCGGAATCAGCCAGATAAAGCCATGCGTTACTACCACCTGAGCGCCCAGGCGGCCGTGCCCGAAAACGACCGGCGCAGCCAGAGTCGGGCCTACCAGTATTTGGCCGAGCTATATCAGCTCCGCCAGCAGCCAGACTCCAGCATCTACTACGCCCGCAAAGCCCTGGCCGTGGGGCAGTCGTTGCCGTTTATGGTAGGTGTGATGCGCAACAGCAACTTGTTGGCTGCACTCTTTACCAACCGCGGACAAAACGATAGCACGCTGAAATACATGCGCATTATGGTAGCCGCGGCCGATAGTCTGCACAATCCGCAGCGCATCAAGCAGCTGGACGCTATTGGCTTTGCTGAGCAGCAGCGCTTGCAGCTGCTGGAAGAGAGACAGGCGCAACTGCAACAGCACATACGGGTAGCTGTGTTGGTGGCGGTGGTAAGTGTGCTGGCACTGGCTACGTTGCTGCTCTGGCGCAGAAACCGGGTGCAGCGCTTGGCCAACCATCGATTGCAGGGCCTCAACGCGAAAATATCGCGGCAGGCCTCCGAGCTTACCCAGCAGCGCGACGAACTGGGCCGCACCCTGCAAGAACTGAAGATAGCCCAGAGCCAGCTGGTACTGCGCGAGCGAATGGCCGCCCTGGGCGACCTCATGAACGGCGTGGCCCAGGAGGTGCGCCACCCTGTGCAGCGCGTGCGCGAGCTGGCCGGCATCAGCGAGCAGCTGTGCCAGGAGCTGCGCGGCGAGTTTTCCCGGTGCGCCACCTACCTGGAAGACGGGGAATATCTGGATGAGATGCTGCAAAACCTGGCCCAGCACCAGACCAATATTGTGCAGGCCGGCCAGCGAGCCGATGTGATTGTACGCGGTATGCTGGAATATGCCAGCGCCCAGCCGGGGCCGCGCCAACCCACCGCCCTCAACGGGTTTGCCGAGGACTACCTGCGCATCACCTACCACGACCTGCGCGCTAAGCACCGCTACCTTGCGGTGGCCCTGTTTTTTGAGCTTGACCCGGCCGTGGGCAGCGTACCCGTGGTGCGCCACGACCTAGGTAGGGCGCTGATCGGCTTGTTTGCCAACGCGTTCTACGCCGTGCAGCAGCGCCAGCAGCAGCTGCCCGGCGAAGAGTACGTGCCGCAGGTGAAGCTAAGCACCAAACGCACCGCAGGGCAGGTGGAAATCCGGGTGCGCGACAACGGGCCGGGTATTCCGGCGGCCGACCTACCCAATATTTTCCAACGCTTCTTCACCACCAAGCCCGCCGGCGAGGGCACGGGGCTGGGCCTGTCGCTAAGCTACGACATCATCACGCGAGGCCACGGCGGCACGCTCACAGTAGAGAGCGAGGTAGGAGAGTGCACGGAGTTCTGCGTCACGCTGCCGGATGCCGAGATGAACCCGGCGCAACCGTAATGCAGGTTCTGTGTCCCTCATCCGCGGCCACCGTGCGCCGCGTTCTGTTCCAAAACCATTCTTCGCGAAGAGTATGAAAAACGTAGTACTACCCCTGCTGGGCGTGCTGGCGTGCAGTGCCCCGGCGCTGGCGCAACAGGCCGAAAAGGTAGATCAGGCCATGGTCGCCAAGATCAAAGATGAAGGCATGAACCGCTCCAAGGTGATGGAAACGGCCTTCTATCTGACCGATGTGAGCGGCCCGCGCTTGGCTAACTCACCTGGCCTGATGCGCGCCAGCGAGTGGGCCAAAAAGCAGCTCACCGACTGGGGCCTCGCCAAGGCTAACATCGAGGCGTGGGGTGATTTTGGTCGGGGCTGGGAAATTGAAAAGTCCTACGTAGCCATGACCAAGCCCTACTATCAGGCTATGCTGGGCACGCCGAAGGCCTGGACGCCCTCCACCAACGGCCCCGTCAAAAAGCAAGTGGTGCTGGTGAAAGTGGGTTCGGAGGCTGATCTGGACAAATACAAAGGCCAGCTGCGCGATAAGGTGATTATAACCGAAGTAACCTCCATGCCGAAGCTGGGCCTGGAGCCCGATGCCCGCCGCTACACCGATGAGGAGCTGCAAAAAATGGCCGCGCCCGTAGCCGCCGACGCTACCCCCCGCCGCCCCTCCATGACCGACGAGCAACGCGAAATCATGCGCGCCCGCGCCGCGCTGCGCAGCAAGCTGGCACCGTTCTTCATTAGCGAAGGCGCCGCTGCCGTGCTCAGCAACCCCCGCGGTGGCTCGGTAGGCACCTACTTCACCAGCAACGGCGCCCCCTACGCCGCCGATGCTCAGCCGGTGCTACCCGAGCTGGAAATGGCCACCGAAGACCAACTACGCATGGTTCGGTTGGTAGAGGCAGGCATTCCGGTGGAAGTGGAGCTGGAAACCAAAACCAAGTTTCAGACCCAGGACCTGAAGGGCTACAACGTGGTAGCCGAAATCCCCGGCACCGACCGGAAGCTGAAAAACGAAATCGTGATGCTGGGTGGCCACCTCGACTCCTGGCACGCCGCCACCGGCGCCACCGACAACGCCGCTGGCTGCGCCATCATGATGGAAGCCGTTCGCATCCTGGAAGCTCTGAAAGTGAAGCCCCGCCGCACCATTCGCATTGCGCTGTGGAGCGCCGAGGAACAAGGATTGCACGGCTCCAAAAACTACGTGAAAAACCACTTCGCCGACCCTGCTACCATGCAGCTCAAGCCCGAGCACGAGAAGCTGGCGGCCTACTTCAACCTCGACAATGGTGCCGGTAAAATCCGTGGTATCTATGCCCAGGGCAACGAGGGCGTGATGCCCATCTTCGCCTCCTGGCTCCAGCCCCTCAACGACTTGGGCGCTACCACCGTTACGGCCCGCACCACCGGCGGCACCGACCACCTGTCGTTTGACGCGGTGGGCCTGCCTGGCTTTCAGTTCATCCAGGACCCACTCGACTACGGCACGCGTACCCACCACACCAACATGGACACCTACGAGCGCCTACCCCCCGAAGACCTCAAGCAGGCTTCGGTGGTAGTAGCCACCTTCGTATATAACGCCGCCATGCGCGACCAAAAGCTACCCCGCAAAGCCCTATCCACTGCCAAGACAGTAGGTCAGCGGTAAGCTGATACCTTTAAGGTTACAACAAAAAAGGCGGTCAAGTTGACCGCCTTTTTTGTTGTAACCATTTGTTATACTGAAATAATCGTGTGTCATCCTGAGCATTCCGCGCATCAAGCGGCGACGAAGGACCTTCTCACACTAGAACGACCATCATAACAACGACTCGTTCTTGCGTGAGAAGGTCCTTCGTCGCCGCTTGATGCGCGGAATGCTCAGGATGACAGAGAATATTTATAGTACCACCAGCTTCTTCACTACCTTTTCCGTAGCACTAGACACCTGCACCATATACACGCCACTGGGTAGGGTAGCTTTTTTACCTAGATCTAAGGTGCTTTCGGAAGTAGTTTGCTGCCACACCTGCTGCCCGTTTGCATTGGTAACGCGCACCGTGAGCGGGGTAGTTGGGTCAGGGTTTTGCAAGCGCAGTAGCAGCGGCGTGCCCGCCGCCCGCGGGTTAGGGTACACCTCTACGCCCAGCGAGGTAGGCAAGGTAGCGGCTGCCGCGCCGCCGTCTTTGGCAGTGGCTGCGGCAGAGAGGGTAGCCGTTGTCACCTTTGTGATGCGTAGCCAGTTGAAGTTCCAGCCGCCGGTTTGGGCAAACACGCCGAAGTTGTAGGTGCCCGCATTCACGTTCACGGTCTGCGACACGGTGGTCCAGTTCTGCCAGCCGCCCGTGGCCGGAATGCTCACATTTCCGAGTTGGGTGGAGCCTGCGTTTAGGTCCGACGACAGGGTAGCGCCACTGGGGCTGGCCACGCGGTACTCAATCTTGTAGGCGCCGGAAGTAGGGAAGCTCACGTTGTTGTAGGCCATCCAGTCGCCGGCGTCGATGTAGGCTACGTTCTGGCCGCCGCCCGTATCGGTGGTGTTTTCCAGCTGCACGCCGTTCATGCTGCCGTAGCTCTCAGCCTGAATGGTAGTGGAGGTAGGCGTCGTGGTACCGCCGGTTTTCTGGTATACCCGCACGTAGTCGACATACATGGTAGCGGGCAGCTTGCTTTCGTCTACGGTCTGGCCGGGCCAGTTGCCGGCCACAGCCAGGTTCAGCAGCAAGAAAAACGGTCGGTGAAATTCCTCGGTACTACCCACGTTGTTGAGAATGCTCATCTCGTGGTACTTCACGCCATCCACAAACCAGCGGATGGCGCTGGCGTCC
The DNA here is from genome assembly GCF_022921095.1 of Hymenobacter aerilatus. Classification (NCBI taxonomy): domain Bacteria; kingdom Pseudomonadati; phylum Bacteroidota; class Cytophagia; order Cytophagales; family Hymenobacteraceae; genus Hymenobacter; species Hymenobacter aerilatus. The sequence goes on from NZ_CP095053.1 coordinate 356,171, forward strand.
CACTCCACCGAGTACACATGGTAGCCCGAGAGGTCGAGGGAGGTGTTGCCGCCGTATTCGGCGTGGCCATTGCTGTCCCAGTGCGGCGTGCCGTAGATTTTATTTTCGGAGTTGATGTGCTCCATGATGTCGATTTCACCGCAACGAGGCCAGCTTACTTGGTCGATGTTGCCGCCCAGCATCCAAAACGCCGGCCACAGGCCTTGGCCCAGCGGTACCTTGATGCGGGCCTCCATCTTGCCGTAGGTGAACTCCTTGATGCCCTTGGTAATCATGCGAGCCGAGGTGTAGGGCATGCCGCCTACCGTCTGCTTCCGGGCCGTGATTTGTAAGATGCCGTTGGCTACCGTAGCATTGGCGGCCTGATAATACTGCTTCTCATTGTTGCCCCAGCCGCCACCGCCGGTTTCAAATTTCCAGCTGGAGCTGATGCCGTTGGTAAACTCATCGGCCCACACCTGCTGGTAGGTTTGGGCCTGCACGGCCACTGGGCCAGCTAAGCATAGTGCAGCGCCCAGAAGTTTGGTAAGCGTGTTTTTCATAGAAGTGGAGATTTTGGTGGAAAGGAAAGAAAGAGCAAGGGTAGGGGGCCGGCAGAGGCGGCACAGAGGGTGGGGCCAAGGCCCGGTCAGCATTGGTACCGAGTAGGGTAGCACAGCACCGAAAGCAACCAAATGTTCCAACTTTCCGGACAAAATACAATAGCTCACGCCGCGCCGCCGCACACAGAAAATACTTCGGTCATACTATGCGTATCCGCAGCTATACACTTGCCGCACACGTGGCGCGGGCCTGCATTTCCGACTGCACGGGTAAAAGTGCCTCTGTTGTCTGCATGCACCTACTGCCTACTAAACAAGGGAAACAAGCCGCGTACGCCGAAATTTTTTCGAAAAAAATCTGCAGCTCGCCAATCAGGAAAGTACTAAAAAGCACATTGCCCTACCCCCAGGCGGTGGGTAGGGCAATGCAAGGGCAGCTGAGGAGTAGCCTGCGGCTATACGTCCATGGTGTAGATGCGCTCCATCAGGCGCCACTTTTCGGCGGCGGTGGCCGTGGCGGTAGTTTGCTGGCATGCCGATACCACGGCTTCCCACTCGGCCTGCCGAGGCTTGGTGGCCAGGGTTTGCATAGCGGTATCGTGGTCGAAGTCAGGCACAGTGTCCATAATCATAAAGGCTTGATTATCGACTAGGTAGATTTCCATGTGCAGGATGCCCACCTCCCGCATTCCCTGCGCTATTTCGGGCCAAACGCCCTCGGGGGAGTGCAGTTTCCGGTAAGTAGCCAGCAGTTCCGGATTGGGCTGGAGGCTAAGGGCTTTGCAGTAGCGTTTGTAAGGGGTAGGGTGGGGTTTTTCAGGGTATCCCATTTGTGCAAGAGAAAGTGAACAGAGGAAAAGTCTCGCGAGGAGGTGAGGTGGTGCGGGCGTTGTCAGTGGTGGTTTGGGCTTAGCCCAGCTGCTTTTTGAACAGCTCCAGCGTGCGTTGCCAGGCCAGCTGCGCAGCAGCGGCATTGTAGCGGGCCGGGGAGGTGTCGTTGTTGAAGGCGTGGTTCACACCCTCGTACACGTAGAGCTGGTAGGGAATGTTGGCGGCCTTCAGGGCGGCCTCGTAGGCCGGGATGCCGGCATTTACTCGCTCGTCCAGGCCGGCGTAGTGCAGCAACAGGCGAGCTTTGATGTTGGGCACATCTTCGGCCTTAGGCTGGGTGCCGTAGTACGCCACGGCTGCGTCCAGCTTGGGGTCGTGGGTAGCGAGCTTGTTGGCCATAGCGCCGCCCCAGCAGAAGCCTACGCAGCCGGTGCGGCCGTTGCAGTCGGGACGAGCGCGCAGGTAGGCGAGGGCCGCCAGGTAGTTTTGGAGGGTTTTGTCGGCGTCGAGCTTGCCAATGAGCTGGCGGCCCTCGTCCTCGTTGGCCGGCGTGCCGCCAAACTCCGACAGCGCATCTACACCCAGAGCTAGGTAGCCGGCCTGAGCCACGCGCCGCGTCACGTCCTGAATATGCGGCGTCAAGCCTCGGTTTTCGTGAATCACCACCACCGCCCCGCGCTTCTTCTTTTTCTTCGGCTGCGCCAGGTAGCCCTTCATGGTCACGCCGGCCGCGCCAGGCCACGTCACGGTTTCCGTCAGTAAGTCGTCAGCGGTGGTGTCTATAGTAGCGGCTTGAGCGTAGCCGGGCTCCAGGGCGGCCAGGGCCGTGGCGGCCAGCGCCGTGCTACCCACCAGCTTGGTTAGCCGCTCCAGAAACTCCTTGCGCGAGAGCGGGGCGTGGGTGTATTCATCAAATAGATTGATAATGCGCTGATCCATAGAAGGAAGAAAACGGTGAGAGGGTAGGGGTGAGGCAAGCCGTAGGCAACGCCGGGGTAGACAGCATACATGCCCGCGAGGGCTCCTTGGTAGAAGCGGTAGTCTAATATAGAGCAGGTAGCTTGCATTTGGTGCGTATTCCTGCTAACATCAGCAAACGGGGCCACAGGCCACGCGTATGTATTGCTCTTTTCCCTTCCCATCCCTATCCTATGAAGCTATTCGTTTTCGCGGCCCTACTGGCGGTGCCGCTGGTGCCAGCCACTGCCATAGCGCAAACCAAAACGGCCCCTGCCACCGACCTCACCCGCAACCGGGTGCAAACGGCCAACGGGCCGCTGGAAGGCGCCACAGCAGCCAGCGGCATCCACGAGTTTAAGGGCGTGCCGTTTGCGGCGCCGCCCATAGGCGGACTGCGCTGGCGCGAGCCGCAGCCCGTGAAAAACTGGACTACCGTACGTTCTGCCAAGCAGTTCGGCCCGCGCGCCATGCAGCTCCCCCTATTTGGCGACATGAATTTCCGCTCTGACGGTGTGAGCGAGGACTGTCTTTACCTGAACGTGTGGACCCCCGCCAAAACGGGCCGCGAAAAGCTGCCGGTACTGGTGTATTTCTACGGTGGCGGCTTTGTGGCCGGCGACGGCTCGGAGCCGCGTTACGACGGCGAGAGCATGGCACGGCGCGGCATCGTGGCCGTCACGGTCAACTACAGACTGGGCGTATTCGGCTTCCTGGCCCACCCCGAGTTGACCAAAGAGTCGCCCCACCATGCCTCCGGCAACTACGGCTTTCTGGACCAGAGTGCGGCCCTGCGCTGGGTGCAGCAAAACATTGCGGCCTTCGGCGGCGACCCAAAGCAAGTGACTATTGCCGGGGAGTCGGCCGGGTCGATGTCGGTGAGTGCGCAGATGGCCTCGCCGCTGTCTAAAGCATTGTTTGCGCGGGCTATTGGCGAGAGTGGCTCCATGCTGAACACGAGTTTCGGGCCTGTGCCTTTGGCCGAAGCTGAGCAAACCGGGGTAGCCTTTGCTACCAGCCTGGGCGCTGGTTCGTTGGCCGCGCTGCGCGCGCTGCCGGCCCAGCAACTGCTAGAGGCTACCGGCAAGCCGGGAACGGCCCGCTTCGCGCCTACCCTCGATGGCTACTTTTTTACGAAGATGCCCACGGCCACGTTTGTCGCAAGCGAGCAGGCGCGTGTGCCGCTGCTGGTAGGTTGGAACTCGCAGGAAATGGGCTACCAGGCGCTGCTGGGTCAGGATCAGCCCACGGTGGCCAATTACACCAAAACCTTGCAGAAGCTCTACGGCGACCAGGCTGCTGCCGCGCAAAAAGCCTACCCTGCTACCACCGACGCCGAAGTGGAGCAGGCCGCTACTGACTTGGCCGGCGACCGGTTCATTGCCTATAGCACTTGGAAGTGGGCCGAAATGCAGCAGCAAACCGGTGGCCAGCCCGTCTACCGCTACCTCTATGCGCGTCCCCGCCCCGCCATGACGCCCGAAATGGGCAACGCCACCGCCGGCTTGGCTGGAGGCGTGGTAAAGCAAGCTGCTGATGCTCCCAAGGCGCCCCCAGCAAAAGGAGCAGTGCACTCTGCCGAAATAGAATACGCCCTCGGCAACCTGAGCACCAACAAAGTATACGCCTGGACTCCGGATGACCGCCAAGTGTCCAACACATTGCAAACGTACTTTGCCAACTTCATCAAAACTGGCAACCCCAACGGGGCCGGACTGCCCACCTGGCCTCAGGCCAGCAGCGGGCAGGTACTGCGCATTGATGTGAAAACGCAGGCCGAACCTGATAAAACCCGCCCGCGCTACTTGTTTATGGAACAGCAAAGAAGCAGATAAGTGCAAGGGGGTAGGCGCTACTTACTGCGCAACCGCCCCGAACCAGACATGTGGTTCGGGGCGGTGTGGTAAACTACTACGCGTACAGGCTGCGCAATACGACTAGTAGTGGCAGAAGCGCAACAGTAGAATCAAACAAAAAAATCTGGTTAGTAAGTTGTTGTGTTTATATTATACTAATTATATATCATACGCAATGCTTTCCTCCGCTGATCTGATTCCTGCCGATGATGAGGCTCGGCTACGGGCGCTGGTGCCTTTTCAGGAGTTGCTGGCGCTACCCGATGTGGTCTTCGATGCATTTATTGAGCTTATTGCCTTAGCGTTCAATGCGCCGGTTGCCATGCTGTCGTTTGTGGATGCCGACTCGGTGTGGATGAAGGCGCTGTATGGTCTATCGGAGCCCCGGCGGGTGCCCCGTACGCAGAGCCTATGCTCTATTACCATTCTGCACGAGGGAACCACTGTCGTACACGATTTAAGCACCGCAGTGCTACCTACTCCCATAAGCGACCTGCTCAACGAGATGCTGCACCTGCGTTTCTACGCTGGGCACCCGCTGCAAACACCGCAGGGCTACAACATTGGTGTGCTAGGCATTGCCGGGCGCGCAGCCCGCGCTTTCGATGAAGACCAGCAGCAGCGGCTGTGTAAGTTGGCTTCAGTAGCCATCCAATTGCTACAGTTGCGGCTTATTCTACCCCATAGCAAGGCCAAACCTTCGCCGGCCTGGATTTTTTTCCATGATGAGCTAACGCAGTGCATCGTGCAGTTGGAGGCTGGTAGCACAGGCACCCGCCTAGAGCAAATTGATCTAATTGCTGAGCTATTGCAGCGCGACCTGAACTACATAAACCAGACATTGCGCACATGATGCGCTAGTCAGCGAGTGCATAGACGTCGTTTTCTGGCAGCAGTTACTCCGCTTCCCGGTTCACCGTATCAGGGCTGAAGGCCGGCACGCAAATAGACCAATACTCGCACTCCTCCGCAAACGGATTGGAGTAGCGCACCCGGGCGCCCGCCTGTATCAGGAGCGACTCGCCCGCACCCAGTTCCAGCACGTCGCCATCCACCTCGAAGCGCTTGCGCCCCCTGACAATCAGCGTAATCTCATCGAAGGCCGGCGTTTGATGCGGCTCGCTCCAATGCGGTGGGGCCACCATGTGGGCCACGCTGTACTGCGGCGTGTGCGTGCTGGCCAGGCCAATATGCTCTTCGATGAGCTTGCCATCGGTGGTGGGCACCCGGAAGGGAGCCTGCTGGCGGAAGTAGCGCTTTTCGGACATGGGGAGGGTAGGGGCGGTGGTTATTTGGATGTAGTGTCCGCGCAGGCGCCGCGGGTGTAGCTCGTCACGCCGGCATTGTCGGCGGCGCAGCTGTTGGAGTACGTTTTGCCGTCGCAGCCACACACGGGGTCATAGTTCATGGGGCACATGGCATCCTTGCGGATTTTAGCCGGATCGATGCAGGCCGTAGCCGAGGTAGGCGGAGTAGCGCGGTTGCAGGCAGCGCTGCTCAGCAGCAGGCAGGCAAAAAAGAATTTAGAAAGCATAGACGAGCAAACAGATAGCGTGGCCGCAAAGCGCGGTTCTAGCAGCAAGTACGAAATAAGCAGGTAGCCGTTGAAATATTCGGGTATTCCTATTTTTTGGCGGCTGGCGTAAACCTCGGCTCCCGGCCTTCGTATAGAAAGGCAGATTGCTACCCTGCTGGCGTGTAGCCTAGCGCTGATGCTCCTGTAAGCGGTTGCCAATCGTTCATCTGATTCTACACACAACTTTTCTCTCCTAACACAATGTCCTATCAAGAAGAAGACAACACGGGTAAAATCCTTCTCGCTGCTCTTGCTGGTGCAGCCGCTGGTATCGTAACTGGTCTGCTCATTGCACCCGAAAAAGGTAAAGAAACCCGCGAAAACCTGAAAAGCGCCGCCACCAAATACAGCGGTCAGCTAGGTGAACAGTTGTCGAAATATGGCGAAGAGCTGGATTCTAAGTTCAAAGGCTACGTTGAGAAACTAGAAGATCTGGGTATCGGCGAAGTAGGCAGCAGCCTGAATCTAAAAGGCAACTGGGACGAAGCGAAAGGCAAGCTGAAGCAGCAATACGCACAGCTCACCGACGAAGACCTGGAGTATGCCGATGGCAAAGGCGACGAGCTAGTAGGCCGCTTGCAGCAGAAACTGGGCAAAGGCAAAAAAGAAATCGTAAAGCTGCTCAACGACCTGTAGGTCTGGCAACTTTTCCCACTGAAAAAAGGCCTGACGTAACACGTCAGGTCTTTTTTGTTACCCCTGGGTTAACCCTAGCTACCTAGGTTGCGTTATTCGCTGACAGACTGCCTTTTCACTCTTTTCCCTATTCTCATGAAGGACAATAAAGACAACGCCGGTAAAATTATCCTCTCCCTGCTCATTGGCGCTACTGCTGGCGCTGTAGCTGGCTTGCTGCTGGCACCCGAAGCAGGCGAAGAAACCCGCGCTAACTTGAAGAAGTCGGCCGCCAAGCTTGGCGAAGACGTAAACAAGCTGCTGCAAAAAGGTCAGGAAAGCATCGACCAAGCCAAGACCAATGCTGCTGGTCTAGTAGAGCAGGGTCGGACTGCTGCTAACGACGCCTTGGCTTCGCTGTCGGCGGAGGCGCAGGGCTTGGCTGGCAAAGCCACTGACCTAGCCCACCAGGCTACCGAGCAAGCTAAAAAGGTAGCCGACGAGGTAAGCAGCAAAGCGCAAGCGCTGGCTGGTACTGCCACTGACAAAGCGCAGGCGGCTGCTGATACTGTAACTGGACAAGCAAAGGGTTTGGTTGACCAAGCGAAAGATGTAGCCGACAAAGTAACTGGCCAAGCAAAGGACCTGGCCGGATCCGCGGCCGATAAAGGTGAAGACGTAGCCGAGCAGGCTGAAACAGAACTGAACAGCGCTACGGCCGAGGCAAAGCACATTGTAGACCACGCAAAGACGGCTACAATTAACAAACCCGCAGGACCACAGCCTACCCCCAAAGTAGACCCCATAGAAGCCAAAGCGCATCATAACGCCAACACAAACGGTGACGTAGCGTAACTTTTTTCGAAAAAGTTATCAGTTTTGTAACCCTACCCTGAGCTAGCCGTTAAAGAATATATAACCGGCTTAAATAGATGAACGGATAGTTGTTTGTCGTAAAATTGCCGACAGTAGGAGCTTCTGCCTGAACTGGTCAAACATTCAGGTCGTAAAATCATACTTGTCCATCGCAAGCTTCTGCAAACAGACCGTTCTGAATGGTTAGCCGATTAGATTCGAAAGGCCGCCCGCAATTACTGCGAGCGGCCTTTCCTCGTTTGTAGTATGCTTGTTTGAACTATGATACTAAGTAAAGCCGAAGCATCTCTACTGGTGGTAAATCAATTACTCACAGTAAAAGATACTTCGGCTTTACTTAGCAGAGAGTGCAGGACGCAACGCTAGCAACTAACCCGACTTACGCCTCCGGGTGCGGAGCATTTTCCGATTTAGTGTACTCCGGCTTCATCTGCGGGAAAAACAGCACATCTTGGATAGATGTAGAGTTCGTCATAATCATGCTCAGACGGTCGATGCCGATGCCCAGGCCGGCCGTGGGTGGCATGCCATACTCTAGGGCCCGGAGGAAGTCCTCGTCGAGCACCATGGCTTCAGTGTCGCCGCGCTTGCCTAACTCCAGCTGTTCCTCAAAGCGGGCACGCTGGTCAATGGGGTCATTCAACTCGGAGAAGGCGTTGCAGATTTCTTTGCCATTGCAAATAGCCTCGAAGCGCTCTACCAAGCCCGGCTTGTCGCGGTGCTTCTTCGCCAGCGGCGACATCTCCACAGGGTAATCGGTGATGAAGGTAGGCTGAATCAGCTTCGGCTCTACGTGCTCTCCAAAAATCTCATCAATGATTTTGGCTTTGCCCATGCTGGGGTCCAGCCCTACTTTCAGGTCCTTGGCAGCAGCGCGCAGCTCTTCTTCGTTCTTGCCATCAATGCTGAAGCCGGTGTAATGCTCAATGGCTTCGGCCATCGTGAAGCGCTTCCAGGGGCGCTGGAAGTTGATAACGTTTTCGCCTACCTGCACTTCGGTTTTGCCGTGCAGAGCCAACGCCACGCGTTCCACCATTTCCTCTACCAGGTCCATCATCCAGTAGTAGTCCTTGTACGCTACGTACAGCTCCATCTGGGTGAACTCGGGGTTGTGGAAGCGCGACATGCCCTCATTGCGGAAGTCCTTCGAGAACTCATACACCCCATCGAAACCACCCACAATTAGGCGTTTCAGGTATAGCTCGTTGGCAATGCGCAGGTAGAGCGTCATGTCCAGCGTGTTGTGGTGCGTTTTGAAGGGACGCGCGGCGGCACCACCGTACAAGGGCTGCAGGATGGGTGTTTCCACCTCCAGGTAGCCTTTGTCGTTGAGGTAGTTGCGCATGGCTTGCACCAGTTGCGTACGCTTCACAAAAGCGTCGCGCACGTGCGGGTTCACCACCAAGTCTACATAGCGCTGGCGGTAGCGCTGCTCAGGGTCCGTAAAGGCGTCGTAAGTTACTTTTTCGCCGGTAGCCTCGTCTACGCGCTCTTTCACTACAGGTAGAGGGCGCAAGGCTTTGCTCAGCAGCTTGAAGTTCTTCACGTGTACTGAGGTTTCGCCCACCATCGTTTTGAACACGTAGCCTTCTACCCCCACGAAGTCGCCTAGGTCAAGCAGTTTCTTAAAGACGGTATTGTACAGCTCCTTGTCCTCGCCGGGGCAGATTTCGTCGCGATTCACGTAGAGCTGAATGCGGCCGGAGGCGTCCTGCAACTCGGCAAACGAGGCCTTGCCCTTCACCCGAATCGACATCAGGCGGCCAGCCAGGCGTACCTCCTGGAAGTTGTTCAGCTCGGGGTGGTAGTTATCGTGAATTTCCTGGGCGTAGAAGTTCACGTCAAACAGCTCCGATGGATACGGCTCGATGCCGAGCTTGTGTAGTTCGTCCAGCTTCTGGCGACGAATCAGCTCCTGTTCGCTAAGATGATGCATAGGGTAGGGGTATGGCAAACGGCGGCAGCCGCTAAAGTCAGGCTGCAAAGGTAAACCATGGCGCAACAAAAAACGCTGGTCTAGCAGACCAGCGTTTACGTATATATGCAGTAGGGCTGTTATAAGTAGTTGGATTAGGCAGCTACGCCAAGTTGCGGCTCATGCTGCTCGCCGGTCAGCTGCGGCTCTACCCGTGTGCGGAGGCGCTCCTGCACAAAGCCGTGCTGCAAGTGCTTAGGCAGATCGGCTATAAGCTGCTGGTAGCGTTCCAGACCTATAGCCTTGGCTACATAAGTTTCGTGAATGCCATTGAGGTAGCTCACCACATGCAGCAGCGACTCGTGGAACAGTTTGAAGTCGATGTCGGCCTCTACGTAGCGCTCAATCTCGCGGCTGGTCTGGGAGATCTGCAAGCGACCCAACAGATCAAAAATGGTAGTGTAGCCTAGGCGCCAAGTAATCTGCTGCCAGTGCGCAGCCGTCCACTTATCCAACGGCTTGCCAGTCTTTTGGCTACGGATGGCCGTGTTGGGATTGTTCTGCACCTGCTGGCGCGTCCACTGCGCTTTCATCTTGCGCGTGGTGCGCAAAAACTGACCAATCTGGGCCTGTGCCTCAATCTCCTTGCCGGCAATGTGCAGCCCTGCCTTATAGCCCGCCAAGGGTAGGCGGTGGATGCTAAAGTCGCCGTAGCTGCCAGCAGCGTAGAATGATACCGGCCGTGGGTAAGCATTACGCACTACCAAGCGTCCTACCTCCCGCCGAATAAGCGAGGGGTTGTTGCTGCGCACACCCGTGGTATACAGGAACGCCTGCAAACCAGCTAAGATAGTGTGATAGGCCTGCGGGAAAGTCCAGTGCAGAGCATTGCGCAAGTAGTCCTCGTCGCCTAGCTCGGCAGTAGCGCGCAAAGCGTACTCAGTGCTCCAGCACGCATGCAACAGACGCGTAATGTTCTGCACATCTGCATCCGTCAGCTCGGCCTCATGGGCACGGAAGTAGGGAAGATGCTGCAAGCCACCCAGCGCATCATCACCTTCCTGGATATGGTAATTCAGGGCGAAGAAGTAGTTGAGGAACACCTGGGCCGGAATGGATTTTCGCCACGTTTCCTCAGCTTGTTTCTGCTCGTCCGTTACGAGCGGAATGATCGGGGTTTCCATTGTCGTCGTCATGCTAAGTAAACAGGTAATGGTCGCTTATTAGTTGCATATTTACTAAAAATATTCGTAATATATTATTGGTTGTAAATGTTTGATTTTAAGGTTAATACGAATAAATAATATCTTGTAAATATTTAAGTATTCTCAAGGATATTTGCTAATAGTATTGGTCATAGTACTTGGAAACAAAAAAGCCCCGGCACCACAAGGGTACCGGGGCTTTTTTCTCAGACGAAAATCGTTTAGGCTTCGTCCTGGATAACTAGTACGGCCTCACGCAAGGTCATGTCCTTACGCAATGGCTTCACAAAACGAACGGCACGATTCACCTTTATCGTATCGCTACCCTGAGCTTGAATGTCGGTAGCCAACGCACTGATATTGATGGTAGCCGCCGCTTTCTGCGCAGCTTCAAACTTATCCGATTCAATTTTGGCCTTGTCCTGCTCGGCTTTGTACGTCGTCAGCTTCAGCGACACGCTGGTGTCGTTCTTGCGCTGTACCATACGCTGCACCATCTCGCTCATCAGCTTGAATCGCGGGTCGGTAGCTACGCGTTTCTGGCTGGCCGCGGTTAGCTTGGCTACGTTTGGCGCATCGGCCCAGGTTTTGTAGCGAGCAGGCGCAATTTCGTCCCATTTCAAAGGGTACTCCGATTCTTTCTCGCCTTGGTCGAGGTAGCTATACGGGTCAGGCAGCACAATGTCCGACATCACCCCTTTGAACTGCGTAGAGCCACCGTTGATGCGGTAGAACTTCTGCGTTGTCAGCTTCAGCGAACCGAAAGGCTTAATGCTATTGAACTCAGCGGGTAGGGCATCGTCCAGATCGAAGATGCGCTGTACAGTGCCTTTGCCATACGTGCTAGTCGAGCCCATCACAATGCCCCGCTTGTAGTCTTGGATGGCCGCGGCTAGAATTTCGGAGGCCGAAGCGCTGAACTTGTTCACTAGTACCACTAGTGGGCCCGTGTACTGCACGCGAGGGTCACGGTCGTTGAGGACGGTAGCAGCACCCTGGCGGCTACGCACCTGCACTACCGGACCGCTATCGATAAACAGACCAGCCATTTCTACAGCATCAGTTAGTGAGCCACCGCCGTTGAAGCGCAAGTCAAGTACTAAGCCCTGGATATTTTCTTTCTGTAATTTCTCCAGCTCTTTCTTTACATCACCAGCTGAGCTGCGGCCACCGTTGTCGTTGAAATCGGCATAGAAAGAAGGCAGCTTGATGTAGCCGTACTTCTTCCCATTTTCGTTGATGGTAGCCGATTGGGCGTAGGTGTCTTCAATGATAACCACGTCGCGGATAATCGGGATAATCTTCGTGCTACCATCAGATTTCTTCACCGTGAGGCGTACCTCCGTGCCTTTCTTGCCTTTGATGAGCACAATAGCCTTATCCAGGCGCATGCCTTCTACAGACACTGGCACTTCAGCGCCCTGGCCTACCCGTGTAATGATATCGCCGGCTTTCAGCTCGCCCTGACGATAGGAAGCACTACCCGGAATGATATCAGCCACTTTAATCTGGCCGTCTTTCTCTTGTAAAGAGGCACCAATGCCTTCAAAACGACCTGTCATGGCCTGATCGAAGTTGTCTTTGTCGCGGGGAGCGAAGTATTCGGTGTGGGGGTCGTAGGTATTAGCTACCACGTTGGCATACATCGCCAGGCGGTCGTTAGCATCAGTTTGCAGCAGGTCGCGGAACTGGTCGTCGTAGTACTTCAGCACACGTTTGCGAGCTTCGGCCTCCATTTGCTCAGGCGTGCGGTTGGGCTCGTTGGTTGTGAGGGTAGCACTGTTGGCAGTAGAAGCAGCTAAGTTGCCTTTGCCAGTGCGCTTGGCTTGCTCATCTATTATCTCCGACATCTGCACCAGAGTGCGGTATTTCAGAAACTTGCGCCAGTCCTCACGCTGGGCGGCCTTATCAGCCGGAAAAACCATCTTTTCCGGATCGGTTTCCATCTTTTCCTCCACAGTAAAGTCAAATGGCTTGGTCAGGATGTCGCGGTACAGGGCCTGAATATCCTTCACCCGCTGATCCATCAACTGCGTGCTCATATCCAGAAACTCGTGCGACCCACGTTTCACCTGGTCGTCGATGTCTGATTGATACTTGCTGAGCTGCGCCACATCTGACTTCAACAGAAACTTCTTGTTGACGTCAATACGCTTGAGATACAGATCAAACACGCGCTTCGAGAAAGTATCGTCTATCTTTTCGGGCTGGTAATGCGCGATATTGAGCCCGCTTAGCATTACTTTGATCAGCACATCGTCTTTTTGGGGCGCAGTAGCATCGTTGCGCTGGTACAGCTTATAAGAAGCCAGCACAAAGATGGCCATCACCAACGAGGCGTACAGGCCTATTTTGAGTCGTGGGGAAGACATGAGAAAAAAATAAAATGGAGGAAAACCAAATATAGGGAAAACACACTCTATCTACGTACGTGCGTACAAATTGCGTGGTTCAGCCTTAGAACGCCCAAAGCAGGCAAATAAGTGCCTTATGTTTAGCAGTGATTGCAGGTAGAAGAGACTGCTTCGCAGTTGAGCAACCGCTACTTGCTGAACAATAAAAAGACAGTACAAAAATTCAGCCCGAAACACAAAGAAGCCTTTCCTGAATCAGGAAAGGCTTCTGTAGTATATCTACCTAAGCAGGTAGAACGTGTTTCTAGTACTTATAGATACGGTCGCCTTGATTGCGACGGAATTCCTCTTCAAAGTAGCGAGCATCTTCTTCGTTGCGGGGTTTTACACCCATTACGATGCCGCCGTCTTTTACGTCCTGCTCATATTCAGCAGCGTGCTCCTCAGGAATACCCGAGCCTACCAGCGCGCCTACTAGGCCACCCGTCAAGCCACCAGCACCAGCACCAGCCAGCGCAGCGGCAATAGGACCAGCAATTACCAAGCCCAAGCCGGGTAGAGCTACTGAAGTACCAATGGCAGCAATAGCACCAATCACGGCACCAGCAGTACCACCAATAGCCGAGCCTACACCAGCGCCTTCCATAGCTTTGTCGCCTAAATCAGTCGCAGGGGTGTCTTCGCCGAAGTGCGTTTTGCGCGTTTCGTCCGACATCAACAGGTTAACGTCGTCCTTGCTGTAACCACGCGAAGACAATGAGTTATAAGCATTTTCAGCGCTGCTCCGGTCACGGAAAGTAGAGGTTATCATGCTGCCCGAACGATAAGGCTCGCCAGTTACAGCGTGTGCAGCCTCGTCGGCCGTATTTTGAATGCCATCAATACCGCGGCCTACTGCAGCACCAACCGAACCAGCTACTGCCGCACCTTTAGCAGTAGCGCTGTAGTCGTCGCCGTCAATAGCAGGGCTAGCGCCTGTGCCAGCATTATAGCTGGTGCCTTCATTGCTCGTGCTGGAGCTGTTGCCTACCCCTGTGCCAGTGTTAGTAGTACCATAGTTAGCACCGGCACCGGTGCCCATATTTTGCGGGTTGTTGCGGTCGTTCGTGTTCATTAGGAAAGAGTCTTAGAGGTGATAAGTAAAAAGGTGTATCTCAGACCAGTGCATGCACTGCATGCCTGAATCTTGAAATACACCTGTTTTAACGAGGGCAGTACTACAGGGTTGCAATGGGCGCTGTAGTTGCCCTTATTTTGCACTCTTACCTTGTTTAATTGTATCTGGAAGCGGGCTATTGCCTATAGGAACTGATGATAATTCTCGTCGTTTTGCCAAAAATCACGGCATTCATTCCGTAGTGAGTTCACAAATTCAGGGTCTTGCTTCAGCTGTCGCCACTCACCCATACCCAACCGCTCACACATCTTAAAGAAATTATCGCCTTGGCCTTTAGCACCTTTAATCTTCACTAAGCAGCTCAGTAGCGGACGTTTGGCGTGAAATTCCGATTCGGATATTTCGGCTAGAATTTCAACCAAACGCGACTTTTCGTGGGAGATATCCAGGTTCAGTCCTAGTTCTGCTTCTTGAATGAGATTCAAAAAGCTGGTAGTACCAACTTGCTGACGGGCAAAGCGAATAAGATGCGTACGGACGCGATTAATCATGTGGGAAAAACAGGGGTGGAACAAATACCCCGGGTGGTAGGGGCACAACGACAAGGGGAGCTAAAACTATGCCGTTCCCGGTGGCATATCAAACCGACATCCGCCGCCGTGCTATCTCCTTCTGAATCAATAAAAACTCGCGGCTGCTCTGCCCGGCAATAGCCGTGTTTTCGTCGGCGCGGCGCAGGAGGTAGGGCATCACAGCGGCTACTGGGCCATAGGGCACGTACTTGGCCGTATTGTAGCCCGCGTGCGCTAGATTGTAGGTAAGGTTGTCGCTCATACCGTATAGCTGGGCAAACCATACGCGGGGGTCGGCAGGTGCAATTCGGCGGGCTTGCATCAGCTTTGTGAGTAGGAGGGAGCTAGCTTCATTGTGGGTACCCGCACACAGGCTGATACGGTCCAGGTGGTCAACGCAGTAGCGCAGGGCATCGTCGTAGAGCTGGTCGGTAGCGGCTTTGGTAGTGTTGATGGGGTTGGTGTAGCCGCGCTGGGCGGCAATACGGCTCTCCTTTTCCATATAGGCACCACGCACCAGCTTGCCGCCGAGGTAGTAACCTTCGGCCTTGGCGGTGTCGTGCGCCTGTTGCAGGGCTTCCAGTCGGTCGTGGCGGTAGAGTTGGTAAGTATTCCAGACAATAGCCGACTCACGGTTGTATTTGGCCATCATCTCATACGTTAGCGCGTCGATGGTGTCTTGAAACCAGCTTTCCTCTGCATCAATAAATACTCGTACTCCGTGGCGATGCGCCAAGCCGCAAATGGCATCGATGCGGGCGTGGGCGCGCTCGTAACTAGCTTGCTCGGCAGGCGTGAGGGGCTTGCCAGCCTGCTTCTTTTCGAGCACGGCACTGTCGGCTACTCCCGTTACTTTAAAAACTGAAAACGGAATGTGCTTAGAGCGATGGGCCAGCTCTATAGTTGCCAGTAGCTCGTCGCGGGTGCGGTCGAAACTCCGGTCATTGCCCTCGCCTTCCACAGAATAGTCGAGAATAGTGCCAATGTTATAGCGGCCCAGCTCCTCAATCACCGGTTTGCATTCCTCAATAGTTTCGCCCCCGCAGAACTGCGAAAAAATACTGTGCTTTACCAAGAATTTGACGCCAGGAATGTGCCACCGTAAGGCGGTTTTCATAAGGGAGCCGCCTGCCTTCACAGTGGCTGGGCTGTTCATGGCCGCAAACAGGGCGTAGGTTTTGCGCAGGTCCGCGTCCGACTTGGCGGCGAAGGCAACAGCAGTATCCTCAAATGAGACGGGCGGAGCTTGGGTAGCAGGAGCAGGCATACAAGAAGCAAATCGGGAATAAGGCAGCGAAAAAGCCATTTTCGCAGGGCGAAGATACCTTTTTAACACTGTTTTCTCCGGCAGAGTTGCACCTGCTTGAAGGCACTACATCCGGGTGGTATCTTCCTTATTGGGTAGGGTAGGAAATAGCGGGATACCCTGCCACAGATGGCGTCGGCCGTTTGCGGGCGAACATATGTCCGCGCCCCTCCGAGTCTGTATCGCGCAGGTAGAGGCGGTTGCCAACAATGGTGTAGTACTGATGCGCCCGATATCCATGGTACACAATCAGTTGCTTGCGCCGGCTGCGGCGACGCAGCGAGAACTGCGCTGCCCCAGTCATAGAGTTGTCCTGGTAGAAGCGGGCTCGGCCGCGCCGGTCAAAATCTACGGCACTGGTATGTCCTACTACGGCAGGCGTCAGTTTTAAGGAGTCGGAAGGCAATGTAGTTTCCACCCATTCCCAGCGGCCTACCAACTGGTCTTCCACACCCGCCACCGAATCCCGACTGCAGCCTGTTGTTAGGAAACCGCCCACGCACAGAAGTATAAGGCTTCCCTTTGCGTATAGTTTGTTCATAAATAGATACTTAGATAGTGTAATAGAAACCCCACGCTAACATGATTCAATAAAGCCACGAAAGGTTGCAGCAAATCACGCTATTTTTACCGGAGTCCTTGCGGATTTTATGCAAAAAATTTACCAGAAAATTCAATAGCTGTGGTAGCTCCTCTTTTCATCGGCTCCGAATCGTTGGCTGAACTGGCTGCTTTGCTGGCACGCCCTGCCGTAGGGCAGGTAATAGTAGTAACAGACGACAACACGCAACGCCTGTGTTACCCCTTACTACGGCCCTACCTGCCCGCCAAGCACAGCGTAGTGGTACTACCGGCAGGAGAGGAGTTTAAGACACTTAGTAGTTGCGAGTTGGTGTGGAACGAACTTACGACGGAGCGCGCCGACCGGTTTGCTGTGGTCGTGAACCTGGGTGGCGGGGTAATCACGGACCTAGGTGGCTTCAGCGCAGCCCTATATAAACGGGGCATCCGGTTTATGCAAGTGCCCACTACCTTGCTGGCACAGGTAGATGCCAGCGTGGGTGGCAAAACCGGTGTGGACTACCAAGGCTTCAAAAATCACATTGGCGTGTTCCAGGAGCCGGCGGGCGTGTTCATCGACCCACAATTTTTACAAACGTTGGACCCGCGGCAGCTCAAATCGGGATACGCAGAGATTGTGAAGCACTGGCTGATTGCCGATGCCGACGCCTTTGCCACTGGCCGCCACATAGGTCTATTTGTGGAAGACTGGACGCCAATAATTCGGGCATCAGTAAAAACTAAAGAGGCAATTGTAGCGCAAGACCCATTGGAAAGTGGCTTGCGCAAAATTCTGAATTTCGGCCACACGGTGGGTCACGCACTGGAAAGCTACCTGCTCACGCAGCCCAGCCGCGAGATTCTGCACGGCGAGGCCGTGGCCGCGGGCATGATCTGCGAAAGCTGGCTATCGGTGCAGAAAGGTCTGCTGAGCCCCGAAGAGCTGGACAAGATTGAAACGTTCTTGTTCTCAATTTATGAGAAGGTGCCGTTCGTATCGCTGGAAACGGAAGCCATTGCCGATTTTGCCCGGCAGGATAAGAAAAACGCCGGTACTACCATCAACTGCACGCTGCTAGAGGCCATTGGCCGCGCCGTATACGATCAGCCTATTACGGTGCAGGATGTAGCCGATTCGCTGCGTTACTACCAAAAGATATAGCAAGTAATAGTCGCGCCGGTTTTGCTTAAGCAATGGCATTTCCAAAAACGGTCGGCGCACAGGCTTACAGCATACAGTACCCGATCTTTCACACCTAATGTACCCTTTCTTTTGTCTACTACCCTTACTTGGTCTAATCAGCCTTTGAGCGGCACGGCACAGCTGCCGGCTTCTAAAAGCGAAAGCAACCGCGCCCTCATCATTCGGGCGCTGGCGGGCGGTGGCCAACTCGACAACCTATCCGATGCCAACGACACGCAGCTAATGCAGCGCCTGCTAGCCAACCCCGCGGCTACAGAATTCGACGCGGAAGATGCCGGCACAGTGATGCGCTTTCTAACCGCCTACCTTGCCGCCACCAATAGCCACGGCCTGCTCACGGGCACTGCTCGGATGCAAGAGCGCCCTATTAAGGTGCTGGTAGATGCTCTGCGCGAACTGGGAGCCACCATTAGCTACGAAAAGCAGGACGGCTATCCTCCGCTGCGCTTAGAAGGCTGGCAGATGCCTACTACGAGCGAAGAAGAAATGCCAGAACTGGCTGTGCGCGGCGACATTAGCAGCCAGTATATCTCGGCACTGCTAATGATTGCGCCCACGCTCCCGCAGGGCCTGCTGGTGCGCCTGACGGGCAAGGTAGGCTCACGGCCCTACATCCGGATGACGCAGGCGCTGATGCAGCACTTCGGGGCCGACTGCCGCGACCTGGGCAGCGTGCTGCAAGTGCGCCCCCAGCCCTACCACCCCGCCGACTATACCATCGAAAGCGACTGGTCGGCGGCAAGCTACTGGTACGCCATGGTAGCGCTGGGGCCGCAGGGCTCTGAGGTGACGCTACCAGGTCTGCGGGAGTACTCCTGGCAGGGCGACCAAGCTATTGTGGGCATTATGGCTCAGCTGGGCGTGGCTACCGAATACGTTGCCGATGGCGTGCGCCTCACGCAAATTACGCCGTCCACGGCCGCCATTCAGGACTTCACCGATTGTCCCGATCTGGCCCAAACCGTGGCTGTAGTAGCCGCCGCTCTGGACGTGCCCTTCGACATGACCGGCCTGGAAAGCCTGCGCATCAAGGAAACCGACCGCATTGCCGCGCTGCAAACCGAGATGGCCAAGTTTGGTGGTGCTCTGACCGACTTGGGTGAAGGCCGTTTCCGGGTGTCGGCTACCGATTTCCGGGTGGCTGGGCAGTCGGTGGCTACCTACCACGACCACCGTATGGCCATGGCTTTTGCGCCGCTGGCTATGCGCGGTCCCCTCACGGTAGAAGCGCCGCAGGTGGTGCGCAAGTCCTACCCTCAATTCTGGAACGAGCTGCAAAAAGCTGGGTTCGAGGTGAAGTAGAGACGCATACTTGCGTCTTGTCGTTGAAATGTAAACCGTCCTGTTGAGCGGAGCCGAAGCATCTCGCGTGCCGATGAAAAATAGTAACTCACATCAGCACGCGAGATGCTTCGGCTCCGCTCAGCAGGACGGTCAAATAATAATTGCTAATCTATCCCAGGGTGGGCTAGTTGTATAGCACCCGCGACCAAGCCTCACTGCCGTTGCGCATCACTGTGCGGATGGCGCTTTGCACTTGCTCGGGGTCAGCGTTTTTGAGGAGGTAGCCGTGGGCGCCCTCGGCGCGCAGACTTTCAATTAGCTCTGGCTCGTCGTGCATCGAGATGATGATGACGCGCACGTGCGGATACTGGGCGCGCAGCAGACGAGTGGTCTGGAGGCCGTCGAGGTTGGGCATTTGCAGGTCCATCAGCACCACATCGGGAACCAGGCCCTGGTCGAAATGCTCCAGCAGTTCTTCTCCATCACCGGCTTCAAACAGCACCTCCATCCCCGCAAAGCCGCTTAACAATGCGTGTAGACCTTTGCGAAACAGAATATGATCATCGACCACCGCCAGGCGAATAGGGGTGTTGCTCATAGGTGGTGACAGGAATAACAGGATCGGAAGCAAGATACTCAAGGGGTAGGGAAATCCAAACCCTGCTGCCCATGCCCGGTGCCGATTCATGTTGCAACATACCACGTAGTACGGCCACCCGACTGCGTAGGTTAGTGAACCCCAAACCTATACGAGCGCCCACGGCCGGCTGAGCCTCTACCAGCGCTGGGTCGAAACCCACGCCGTTGTCGATGTACTGGATGGAAAGCGAATCGGGGCCGAAGTTGACGGTGATGTCGATGTTGGCGGCCTGGGCGTGGCGCAGGCCATTGCCGAGTAGCTCCTGCACCACGCGGTAGATAATCAGCTCCTGTTGGGCCGAAAGGCGGCGGGGCTGCCCGTGCTGGGTAATCACCACGCGGGTAGGGCCGTCGGCGGGCACAGTGCGGGCCAAGGCTTCGAGGGCGAAGGGCAGGCCAAACTTTTGCAGGGTAGCGGGCAGCAGGTTGCGCGAAATGCGCCGCACCTCGCCAATCACCTGATCCAGCAAATCGGTAGCGTCGCGCGTGAGGTCGGGGCGGGAGAGGGCGTTGAGGTGCATCTTCACGATGGCCAGGGTGGTGCCTACCCCGTCGTGCAGCTCGCCAGCAATGCGGCGGCGCTCTTCTTCTTGGGCCAGCAGGGCCGCTTCTAAGGCCTGCTGCTGGGCGGTGTCCTCCACAGCGCGCAATTGCTCCTGTTGCCGAAACAGCCGCCGCTGGTAGCGAATGACAAAGACGATGATGCCGCCCGAGAGCAGCATCAGCAACGGCGTAATCAGAACCAGCGGGAGTAACGATTCGGGCATAGCACCACAAGTAAGCGACTATACGCCCGGCGGGTCGTACTAGCTACGAAGATATATATTTTCTCGGCCCGCTAGCACGCTGGTAAAACTGAGCTAGTTTGCCGGAATAGGACGCGACCGACGGCGCCAGCGCAGCCATTCAGGCAGCGCCTGCCGGGGCGGCCGATCCAGCGGGAACCGAGCAAACATCAGTGCCTGGAACATAGCCGCTACTCCTGCTGAGAGGATGAACGGAATCATATTGAGGAATATAAAGTCGAAAGCTTTGTATTGCTCTAAATACGAATTGATGATAGCTACTATGAGTGGTACTGAATAAAAGACAATGACGCTGATGGAAAATAAAAAGTCGGGCCGTTTCTCGATAACGGGTACGTGTTCCTCAGTCAGAAGTAGAATATAATATAAGGCATAAGTAAGTACCATCAAATTGCCGAAAGTACGGGCGTATATATTCACTCCTTTCATAAACCCATGCCAGAAAACGGCATCACCGAATGCAATGCATAGGAATAAAATATAGCCTACCTGTAAGATCCGTCGAAAGGTGGGTTTCGGAATAAGACGATAGTAGACTTGTGATAAAAAGCTTATTTCTAAGATTGAAGTAAGATGAAAACAAAAAATATTATTGTGTAAGTATAGACGTCCGTAACGTCCTGTATACCAAATAGCTAATAGACCAATTGTATAATGAAAGACAGGTCGGAAGGTGTGTGGTATATGACGCAGTCGGGGCAGAGCTGTAGCGAAGGGTACTAAGGCAAAAGCTTCAGCCCCCAAAGCCATTGCGTATAACAGCGTATCCCACCAAGGCATGGTAGCGGTCTAATGAACTAGCGGACTATCGTCCGAGCAATGATCTGGGCAGATAGTTCCATTATCCAATACCGGGTCATCTACAGAGCCATCTTCGCACTCGCTTACGTCCAGTAGGTCGTTGCCGTGCTTATCGACGGCTACCAGCACCATACGGTTACGGTTGGTAGTGGTAGGATCAGTATCGTCGATGCCTTGGTAGATGCGGATGCCAACGCAGCGTTTACCCCAGCGCTTCATGAGCTTTTTGATGGCTTTGCGGCCGAAGAAAGTGGCGTAGGTAGGCTCTTGTGCTACGCCGTCTTCGTCAAACTCGGGGTGTTCTTGCTGATACTTTTTGGTCCATTTGGCAGCGGTATCCAGCGGAATAGGGCTGCCCACTGAGGGGCTGTAGGGAGAGGAAGAGTTAGACATGCGAAAACGACAGATCAGGTGTGCAAGAGCAGAAAGCGTTGTCAAATATACAAGGCTTCCTATGCTTACCAAGAAGCTGAACAGTGAGCAACGCGACCAAGCCAGATGAGTTAATCTTCGTCTGGCTCTTCGTCTTCCTCGTCCAGGTTCTCAAACACCTGATCGATAGTTGATTCGATGCCGCGCAGCTTCTGTTTGCACAGCCGAATCAGCTCGGCCGAGCGTTGCACCTGGGTGGTGAGGTCGTCTACGTCTACGCTGTCGGTTTCCAGCGTGCGCAGGATGGTTTCTAGCTCTTCGATAGCCTGGCGGTAGGTCTGGTCAGACACTTTAAGGAATTAAGAAGTAATAATCTAAGAATGAAAAGCAGGGTGCAGATGATGGTAAAGCGCGGCTTACTTCTCCGGTTGTTGGGTCGGGCGGGGGGCAGTGAGGCGGGCGTACCACTCGGCCGAGGGTAGGCGCAATAACACAGCGGCGCCGGCGCTCAGTTCCTCAGGCAGCAAGGGCGCCCCTGAGGGCCGCAGCAGCTCCACCGTGTGGGATGGGGTAACGGTGGCGGTTTCCTCCACGCCAGCAGCGGCTACGCGGTAAACCGTTGCCCGAGCTAAGCGCAGCTCGGCGCGGTGTAGGAGCCGCTCGGCAGCTAGCTGCACGTGGTAGCGGTGGTGCACCAGTTGCTCGCAGCGGCGGCGGTGAAGTCGCCGGAAGCGCCGAGCGAGGCGGTAGCCCAACAGCCGGAGTCGTAGCTGCTGGTGGGCCAGGGCGCGGGCCGTGGCGCGGGGTAGGCGCTGGCGCACGCGGGCCAATGTGCGGTGCTGCTGGCGCAACTCGGTGCGGGCAACGGTAGCGGCCTGCCGTGTGCGCTGTTGCAAAGCGGTATGGTGCTGACGAAGCTGCTGCTGGGCTGCGTCGCGAATGGTAAGGGCGTGGCGCCGCAGCTGCCGTTGCTGTTCGCGCACGTGGTCCTGGGCCAGCTCCCGGATACGCCCGGCGTAGCCACTCAGCACTGCATCCAATCGGGCCAGGCGCTCAATCAGGAAAACAGCTGTGGCCGTGGGTGTTTTCAGGCTGAGGTGGGCCGTGAGGTCTAGTACGGCTTCGTCGCGCTCGTGCCCGATGCCGGTGAGCACAGGTAAGGGGAAGCTACCGACGGCTGCCGCCAACCCAAAATCATCGAAGGCCAGCAAATCGGTTTTGGAACCACCCCCGCGGATAATGACCACCACATCGAACTGCTGGCGCTGCGGCCGCACAGCATCTAGCGCCGCCCGGATACTGGCGGGCGCCTCCTGGCCCTGCATGGAAGCGGCAAACAGCGTCACTTCAAAGGCATACGGTGCCTCGCGCAGTTGCTGCATAAAGTCCTGCAAGCCCGCAGCCGTGGGCGACGAAATAACGGCCAGCCGCTGCGGGGCCAGGGGTAGGGGTAGGCGCTGCTGGCGCTCCAGCAAATCCTGCTCGGCTAGCTTGCGGATGGTTTCGCGGCGCTGGCGGGCCAAGTCGCCCACGGTGTAGCTGGGGTCGAGGGCTACCACGTCCAGCGAAAGGCCATACTGCTCATGAAACTTCACCTGCACGCGCAGCATCACCTTCAGGCCAATCTGCAACTCCTGACCGGTTTGCTCCGCAAAAACCGGGGCCAGCTGCTGGTAGCGCTGACTCCAGATGGTGGCGCGGGCCTGTGCTTTTAGCTCGGCGCCGCGGCCGGTGGTGTGCTGGTCGGTGAGCACAAGGTAACAATGGGCACCGTCGTAGCGGGGGAGGGTAAGGTCGGCAATTTCGGCCACCACCCAGTAGGATTCCGCAAACCGCTCGCTCAGGGTCTGGCGCACGCGCGTGAGCAGCTCGCCCAAGGGCAGCGCTACCAGCGGCCGGCCGGGAGAAGCGGGCAAACCAGAGTCGGGACGACGATTATAGAGCGGTGGCATTCGTGCAAGATACGCAATTTGGGCGGCGCTAGACGCAATGCAACGCTTCCCGCGGGGTAGTGTCTTATGCAGAATAACTTGTATTTTGGGCAATGCTCCACCTTGTTTTTAATGAAACGAGGTGAAGACTACGTTGCTTTTCAACACCACAAAACCTGTTCTCTTGCACATGAAGAACCGTAATACTCTGACGCTGGCGGCCCTGGCGGCGGCGGGCCTGCTTTCGGCAGGCTGCAACTCTTCCAAAACCACCACAGCTACTACCGCTACCGCCGACACGACTACGGCCAACACCGCCACGGCCATGACGGCTGCTGCCGACGCGCCCAAGGGTGTCGGCATCGACATTGCCAACCTCGACAAATCAGCCAACCCCTGCGACGATTTCTACGAGTTTGCCTCGGGCAACTGGGTGAAAAACAATCCAATTCCGGCCGCCGAGTCGCGCTGGGGCTCCTTCAACGAACTGGCTAATAAGAACAACGCTACCACCCGCCAGATTCTGGAGGAGGCTGCGGCTAACACCACGGCTGCCAAGGGTAGCAATGCCCAGAAGGTAGGCGACTTCTACGCTTCGGGTATGGACTCGGTAGCCATTGATAAGGCCGGTCTGAAGTACTTGCAGCCCGAGCTGAACAAGATTGCGTCCGTGAAGGACCAGAAAAGCCTGCAACTAGAAATTGCCCGCCAGCAGACGCTGGGCACCGGACCCTTGTTCCGGGCTGGGGTAGGGCAAGACCGCAAAAACAGCTCGGTGTATGCCGTGAACTTGAACCAGGGCGGCCTGAGCATGCCCGACCGCGACTACTACCTCAAGGACGACGCCCGTTCCAAAACGGTGCGCAACGCCTACGTCGCCTACCTCACCAACACCTTTAAGCTGCTGGGCGACAGCGAAGCTACCGCCGCCAAAAATGCCCAGACGGTGCTGGCGCTGGAAACCAAGCTCGCCAAAGCCAGCAAGAGCCGCGTAGAGCTGCGCGACCCGTACGCCAACTACAATAAGATGCCGTTGGCGGAGTTCAACCAGAAATATCCCAACATCGCCCTACCCACCTTGCTGAAGCAAAACGGTCTGGGTACGGCGCAAGAGGTGATTGTGGGCCAGCCGGCCTTCTTCGAGGAGGTGAATGGGCTGATGAAGACTACGCCGCTGGCTGATATGAAAACCTACCTGCGCTGGCAGCTGGTGTCGTCGCTGACGGCGGCCCTACCCAAGGCCTACGGCGACGAAGCTTTCCGCTACACGCAGGTGCTCAGCGGCGCCAAGCAGCAGCAGCCTCGCTGGAAGCGCATGGGGGCCGCCACCGATGGCACGCTGGGCGAGGCCTTCGGCCAACTCTACGTCGACAAAGCCTTCTCGCCCGAAGCCAAGGCCAAGGCCCTGGAGATGGTAAATAACCTAAAAGCGTCGTTTGCCGAGCATATTCAGCAAAACACCTGGATGAGCGCACCTACCAAGGCCGAAGCCTTGAAGAAGCTGAACGCTTTCACGGTGAAAATCGGCTACCCCGACAAGTGGAAGGACTACTCCACCCTGAACATCTCGCGCGAATCGTACTTGCAAAACGTGCTAGCCGCCCGCAAGTGGAACTACGCCCGCAACGTGGAAAAGTACGGCAAGCCGATTGACCGCACCGAATGGGGCATGACCCCGCCCACGGTGAATGCCTACTATAGCCCGTCGATGAACGAAATCGTGTTTCCGGCCGGCATCATGCAGCCCCCGTTCTTTGACCCCAAGGCCGATGACGCGGTGAACTACGGCGGTATGGGCGCGGTGATTGGTCACGAAATGACCCACGGCTTCGACGACCAAGGTCGCCAATTTGACGCGGCCGGCAACCTGCGCGACTGGTGGACCAAAGAAGACGCCGAGAAGTTTACCCAGCGTGCTACCTTGGTCGGTAACCAGTATTCGGCCTTCTCACCGCTCGATTCGGTGTACGTGAACGGCAAGCTGACGATGGGCGAAAACCTAGCCGACCTGGGCGGGCTGAACCTGGCCTATACCGCCCTACAAAAGCAACTCGACAAGAAATACGGCAATAACCCCCGCCCGCAGTACGACGGCTTCTCGCCCGAGCAACGCTTCTTCCTGGCCTGGGCCCAAATCTGGCGTTCCAACTCGCGCCCCGAGGCCCTGCGCCAGCAGGTACTGACGGACCCTCACTCGCCGGGCATGTTCCGGACCATTGGGCCGCTGCAAAACATGCCGGAGTTCTACGAGGCTTTCGGCTGCAAGCAGGACGCCAAAATGGTACGCGCCGAAAACGTGCGGGCCAAAATCTGGTAAGCGGAACGTTAACTACTGTTTCGTGAAACCGTCATGCTAATCCTGTCGAAGCATCTCTATGTGAGTAATTTTTAGCGATTACAGGGAAGCAGTAGAAACGCTTCAATAAGCTCAGCATAACAATCTTTAGAAATAAAAAGGCAGCCTACAGGCTGCCTTTTTTATGTTACAGGCACTAGATAGTACAAAACACCTATTAGGTAGGAGCACAGGATTTCCTCCGTATCTTGCTTCTCCAATTCCCATTTTTTCTCCTTTTTCTACCACCAATGAAGAACCGAAATAGCCTGACGCTGGCTGTAGTGGCCGCGGCTGGGCTGACGCTGGCGGGCTGTAGCTCGTCGAAATCAACTACCACGGCCTCCGATACGGCTGCTACCTCTACGGCAACGGCTACCTCCGCTACGGCTACCACCCAAGCCGAGGCGCCCAAAGGTACCGGCCTGAACGTGGCGAATATCGACAAATCGGCTAATCCGTGCGACAACTTCTTTCAGTTTGCTTCAGGCAGCTGGTTGAAAAATAACCCGATTCCGGCCGCTGAGTCGCGCTGGGGCTCTTTCAACGAGCTGGCTGACAAGAACAACGCGGTAATGCGGCAGATTCTAGACGAAGCCGCGGCTAACACCACGGCTGCCAAGGGTAGCAACGCCCAGAAGGTAGGCGACTACTACGCCTCTGCTATGGATACCGTGGCCATTGAGAAGGCGGGCTTGAAATACCTGCAACCCGAGCTGGCTAAGATTGCCGCTGTGAAGGATCTGAAAGGATTGCAGGCTGAGATTGCCCGTCAGCAGACCATCGGCACCGGTGCGTTCTACTACAGCGGGGTAGGGCAGGACGACAAAATTAGCTCGCAGTATGCCGTGAGCCTGTACCAAGGCGGCCTTTCCCTACCCGACCGCGACTACTACCTCAAGGACGATGCCCGCTCTAAGAGCATCCGCATGGCCTACGTAAACTACCTCACCAACACCTTCAAACTGTTGGGCGATTCGCCGGCTGTAGCCGCGAAGAATGCCCAAACGGTGTTGGCTTTCGAAACTAAACTGGCCCAGGCCAGCCGCACCCGCGTGGCCCTGCGCGACCCCTACGCCAACTACAACAAGATGACGCTGGCGGAGGTGCAGAAGCAGTACCCCAACCTAAACGTGGCCGGCGCCCTCAAGCAAAATGGCCTTGGCGCTGCCCAAGAGGTGATTGTAGGTCAGCCTGATTTCTTCAAGGCTGAAAACGCCCTGCTGAAATCGACCCCGCTGGCTGAGCTGAAAACCTACATGCGCTGGCACCTGACCACCTCGCTGACCTCGGCCCTACCCAAGGCGTTTGGCGATGAGTCGTTTGCCTTCTCCAAAGTGCTGAGCGGTGCCAAGCAGCAGCAGCCTCGCTGGAAGCGCATGTTGCGCGCCACCGACGGTGCCCTGGGCGAAGCCTTCGGCCAGCTGTACGTAGACAAGGCCTTCTCGCCTGAAGCCAAAGCCAAGGCCAAGCAGATGGTAGAGAACCTGCGTGCCGCCTTCGCCGAGCACATCCAGAATCTGGATTGGATGAGCGCTACCACCAAGGAGCAGGCCCTGAAGAAGCTGAACGCCTTCACCGTGAAAATCGGCTACCCCGACAAGTGGAAGGATTATTCGGCTCTCACCATCTCGCGCGAGTCGTACTTGCAAAACGTGCTGGCCTCCCGTAAATGGGCTTACAAGGACAACGTAGGCCATTACGGCAAGCCGATTGACCGCAACGAGTGGGGCATGACGCCACCCACGGTGAATGCCTACTACAACCCGCCGATGAACGAAATCGTGTTTCCGGCCGGTATCATGCAGCCCCCATTCTTCGACCCTAAGGCTGATGACGCGGTGAACTACGGCGGCATGGGCGCTGTGATTGGCCACGAAATGACCCACGGCTTCGATGACCAGGGCCGTCAGTACGACGCTGAGGGTAACCTCAAAGACTGGTGGACCAAGGAAGACGCTGCCAAGTTCACCCAGCGCGCCGACCTCGTGGACAAGCAGTACTCGGCCTTCTCGCCGTTGGACTCTGTATTTGTGAACGGCAAGCTGACGATGGGCGAAAACCTAGCCGATATCGGTGGCTTAAACATTGCCTACACGGCTCTGAAAAAAGCCATTGCCGGCAAAAACGTACCCAACTACGACGGCTACACGCCTGAGCAGCGCTTCTTCTTGGCCTGGGCCCAGATCTGGCGCACCAACTCGCGCCCCGAGGCCTTGCGTCAGCAGGTGCTGACGGACCCGCACTCACCGGCCCAGTTCCGCACCGAGGGGCCGCTACAAAATATGCCGCAATTCTATGAGGCTTTCGGCTGCAAAGAAGATGCGAAAATGGTACGCGCTGAAAACGTGCGTGCCCGTATCTGGTAAGCAGACTATTGCCTGAAACGAAAAGCCCTGATGCAGAAGCGTCAGGGCTTTTTTTGTGAATTAGAAGGTTACAATTAGAAAGGCTAGCAACTAGCTCCCCTCCTTTTTTAAGGAGGGGAGCTAGTTGCTAGCCTTTTACTTTTTTATTGCTTAACCGCCTACCACTTCCATCTTCATATTCACGTCTTTTTTCGGCCATTTGTAGGCGTCAATCGGCTCGTCGGCAATTTTGTCTAGCACGTCTAGGCCTTCCACTACCTCGCCGAACACCGTGTAGCGGCCATCCAGAGAGGGTAGGCCACCCTCAGTGGCGTAGGTCTGCACTTGGGCAGGCGTGAGCTTACGGCCTGCCACGGCTTGCGACTGGTTGGGCGCTAACTTCTTGCCTTGCACAATATAAAAATCAATGCCCGACGACAGTTGACCAGGGTTTTGGTCGTCGTCGTAGCGGGCCATGGCCAGGGCGCCTTTTTTGTGGAAGTGCTCGGGCCGAATTTCGGGCGGTAGGCGGTAGCGGTTAATGGCGATGGTGCGGTTAGTAGAGCGCCCACCCTGAATCACCAGCCCTTTCTCTACCCGCTGGAATAACGTCTCATTGAACACGCCCTTACGAATCAGCAGCAGGAAATTGGCCTTATGAATGGGCGTATCATCGTAGAGGCGTAGGCGCATGGTACCCAGGCGGGTGTGCAGCAGCACTTCCGAGCCAGGATGCTCTCGGAGGTAGGGCGTGAGCAACTCCACCACATTGCTATCGGCCAGGGCCGTGAGGTTGGGGCCGGGCACAGGCGGCGGTGTAGTAGGTTGCTGGGTAGTAGCGGCGGTTTCCGGCGGACTTTGGTTGCAGGCGGTACTCAATGCCAGCAGAAGCGCTGCACACACAGACAAGGGCCGGGTATAGGTGCCTAGTAGATTGGAAAGAAACATAGGGTAGGGCCAGAGGGTCAGCAAAAAGGGCTGCTACCCTACAGCCAGGGTAGCAGCCCAAAAATAGCCGGAATCCGGCGCATCCAAATAAATGCTGGCTACAGCTTGATGCCGAGCTTCTTTGCAATATCCGCAAACATCTGCGGGTCGTAATCGTCGGCGCCGGGCGAGTTCAGTTGTGGCTCCTCTTCCAGCACAGGGTAGGGGACACCCTCAAAACCACCCTGTATCACTTCCAGTGGCTGACCGTCCTCGGGGTGGGTGCCATTCCAAATGATACCGGCCTGCTTGTAGTCATCGGGGCTGAAAGTATAGAGCTTTAGGTGGAGTTTCTGCTCGTCCTGCAATTTCTTAGCCTCTGGGAAGGCATCGTTGCTCAAATCGGGCACGGGTACCAGCTTGGTAACTTCCACACCCGTGAGGTGCTCTAGGGCTTTAGCATACGCTACCACGTGCAAACCGCCCCGAACCAACAAGTAGCCTACCATTGTACGGGCAGTTGGATCAGACACCATTTCGTACACGCGCATCTTATTGGCGCGCGCGCCGCACTCCAGAAAGAAATTGTGCAGCAAATCCAGCTTCAGGTTGCCGCTGGCGTGTACGTTTTGGCCAGTCCACGGATTCCCCATCGAGTCGATGGGTAGGGCGGCCTGGGCACTGCTCAGAAAGTGGTAGCTGTTGCGGGCGTCTACTACTCCCTCCAGCGGTGCGGGTACTGGGTCTTTGCCACGCGGCGTAGTACCCGTCAGCAACAAGTTGATGGCATACGAAACAGCCTCAATGTGGCTGTACTCTTCTGCGGCAATACTGCATGTGAGGTCATAAAAGGGGCGTAGGCGGTTGCGCCCCCGGAAATTAAACGACTGGAACGTATAGTTCATTAACGTCGACATTTCCCCGTACTTACCCCCCAGCAGCTCCTGAATAGCAGCTGCGTCGTTGGGCGACGGATTTTTAGGCTTGGGCAGCTCCACTGCCAAACGGTCATAACGCAGAATCATACAGAAGAAGGTAAGTGGTGGAAGTAAAAGTCCCGGACGCCGCAGTGGCTGCCCGGGACTTGTATTACCTTCTTACGCTGCTAGTAGGCAATGGTTATGTGTAAAATATTGACGATCAACCATAAATACCTTACCAGGCGCCGGTGCCCCAGTCGTCGCTGGCTTTTTTGGCTTTCACCTTGGTTTTGGTAGCAGGAGCCGCGGCAGGCTTCACTTTCACCTTCACTTTATCGGGGGTAGGGGCTGCTGCTTTAGCGGGCGCGGCGGTAGCAGCCGGCTGTGGTTTTTCTTCTAAATCAGACGCAGTGGGGGTGCTCATCTCGGTGGCGGCGCCAATCTGGTCGGGGCGGGCGGCGGCTTTCGGTTTCTCCAGGGCCAGCAGGCGCTGCTGAGGCACCAGCTGGTTGTCTTTCCAGAGCTTCAGGTCGGAAGCCAGACGGTCTTTTTCTTCCTTGGTGGGCTCATGGCCCAGCAGCTTGTCGAGGTTGGGGCTGCCGGCGTCTTTCCAGGCCGTGTACCACATAGAGGCTACCAGGGTAGGGGCCTGCTTGAGGCGGTAGGCTACTTGGCCGCCCACAATATCATGGTAAGAATCAGCGAAGGCATCGGAGTAGGAGCGGCGGGTAGTGCCGTACTTGTGCGAGTAATTGTACTTGGTTTCGGGGGTATACTTCAGCGTTACCTTTTCTTCCTCATCAAACGTGGCGCCCAGGAAGCCGTACGACTGCTGCACGGTTAGCCAAATGGCTGCCAGTGGGTCTTTCACGTACTTAGCCTCTTCGCTGTTGAGCTTGTACTTGGCAATGTGGCGCTCCGGTAGCTTCGACTCCCACAGGCTATGAAGGCCGGTTTGGTTGGTGAGCTGACCGTCGTAATTCTGGGTGGTATGCAGGGGCACAAAGGCGTCGCCGATATAGTGGCCCAAGTCCGACGACAGTCTCAGAATATTGGTGGTGTCACCGTCGCGGAAGGCCTGGGTGAGCTGGTCCTTCAGGTCGATAACCGTCCACGGCACGGTACCGTACTTGCGCAGCGTATCGGCCGAGTATTTGGCCACGGCCTTTTCCCAGGCTTTGGGCATGGCCCCAAACGGGTCGGTGCCGTAGTGGTCCATGTCGATGTAGTGCTTGGGCGCCTCCGTGGGGTCTACGTCGCGGCGCTCATCAGGAGCGGTGGAGAGCTTCACCAGGCGCGGCAGAAAGTGATAGTAAAACGGCTGCATGGCTTTGGGCAGCGCGTACACCGAAATCTGCGCAATGGTGCGGTGGCCCATGAAGCCCCAGCCCGGCGACAGGGTAGGCAGCAGCACCAACGTAGCAAGCAGCAGCGGAGTCAGTAGTTTTTTCATCTTTGACAACAGAAGAACACACAGTAGAATACCGTAAAGTTCGAGATTAAATACCTGAGCCTGACCACCAGAACTTCAGTTTTTCCGCCGATTCCTGCCCCAGTCCTATTTTTTCGCATACCTATCCTCATCCCGTGGAAATTTCCAAAAAGAAAAAGATCTACCCGCTCGATGCGGCCTTGCGCCACTACCTGCGCCAGTACGACCGCGCCACGGACCTGCCCATTTCCTACCTCGACCTTTTGCGCGTGAGCAACGCCTACCCCCTGCTCGACCGCCAGGGCCGCGACACGCTCTGGGAAACCGTGTACTACGAGCCCAGCGAGCTGCAGGAGCTGACCCGCGGCCTAACAGAGATATACGCCCTGCTGAAAACCGATGGCGACCTGTCGTTCACCGAACACCTACTGGCCGACCGCATCGACTACTGCCGCTTCGGCAATAGCAACCCGTTTCGGGTGCGCGTGGTCAACCAACTCAACGACAACTACGACTATTTCTACGTGAAGCGCGCCGACGCCTCCCGCGTATACGGCCTGGAGCTGGAGCACCTGCTTTCGCCCAACAGCATCAACTACTTGGTGCAGAACGAAACCTTGATTGAGGAGCACATTGTGGGCATTCCCGGCGACGACTTCATCCGCACCCGGCTGCGCACGCCCCAGCTCAACCAAGTGCGTATTGCCAAGGAGTTTGTGAAGTTCAACGAGCGGTGCTTTGCCCGCCTGTTGGGCGATATGCGCGCCTACAACTACGTGATTGACGTGACGCCCGATTTCGAAGACGAGCAGTACCGCGTGCGCGCCATCGACTTTGACCAGCAGAGCTACGAGGGTAGGAAAACCATGTACCTGCCGCAGTTTTTTAAAGACAACCGCCCGGTGGTGGAGCTGTGCAGCCGCTGGCTGGAGCCCGATACCGTGCGCCAATACCAGGCCGAGGAGCGCACCCTGATGGCCCGGCGCGTGCGCTCGGAGCGCTACCGCCTCCGCGACCTGATGGACTGCATGCGCCGCTCCGAGCTGGCCCCGCCCGAAAAGATTGCGCAGCTCAAGCAAGACCTCAACACCCACCACGGCACCACACAGTTCAGCCGCTGCCGCACCATGGGCGACGTAGTGCGGCTGAACCTGAAAATCATGCTGGTGCGCCCACAGCGGTGAAATGATGAAGTAATGCATAACAGGCCATGTGTCATCCTGCGCTTGCGAAGGATGACACATGGCCTGTTACTCACCGAGTACCGCAAGTACGTACTAACGGTAGTGCGCGGGAAGCGCTACTTGGAAAGGGCGGTTCGTTTAGAAGGATCTGCCTGGTATAATTTGAGAAGCTCCAGTAGCTTTTCGTAGACCAGCGTGGTGGCTTGCTGGCGCAGTTGTTCGCCGTCGCTGCCCGGAAACTCCTCCCGATACTCGTGGGCGCGGCCTTCCAGCAGAATCGTCACGAAAACAGTACCAACGGGCTTATCGGGGCTTTCGGAGGCACCGGGGCCACAGAGCCCCGTCACGGCTACGCACACCTCGGCTGGTAGCTGGCGGTGTAGCCCCTGGGCCATTTCGTTGGTCGTTTGCTGACTTTCTGCTGAGTAGGTGGTGAGCGTGTTCTTTTTGACGCCCAGCAATTTCTGCTTGGCTTCTGCATGGTACGTGACGACGGAACCCAATAACACCTCACTTATACCCTGCACGGGCGCCAGTTGGGCGGCTACCAGGCCACACGTACAGCTTTCGGCCAATGCTAACTGGAGCTTGTGTTGCAGACACAATTTGACCAGCATTTCGAGGTCAGGTTCTGTTGATTTAGGCATGGGATGGCGTAAGGGCAAGTGGTTTAATAAGTGATACGCTCGGCTCCACCGCTGGTTATGGAGGAGCTACCGGCTCACTGCTGAATGAAAAGCAAGCCCAGCATGCCCAGCGCGTACAGTACCAGTACCGCCCACGAGTCGAGGCCGAGGCGCCCTACCTGCCGCCGTGAGCGAAACACCAGTCCGACGGCATACACGCTGCTCAGCAAAATGCCCAAACCAGTGAGGTACAAATCGGACGCCTGGGCACGCGGCAGCACTGCTTTGCCTGATACCAGCGCGGCCAGCAAAAATAAGACGGGCAAAAAAGCATTGCCCCCAAAAATGTCGCTCACTACCAGCTCCGGCTTACCTAATTGCAAGGCTGCCAGTCCAGTCGAGACTTCGGGTAGGGAGGTGGCAGCGGCCAGCACGGTAGCGCCAAAAAATAAGCCTGTCATGCCCAGCTGGTCAGCCAGTTGCTCGCCGCTGACTTCCAGCGCCCAGCCGGCTAGCAACGTAGCCAGGGATGCCGCTCCAAATACCAGCGCTACGCGCTTCGTGCTGCTGTTCGCAAAGGGCTTCTGCTTTTGTTGGGTAGCGTCCTGGGGCTCGGGGCGGTTCGTGGTAGCGGCCGGGGCATGGGCCAGCCAGGGTAGGCCGTGCTCTGCTTTGCCAACAAGGAAAACACCGCCCAACCAAAGCAGTACCAGCACTACCTCAGCCGGCGACACGTGCCCACCCAACAGGCTAGCGGGTAGCTGGGCTCCCAGCACCACCACCGTTAACACCGCCACTACTAGCAGCGCTTCCAGCACGGGCTGTAGCGTGTGCACGCGGTGGGTAAGCGGTGTCGCGTGGCCCTTGCCGAAAGCATCAAGCCCCACCAGCACCAGCGTTTGCACCGCAATGCCACCCAAAATATTGCCCACCGCCAGATCTACTTGCCCGCGCAACGATGCGCTCAGGGTGATAACCACTTCCGGTAGATTCGTCACGATGGCCAGCAGCAGCAATCCGCCCAACGCATCGCCTAGCTTCAGGCGCTGGGCTAGCACATCGGTGGTATCAGAAAGGTAGGTGCCTGCCTGCCATACCACCACGGCGGCTACAACGAATAGCGCTACCAGCAGCGCGGGAGAAAAATGCGACATGGAGGGGAGGGGTAGGGTAGCACATACAGGCGTGCTGGCAGTAGTACGCAGCTTGGCTGATCAGGTAGAATAAGTACGCAGAAAGGCGGGAAAGAATGCTGCATGCAGCATTCTTTCCCGCCTTTCTGTAACTTGCCCGCATTGTCTATTCCTTACATCAACTACGTTTCTATGGTCACGCAGGAAGAATTTGAAGCCGCCGCCCAACGCGCCCAGCAACTCCCCAGCAAGCCCTCCAATACGGTGCTGCTCCAGCTCTACGCGCTCTACAAGCAAGCCTCCGAAGGCGACGTAACCGGCTCCCGCCCCGGTGGGTTCGATTTTAAAGCCATTGCCAAGTACGATGCCTGGGCTGGCCTCAGCGGGAAAAGCAAAGAGTCGGCCCGCCAAGAATATGTGGCGCTAGTCGACTCTCTTTAAGTGGTGAGATGGTGAAGTTGTGAAATGGTGAGTAACAATACGGGTGTCATCCTGAGCAGAGCGAAGGACCTTCTCACGCGAGAACGAATCGTTGGTACGCTAGTCGTGCAACGTGATAAGGTCCTTCGCAAGCGGACGCCAGATGAAGGATGACACCCGTATTGTTACTCACTATTTACTACTGCTTGGGAGCGGGGAGGTCGAAGGCTTTGGCGTCGTGCTCGAAGTGGCCTTTGTGGGAGCCGTCGCAGAAGGGCTTTTGGGCCGAGAGGCCGCAGCGGCAGATGCTGATTCGCTCGCGGCCGCCCAGGCCGTAGGGGTTGCCTTGCGCGTCTACCAGCTCAAAATCGTTGCCCTCTACGCGCAGGGAGCCATTGCTGAGAACCGTAAGTTTGGTTGCCATTGTTGAAAACAGGTTTGGTGAACCGTAAAGATAACCGCCACATTGGCAACTGGCCGCGCCGACGCGCTATACCAACTCCTTGCGCAGAATAAAATCGTTCATCCAGTACGGACCAATCGGAATATCATCCTCACGGTAACGTTGGAAGCCCAGGCGCTCATAGAAGGATACGGCCGGGTTGTAGCGGTTCACATTCAGCTCCAGCGTCTGTCCGCCGGCGGCGCGCACGGCATGTTCTACCGCCTCTACCAGCCGCTGCCCTAGTCCCTGGCCCTGGTGGGAGGGTAGCACGTAGATTTTGTGTAGCTTATACACCGCCTCCTCTGCGGGCAGGGGCGAAAACGATGCGTAACCGGCTGGGTGCCCCTCTACCAGCAGCAGCAGGAAGCTGTGCTGGTCGTCGGTCATTTGGCGATGCAGGGAAGCGGGGGTGTAAATCACCCGGTACATGTAGTCGATCTGTTCCTTGGAAAGGATAAATCGGTAGGTAGGCTCCCAAGTGGCTTCAGCCAGCGTGATGATGGTAGGAATATCCGCCAGGGTGGCAGGCTGAACGGCAATAGCAGTGGGAGAAGAAGCAGACATAGACCGCAAAAACGGCATTTTTCGCGGAAAAAGCGAACTTTACCTGCGTTCCATTACATCTTTGGGCCGGAAATTGTCGTTGGCAGGGCAGGGGCAGCCAGAGCTGCCTCATTTGTACCAGTGGCTTCGGCCCGTTTTCTTACGAAAATGAAAAAATACGCATTCTCCTTTTTTCTGGCGGCCAGCGCCTTCGTGCCGCTTACCGCCGCCACCGCACAAACCACTACTCCCAACCGCACGCAGTCGAAAGCCGAAACGGAGCTGCGCAATTTCTCGGCTTGGGTGAATCAGCAAGTGGATAAGGCTGATGCCAGCGCCCGCCGCAACTGGCCTGCCCTGAAGTCCAACTTCGACCGCCAGAGCCAGCGCCTCGACCGCGCCACCGACAGTCTCTCTACGCAGTCGAAACGTGAGTATGCGCAACAGAAAACGCGCTACCAGGAGTGGGCTGCCCAGCAGCAGCGCCTAGAAGCCCAGGCCGCGCAGCCTGCCACCGAGCAGCAGGCGCAGCGCCGCCTGCTCAACGAAGATGTACAGATCAGCAAGGCCCGCGCGTCGGAAATGGTGGATCTGTACTCGCGCTTCGTTGATGCCACCCGTGCCCAGCGCCGGCAATGGACTGACACTGAATGGGCTGAGGCCAGCACGGTTCTGAGCTCTCTGAATGCCCGCTACGAGCAAGTGCGCAGTCAGATTGCCATGGAGGACCGCCTGCGCATTCGCTCCTGGCAAGGGGAGTTCCGGACGCTGGAAAAGGCCCGGGGCATGAAGGATATTGTGACGGACGATAAGTAGCCGGGCGCAAACGGCCCTGGGGTGGCGCCAAGCTTACTGGGCTTGGAGCCACCCCAGGGCCGCTTCTTTATCGTAGTCGAAGAACAGCCGGATGGGCAATTGCGGCCGCACCCGGTCGGCAAAGCGCCGGCTGATGAGCTGGTTGGATATATCCGGCGATAAGACATAGGCAATGGCCTGTAAGCCCTGGTGAATGGCCTTGGGCAACCACTCAAACTCCAGCCAGGGCATGGCCTCGGCCCAGTCGCCGGTGGTGGTGGTCTTGTCGTTGTAGAGGCGCCGGATGGGCCGGAGGGCCTGGAGCTGTAAGAAAGCCTCTGCTACCTGCAGCACCTCCACGTTGGTGATATGGCCGGTCCAGACCACACACAGCAGTTCGCCCTGCGTGTGGTAATAGGCGGTGGCAATAAGCTGGCCGAGTGCATCGTGCACCGGGTAGCA
This sequence comes from Hymenobacter aerilatus, assembly GCF_022921095.1. Taxonomy (NCBI): domain Bacteria; kingdom Pseudomonadati; phylum Bacteroidota; class Cytophagia; order Cytophagales; family Hymenobacteraceae; genus Hymenobacter; species Hymenobacter aerilatus. The sequence continues at coordinate 393,061 of NZ_CP095053.1, forward strand.
GTCGGTGGGGAGAGGAGAGGCAATAGCCATGGCCAAAACCAGCGAAAGGGTAGGTAGAAAGGAAAATAGGCAGTAGCGTTGCGTGTGATGTATCCTGACGGCGAAGGCGCACAGTGCAGAAAAGGCAGCGGCGGTGCCGGCCGTAAAAAGCTAAAACAGAGTAGTAGAACAAGATACGTTTTTTGCAGAAGCATTGCCAGTAAGCAATGGGGCTATTCGTAGTGCACGAGAGCTAACAAAAGGAGGAACACGGTTGCCGGCTTTCCGCTACTTTTGTGGTTCTCTGCTTCTCTCGCTACCTGCTTTTTATACGTATGCACATCGCCATCGTCGGCAACATTGGGGCCGGCAAAACTACGCTGGCCAACAAGCTGGCCCACCACTTCAACTGGGAAGTGTTTCTGGAAGACGTCGACCACAATCCCTACCTCAAGGATTTCTACGACGATATGCCACGCTGGGCTTTTCACCTGCAAGTATATTTCCTGAACAGCCGCTTTCGGCAGGTGCAGCGCATCAAGGAGCTGCAGCGGGCCGGTAAAGGCGTGATTCAGGACCGAACTATTTATGAGGACGCGCACATTTTTGCGGCCAACCTGCACGAGTCGCGCCTCATGACGGAACGCGACTACCAGAACTACTGCAACCTGTTCGAGTCGATGATTAGCATGGTAGACGCGCCCGACTTGCTGCTCTACCTCAAAGCTGATCTGCCCAAGCTCATCCAGCAAATCGAAAAGCGCAACCGCGACTACGAGAACAACATCAAAATTGAATACCTCAAAAACCTCAACGAGCACTACGAGAAGTGGATCAGCGGCTACAAGCATGGCAAGCTGCTGGTCGTTGACGTAAACAACCTCGACTACGTGAACAACCCCGAGGACCTAGGCGTGGTCATCGAGCGAATTAACAGCACGTTGTTCGGGCTGTTTTAGAGGTGATAAAGTGGTGAGTGACAAATAGTAAACGAGTGTCATCCTGAGCGCAGCGAAGGACCTTATCACGCGTGAACAAGTCGTAACAACGATTATCGTTCACGCGTGATAAGGTCCTTCGCTGCGCTCAGGATGACACTCGTTTTTCAACTCACAACCTCACCATTTCCTTACTCCTCCCCAATCGCCTGATTGAGGAACTGTACCAGCGGCTGCGCTATGTGCAGGCTTTCGACGGCTTTTTCCACGAAGTTGGGTTGAAGTAGCTCGGCATCGGAGATGGGACGGCTGACCAGGAAGCTTTTCATCTTGAGCCATTCGATGTCGGGGTCGTTTTTGTCGTAGCCTTTGGGTGGGCGCTGGAGCCGGTCGCCCTCCAGGCCGTCAGGGAAGTGGCGCACAAACTCGGGGTACTGGCGCAGGGCGTGGAAGGCCTCAGAAGAGTAATGGATTTCCTGACGGATGCGTTGCAGGCTGGCCGCGTCGGGCTGCCACTTGCCGGCACCCAGCCAGGAGTTGCCCGGCTCCAAGGTCAGAAAATAGCCTGCCCAGCGCGAGTGCCTACCCTCCGCCTTGAGGCCCGCGCCCATGTGGCGTTTATACGGCTCCTGTCCCTGCTGAAACCGGTCGTTTTTGTTGATGCGGTACATCGTCTCCCCAGCCGTGAGAGTTTGTAGCGCCGGCTCGAAACGTTGTACCCCCTGGAGCACCTCCGCCACCAATTCTTTAAACACAGCGCGGGCCTGATGATATTCAGCCCGGTGCTCGTCCATCCAGGGCTTGTTGTTATTAGCGGCTAAGCCGCGCAAAAAATCCAGTATTGCAGCACGATTCATGGCTGGGCATACGAGTCAGGGTAGGCGGGAGTTGGGTAGGAAGTGGAGATGCAAGTCAAGGGACTTGTGTCATACCAAGTCGTCTGTCATCCTGAGCTTGCGAAGGACCTTCTCACGTTGAATGACTTTCATGTCAACGACTCGTTCACGCGTGACAAGGTCCTTCGCAAGCTCAGGATGACAGACAGCTTAGGGTGATAGATAATTTAGGATAGAAAGTGGCCATTGTGTTGTTCTTGCGACTTACCACCCCGGCCTTCGGCCACCCCTCCTTAAAAAAGGAGGGGAGTTCGTTCTTTAGCTTGGCTTTAGCTATTCTCTTTATTACTCAGCACCGTTAGCGAGTCGCCTACCCGGATGATGCCCTGGCTGCTGGTCGTAACGTTCTGGCCGAACAGCACCTTGCGGCCTACCGTGCGGTAGGAAGCCAGGGTACTCAGGGTTTCGGGGTACTTTTGGGCGGTTTGCTGGTCGATGGTGGTGACGACGCAACGCCCGCAGGCCCGCACGGCCCGGAAGGTGATGTCGCCTATCTGAAAATCGGCCCAGGTGTCCTCCGCAAACGGCTCGCCGCCGGTGAATACCAGGTTGGGCCGGAACCTATTCATGGGGACCGGGGCGGTGAGGCGTGCGCTCAAATCATCCAAGGCCGCCTGCCCAATGAGGAGGTAGGGGTAGCCATCGGCGAAGCTGACGAGCGTGCCAGCCGGGTTCAGCTCGGGCTTGTCGGGCTCTACCTCGCGCCGCACCATATCCGACATATACACCAGCCGGCATTCCTGGCCCAGGGCTTCGGTCAACCACTCATCGGCGGCGGGGGTGCCGCGCCAGGCAAAGACCATATCATCCCAGATGGTCACGAACAGCGTCTTTTCTCGATTTGCCTCAAAGGGAATGTAGAGGGGTAGCAGGTCAGGGCGTTGGCGGTGTGTGAGCAGAAAGCCGTTGAAAGCGGGGGCCACGTCCAGCAGGGCCATAGCGGCAATCTGCCGTTGCGTCATGAACTGGTTGCGCGCATCTACCACCAGCCAGCGCCGGTCGTATTGCAGACCTCGCAGGCCCACGGCTGCCTCCGTCAGGCGGATACCGCCCAGCGACTTAACGGGGTAAATGTAAATATCGGAGAGGGTAAGGGAGGTAGCCATGCGGTAAAGGTAGGGAGGCAACAGCAGAGACAATGGGAAGGAGTATCATTTCGAGCAGCGGAAGAAATCTTGCATGCTCTATTGGGTCGTTTCACGTACTCTCTCAATCTGTCCTGCTGAGCGGAGGCGAAGCATCCCGCGTGCTACGCTAATCCCAGCTGTCAGGGAGTTACCGGGAGCACGCGAGATGCTTCGACTCCGCTCAGCAGGGCGTTTTGAAGGGAATTGGACGAACAAAAAAAAGACCGGCGCGGGAGGCTAACCTCTCGCGCCGGTCCGGCAGTGAAACATACCCGACGGGTTATTGCTTCACAAACTTGCTTTTCTTGCCCTGCACCTGCACCACGTACAAGCCGCTGGGGAGGTTGGCTACCGATACCGTCGTCGTTTGGTCTTTAAACGAGTGGCTCAGCACACGCTTACCCATCATGTCGTACACTTCGGCTACGTGAGCACCGCTACCCAGGCCGCTGATGGTCAGTACATCGGGGGTAGGAACGGGGCTCAGCACCAGAGCAGGCGCGTTGCCGGCCGGTACTTCGATGGTTACTACGGGCGAGAAGCTTTCGGTGCCGTCGTTGTCGAGCTGACGCAGGCGGTAGGTGGCTTTGCCTTCGGGGGCATTGGCATCACGGAAGGAGTAGGCATTGCGCTGGCTGGTGCTGCCGTGGCCGGCTACAAAACCCAGCGTAAACCACTGGTCGCCGCCGGTGTTGCGCTGCACTTCAAAGCCTTTGTTGTTCTTCTCCGAAGCCGTAGCCCAGTTCAGACGAACGGCTGAGCCTTCCAGCTTGCCCGTGAAGGCAACGAGTTCGACGGGTAGGGGGTTGTTACCGTCGCCGAGGGTAAAGACGCCCGATAGGTTTACTGCAGTGCGAGCGAATACAGTATTTGCCGTTGCATTAACAGCGCCACCGATTCGCTGGTATGGACCCTGATTAAAAGCAGGAGAGCGGAACAAGGTCAGTTGAGCTTCCGGGATAGTGCGTAACTCGTTGTTCTGCTTATCCCGGTAACCAAACGTGAGGTCTACATCTACGTTGTTTTGGTTACCTGCTACGATGCGATATTGACGGCTAATGCTGGTAGGATTACCTGGCTCTTGAGCCGTTACGATCAGACCAGTCAAGCGTTGTACGGTAACTTGGCCCGGAAGTGTAGGGGCCGTGGTACCATTTGCACGAATGGTTAGACCAATGTTATTGAAATTATAATCTCGGTCACTGATGCCAATCTGCTCTGTCGACTCAACAGTACCGAGAACATAGCCGCCGCCTGCTTCATCAGCAGCAGCATCAAGAACTTCGTTTAACTGCGCGCCCGGGGCATTAACAGTATTACCTGTCAAAATAAGCGAGTTGTTGCCCGTAACAAGCCGAGCACCAGCGCTGAGCGTAATATTGTTGTTAATCGTTAGGTTGCTAGTCAGTGTTTTATCACCACCAGTGAGAGACAGATTTGCAAGTGTTAAGTTTTTAGCGCGAACAACTTGCGTTTCGTCTCCATCCAAAACAACAGCACTGGTTGCAGCAGAGCCAGGAGCAAATGTGCCAAAATCATTGATTGTAAAATCACCAGTGATGCGCAAAGGAGCCGCTTCCTGGTAAAATTTACCACCGTCAGCTACAGTAAATTTACCGCCTACATTAATAGGTGCCTGCGTATTAGCATATACGCTGACATCTTTGCCGATGTATAGGTTATTGCTGATATTCCAAGTAGGCGTGCCACTTGAAGTACGGTTGAGTTGTAGGGAATTATTAATGAAAGGGTGGTTCGCAGTGAAGTCGTATACGCTGATTTGACCAAAGTTTGAATTGTTCTGGTCAGGAGTAGCGTAGCTTTCACGGCTAAACGGGCCGGTGGCTCCGGCTTCTGTGCTGTTTACAGCTCCGTTGTTAGTACTAGAAACAGTATAATAACGTACGAACTTAGCATCAGTGCCAATAGGACCCGCTCCATTTCTATTTAAAACAGTTTTAGCGGGAATCTGACCGTATATATACCCGCCATTTAATGTAGGAGCAGTTACGTAACCTACCATATTGAAAGAGGCAGGCCTTCCGCCCATAATACTCCATGGAATGGAAATCTCGCGCGTACCGTTTGTGCTTTCATTGTTATAAACTACAGTAATACCTGTTCTGGTATTACCAGTGTTGTTATCACTCACTGGATTATTCCAGCCATTACCACCGTCTGGTTTACGATACTCCTTGTAATTTTTACGCAGGAACAGAGCTATATCTGCACGAAAAGGTAGAATACCGCTAGTGCCATCATAATTATTAAAAGCCTTATTCGAACCGTCGGAACTTGAGCCTCCGTTAACTGGGATAATCGGATTAGTATCTAGATAAATTACGGTTGCCTCTCTCTTGTTAACGTCGTTATTTACATCAGAAATGGCGATATATAGGTTGGTATCATCCCATGTCATATACCATGTCATATTAGGACGGTCAGAAACATCAGTCTCCTGAGTGTTTTCGTTACCATACTCAGTAGCGTCAGCACTACCATTTACGTTAACAGTCCTAAACTGCGCCTTCGCGCTCCCTACTGCCAGCACGAGTAAGAAAAGAGCACTAAAGACCTTTCGGGTTAGATATAAGTGTTTCATTTTGAGAAGGTGGAATAGAAGAATTCTGTCACAAATTTAACGTATAGATGAAAAAATTGTGTTAAATAAATCTTATATTTAACAAAAACAGGATTTAGTTATATAATAGAGAATGTGTTCTATCCTATATAGAGTTTCTCGTTATAGGACGCTCGTCTGAGTTAAATCCTGTATAGGGCCATTATTGGAATATGACGCGTTATGGGAGACAACAAAAAAGTCTATTACGCTTGTTATTTTTTGTGCTCTTGGATAGCGTAGGGAAGCCTGATTTTAGAAATATTCCCTTCAAAAATTATAATTGAATTATTTGAGTAGTGATGATGAGATGCAACCTTTTGGCATTGTTCGAGTGGTGGTTATAGCAGGCTGTTGTAAATATTTGTATCAGAGAACGATAAGAGCATAAAAGAAGCGGCGCGGCAGCTACCAAACTGGTAGCTGCCGCGCCGCTTGCGCTGTGGTTTGCAAAAAGGCTACTGCACCTGCTGCGCCATTTGCACGGCCTTGTAGAGGTTCACTAAACCACCCGTGTTCGATAGCTCGGCAAAGTCGATGGTGGTTTTGCCGCCGGGCTTCAGCACCTTGGTATGCAAAGGCGTAGCCGACTCGCGGATAATGCGTTTCAGATCTTCGGGGCTAAGCTTGGGGAAATAGGCTTTCAACACCGCCGCCATACCGGCTACCATGGGGCCAGCCATACTGGTGCCGCTCTCGTTGCCGTAGGTATTGTTGGGAAGGGTAGAGTAGATCTGCACGCCGGGCGCAAATACGTCTACGTTTTTCTTGCCGTAGTTTGAAAAATCGGCTACCAGCTCCTGGTTGTTGGTACGCGATGCGGCGCCTACCGTAATCATGTTCGGGATGGTCTTGCCATTCAGGAACACCGGCGACGGGTACTGCTTCTTGGTGTCGATATCGATGGACTCGTTGCCGGCCGAGTGCACCAGCAGCACGCCCTTGGTATCGGCGTAGCGGATAGCTTCCTCCACGGCCTCGCGGTGAGGCGAGAAGTACTTGCCGAAGCTCATATTGATGATCTGCGCCCCGTTATCCACGGCGTAGCGGATGGCGTTGGCCACGTCTTTGTCGCGCTCGTCGCCGTTGGGTACAGCCCGCACCGCCATAATGCGTACGGGTAGGCCCGCCACGCCCATGATGCCTACGTTATTGGTTCGGTCGCCGGCAATGATGCCTGCCACGTGCGTGCCGTGGGTAGGGTCGGGGCCGGTCACGTCGGCGTTGCCGTAGAAGCGTTGCTTGAGGTTGTCGGGGTCGTCGCCCACAATGCCGCGGGGGGTGTACTTGAGGTCGAGCGAGTACTCCACCAGGTTTTTGGTCTGGTCGTAGGCGCGCTTCATGTCGTCCAGCACCGATTCCAGATCAGCATAGCCCCCGGCCTTCAGGTTCTGGTAAAACAGCTGGCTGATCTTGCGCAGGTCGGCATTATCGGTAGGCGGGTTGCGCAGGGTAGCCGTGTCCAGGCGCGACACGCCTAGAGCCTGCTTCATCTGGTCGGCAATGGCCTGAGTCTGCGGATATGTGTCCTTCACTTGGTCGTAGTGCTCGTTGTCTTCCCGGTAGTGCGTCTGGTACGACTTCTTCACCTGCTGATACAAGTCGAACTCCGCACGCTTGGCGGCCGGCACCTGGTTGCGGGTTTTGCCCTGGTAGAGCGGCTCCAGACGGGCCAGCATGCGCGTATCCTCGTAGGCTTCCACATCGATGTTGCGGCCGTCCTGCCCCCCGATAAAGTTCCAGCCATACACGTCGTCGATGTAGCCGTTGCCGTCGTCGTCTTTGCCGTTGCCAGCAATTTCCTTGGGGTTGCGCCACATCACCCCGCGCAGGTCTACGTGAGCCGTGTCCACGCCGCCGTCAATCACGGCCACGGTAACGGGGGTAGCAGTGCGGCCTTTCAGGAGCTCCTGGTAGGTGCGCTCGGCGCTCAGGCCCATCACGCCATTGTTCTGCTGCGGGTCGAGCAGGTGCCACTGGGTAGGCTGAGCATCTGAGGACGAAGGAGTAGTTTGCGCGGCGGCAGCCAGAGGCAGTAGCAGCGCTACCAGGCCAGCCTGGTAGGAAAAGGGGAAAAAGCGCATCAGAGAAAGTTAAAAAGACAAAGAGGCGGGTAGTAACACAGTTGCCGATTGTAGATGCTGTGCCTAACACAACGCAACAGCAAGCTGGTTCTTGCCCGCAGTACAAGATTCAGAAAAATCCCGCTTAGTTACACCGTTTTGGGTTGGCCGCGCCGGTAAGCTGTGCAGAATGAAGTCGTACAACTGCTAAAAGCTATTTTTTACGTGTCATTATTCGTTGAAAAAATAGAAAGGTAAGCGAGTAAAGAATTGTATTTATAGAGTATAAGGTTATAAGCGACGACTATCCGACTGCGTAAATTAAAATTGTGTATATAAAGTGTTACAATCGGCTAAAAATCGGCAAAAAGCGTTTACAGTAGCGCTATTTTGATGTGGCACTATTCTTTATGCTCCTATTCCTGACGCCAAATCACCTCAGGAATGCAAATACGTTTACTACTTTTTTTATTTCTGTTGCTATCCGCCAGCCAGCAAGCGGCTGCAACCACGTATTACGTCCGTATTGCGGGCGATGATGCGCAGGCAGGTACTACCCCGGCTACTGCCTGGCGCAGCATTGCGCGGGTGAATGCCGCCCCGCTACGACCCGGTGACCAGGTATTGTTTGAGGGGGAGCAGACTTTTGTAGGCGGCTTGCAGCTGAAAGGCAATACCCAGGGCACATCCACTCAACCTATTGCATTTGGCTCGTTTGGTCGGGGGTGGGCTACCATCAGCAGCGGTGGCACTGTTGGCTTATTAGCTCGCAATGTGGGCGGTATCGAGTTGCGCCGCCTGTATTTTGCCGGCTCGGGGCGATTGAATAATAAAAGCGCCGGCGTCGTATTCGTGCTGGACTCGGCTGCCACGCAGCTCCCGCGCCTAGTGCTGGATAGTGTGGATGTAAGCGGTTATCAGCAGGCCGGCGTGACGATCAGCAGCCTGCGGGCAGGCAGCGGCTACTCCGATGTGCGCATTACCAACAGCCGCGTGCACGACAACGGCGAGGCCGGCATCAACTCCTACGGCCCGGCCGCGGCCACGCACCGCAACTGGTACGTGGCGCACTGCCAGCTGTACAACAACACCGGCCGCCTCGACCTGAAACAAACCCGCACCGGCTACGGCCTGCTGCTGGCTCACGTAACAGGTGCCGTGGTAGAGCAGTGCGAGGCCTACAACAACGGCCGCCTGAACGCCTACCCCGCGGCTGGCCCGGCAGGCATTGGGGCCTGGCGCTGCACCAACCTTACGGTGCAACAGTGTCAGTCGTACAGCAACCGCTCGGGTACGGTGCGGGGCGGAGGCTTTGCGCTGGAAGGTGGCTGCGCTACCACCGTGCTGCAATACAACTATGCTCACGACAACGAAGGCCCCGGCTACGCCATCAGTCAGCCTGATACGATGACGGCTCCCAGCACCAACCTGACGGTGCGCTATAACATCAGCGACAATGACGCACGCCGCGCCAACCAAGGTGCCCTGGCGGTGCTGGCGCCGGCCTCGGCAGAGCAGATGCAGCGTATCAGCCTGCACAACAACACGGTGCTGGTAACAAAGCCCGCCAACAATTCAGCACCCGTGGCGGTGCAGCTCGGTGGTGGCGCGGCCAGCGGGGTAGCGCTGCGCAACAATCTGCTCCAAACCACCGACGGTCTGACGTTGGTAGACGCTACCTTGACCAACGGCGTACGCTTGGAAGGCAACTGCTATTGGAGTGCTGGCGGCGCTTTTGTGCTGCGCTGGGGCACTACCATCTACGCCTCGCTACCCACCTGGCGGCAGGCTACCACCCAGGAGCAACTGGGCGACCGGCCCTGCGGCCTGAGCCTCAACCCCCAATTGCGCACTGCCAGCCAGAGCGACGCGACGACGACCACCCCAACGGCCGCTGCCACGGCTGCCAGCAACGACTACCGCCTGGCGCCCACCTCAGCGCTGGTAGGGGCCGCCCTGAATCTGTGGGATGAGTTCCGGCAGGAGGTAGGGCCACGTGACTACTTCGGCCTGGCCACGCCTACAGCGGGTGTGCGGGGAAATATCGGAGCATCGGAAAGCCCATCCGTGACGCTGCCTACGGCTACGCCTGCTGTTGTATCGGGCCCATGGTGTGCGGCTTACCCTACTCGCACCCACGAGCTGGTGCGCGTGGTGCTGACCAATACGCCTACCACCGACGTTGCCATTCGTCTCTACGACATGCAGGGCCGCACCTGCTTGACGCGCACGCTGCAGGGCCGTGAAACAGAAGTGCCTGTGGCTGGTCTGGCCAGCGGCGTGTACGTACTGCGGGTAGAAGCCGCTGCCCAGCATTATCAGCAGCGTATTGTGGTGGAATAAGGTACTTATTAGTTATCGGTAAAAAGCACTTGTCATCCTGAGCTTGCGAAGGACCTTATGCTAGTTGAACGCCAACTGTACGGTTCGCTCAACTAGCATAAGGTCCTTCGCAAGCTCAGGATGACAAGTGCTTTTTACGGACCACTTCACAACTCGTAACTTGCGCGCTTATCCGATTTTAGAAGCGTGCAAATGATGCGAGTAGTAGCTGCCGGCTGCCGATGGGGTGCGGGTGTACTGATGTTATTGTGGTTGTTGGGAAATGGTGCCGTGCAAGCCCAGGACGCGCCGCCCAAGCGGGAGTTGCGGGGCGTGTGGATTGCCTCAGTGGCCAACATCGACTGGCCCAGCCGGCCCGGCCTCACCGCCGATCAGCAGCGCAACGAGTACCGTCGGATGCTGGACCAGCAGCAGCGCACGGGTATCAATGCCGTGTTTGTGCAGGTGCGGCCCGCCGCCGATGCCTTCTACCGGAGTGGTCTGGAACCCTGGAGTAAGTGGCTGACGGGCCAGCAAGGCAAAGATCCCGGCTACGATCCGCTCCCGTTTTTGATTGACGAGGCGCATAAGCGCGGCATGGAGTTTCATGCGTGGTTTAATCCCTACCGTGCCTCGCAAGATACGCTCACGCGGCGCCTGGCCGCTACCCATGCCTACCGCCAGCACCCCGAATGGTTTTTGCGCTACGGCGGCAAGCTGCTATTCAATCCCGGCTTGCCAGAAGTGCGCCAGCGCATTACGGAGGTGATTCTGGACGTAGTGCGTCGCTACGACATCGATGGCGTGCATTTCGACGACTATTTCTATCCCTACCCCGAAGCCGGCCAGGTAGTGCACGATGAAGCCGCTTTCGCTCAGTTCAACCCCGACCGCCTCGCACTGGCCGACTGGCGCCGGCAAAATGTGAACCTGCTGATTGAAAAGCTGAGCCGCGAGATTCACGCTACCAAGCGCTGGGTGAAGTTCGGCGTTTCGCCGTTTGGGGTCTGGATGAATCGCTCGGCTCATCCCGAAGGCTCCGACACGCGGGCCGGTCAGCCTACCTATGCCAACCTGTATGCTGACACGCGCCTGTGGCTACAGCGCGGCTGGATCGATTACATTGTACCACAGCTGTATTGGAGCAGCAACTTCCGGCTGGCGCCCTACCCGGTGCTAGTGGAGTGGTGGAGCCGCAACCACTTTGGGCGCCATCTTTATGTTGGACAGGCACCTTACCGGATGCTGGAAAACACCAAAGGCGATACCACCTGGCGTAATCCCCGCGAACTGATGCGTCAGATTCGTCTCAATCGCAGCTACCCTACGGAGGTAAGCGGCAGCGTATTTTTTAGCTCGAAATCATTGCTGGCCAACCCGCTGCACGTCACAGACTCGTTGCGGCAAAACGTATTTCGCTATCCGGCGCTGGTGCCCGCCATGCCCTGGCTGGACGCGGTGCCGCCCCGCCCGGCTCAGCAGCTGGTGCTGGTGCGCACGCCCCCGGCCGTGACGCTCACCTGGCAGCCCGGCCCCACCGCCGCCGATGGCGATGATGCCCGTTACTTTGTGGTGTACCGCTTCGCGGAGGGCGAAACCCCCTCGCCCGACGACCCCCGCCACATTCTGGCTCTGGTGCCACGTACCGCCTACGCGCCTACCCTGATTGATACCACGGCCCTGGCCGGCCAGGAATACGCCTACTATGTGACGGCCGTAGACCGCCTCCACAATGAAAGCGCCCCCGTGCACGTGGTGACCAGAAAAGGCGAAATTCTGGTAGCGCAAGCTCCCCGTCCAGCTGCCCTACCCTCGGGGCCTGTACCCGTTCCTGCACCACCTACTCCCGCGCAGCCTACCCCCAAGCCGGCTACTGACGTGAAAGTGAAAACCAAAACCGAAGCCGGTACCATCAAGAAGAAAACCAAGCTGAAAAAGCGGCGCAAAGGTTTCTTCGGGCGGTTGTTTGGGGGATGAGAAAGAGTGAGGTGGTGAAATAGCAAAATGGTGAAAGGGTGAAGTAGAAAAGCAGGTGTCATCCTGAGCGCAGTGAAGGACCTTCTCACAGCAGAACGATACTCGTAACAACGACTCGTTTTCACGTGAGAAGGTCCTTCGCTGCGCTCAGGATGACATACGCTTTTCACTCACAACTTCACAAACTCACCCTTTCACCAGCTCACAGCATTCGATACTCAAACCGCACCCGCGAGGTAGCGCCGGTGGCGCCGGTTTTCACGCCCAGAATGCGCAGGAGTATCACTTCGCCGGTGCCGCGCACGCGTACGGCGTACACGTCGCCAGCGGTGGCGGCGCCCAGCTCGGCGGTGTTGGTGTTCTGGTACAAGAGGTTGCCCACGGCGTTGGCAGTGGCTTGGGTATAGAAACCAGCCGCTACTTGAGTAGCAGGTACTTTGTAGTAGCGCGTGTTGTTGCCGGCCGTAAGCGTGACGCTGCTGTTGGCAACACCACTCACAAACAGGTCTTTGGTAGTGGCAGCGCTGGCGGCGGGCTCGTTGCGGGCCAGCTTTAGATTATAGGCCAGCGAGTCGGGAGAAGCACCGGTGCCGAAGCTGACCATGCCGCGCTGGGTGGTAGCCAGCGTGGTAGGCGCCACAATATTGAGGGTAGCGGAGGACAGATCGACGCGCTGAGTTTGGGCGAAGGCCGAAAACAGGAACGTGATGGGCTGGCCCTGCGCCCCGGCGGGCACGCGTACATCTACGGCGCGGGTGGCGGCCACACCAGCTGTGGGCGTGCGCAATACCCCCTGGCGCACGGGCGCTTGTGTGCCCACGCGGGCATAGTACACCAGGCTGTCGATGTTTTTGAACAGCGTGGCGCTGCTGCCAGCGGCAGGTACCGTCGAAATGCCGCCTTCATTCATCACAATAGAGTAGCCAATCAGGTCGCCGGGACTCTGAGCGTTAGCCGTCAGGCCGTTGCGGTAGGTGGCGGGGGTAGCGCCAAACTTTAGGGTAGGGGCCGAAGCTACGGTGTAGGAGAAGCGCCGCAGCTGCTTGGAGCCATTCGTGAAGTTTAACGTCACGTCTACCCGCACGGGCGTTTTGTTGGCCAGCGCAGAGGGCACTGTGTAGGGCACCGACTGCGAGAAAGCCTGCGTGGTAGCATCCAAGGCGCCGCTGGCGGGGTAGGTGCCGACTACCGCTGAATCCTGGCGGTTTATCACCTGAAATACCGTAATGTCGCGGAGGTTGTCCTGCTGGTTGTAGCTCACCAGTACCGGCACGGTTTCGCCGGGCGCAAACTTGGTAGCCGTCGTCACTAAGCCCCGCAACGAGCCGAAGCCCGCGTCTTGTTGCACAGTGTATAACTCGTCGTACGGCTCTTTCTCGCAGCCCGCGAGCAGGGCCACGGCGAGGCACGCTACCACTGGTAGCGTGCGGCGTAAAGTGAAATAAGTAGAATATAACATGCTGATGAATTGCGTTTTGGGAATGAAAGGGTAGGACGTTGTCTGTCATTTCGAGCGTAGCGAGGAATCTGGCGCAACCGTTGTGGGTGCATACTCAGATTACTCGCTACGCTCGGAATGACAGCAGGCCTTCTAATTGGCCTGATCCCACCACAGTGGCTTGGTGATGTAGTTACCGTTGGAGGTGGCGCCCACGTCGCTGAATAGCTTGGCTACGGCCACTGGGTTGTAGAGCACTTCGGTGGCGCCGGGCAACATGCGGCGCGGAAACTTGCTTTCTACCTCGGGGTTAGCCTCCACAGGGAAGCGGAAGTTGGGGTAGATGTCAGTTGAAAAATCCAAGCGGCGCAGGTCCGACCACGACTCCGGGTTCAGGAACATAGCAATGTACTTCTGCTCCATAATGCGCTTCAGGCTAAGCTGGCCCTCATTCTGGGCCACGGCGGCACTGTTCAGGTAGTCGTCAATCTGTGAGGTGGCGATAAGCGGGAACGTAACAGGCGGCACAGCGTTGGAACCTCCCGAGCCAATTTTCTCGATATGTGCCCGAATGCCAGCCCGGTAGGCCGTGAGGGCCCGCGACAGGTTGCCGGCCCGGTAAGCCGCTTCGGCCTCAATAAACTTGGCCTCTGCGTAAGTCATCACCTGAAAAATACCCAGGTCGCGGGCGTACCAGCCGGAGTAGAAGTCAGAGTAGCCATTCAATACAAAGCTGGTAGAAGGCACGCTCACGCCCGGGTCGGTGCCCAGGCTAATGGAGGTAGCCATAATGGTATAGCGCGGATCTACCACGCCAGGGTAGGCCGCCCCGCCCGCGTTGCCATTCAGGTACTTGATGATGTTGGCCGAGAAAGTGGCCGTGGAGTAGTTGTTGCGCGTGGTTCCGAAGATGTTGGTGGTGCTCGTTTGCGGCGCCACAGCCGGAATGTATTGAATCTGCGCGTCGTCAGCGTTGCTCGTAAAACCCTTGTCGAGCAAGGCCAGCACTTGCTGCGGGTTGTAGGAGCCTTTCTTGGTGAGGTGGTTGAGCTGCCGCGCTTTCAGCGTGTTGGCAAAGCGAATCCACTTTTGCACGTCGCCTTTGTACAGGATGTCGCCGCTTTCGCTGGGCGAGGTCACATACAGCGGCCGGAACTCCTCGCTGGCGGGGCGCTCCATCAGGGCAATGCCCTCATCCAGCAGGGTGTTGATAGTGGCGTAAATCTGCTGCTGTGGGTCGTAGGCGGGCGTGTAGTTGGCCGCGCCTTTAAAGGCCTCGGTATAGGGTATGTCGCCCAGCATATCGGTGGCATGGGCCAGCACCATGGCCGTCATAATCTTGCCCGCGCCCACGTAGTAGGGCGAGCCCTCTGCTTCGGCGGCGGCCGTCATCGTCGGCACGTTGCCGGCCGAGTAGTAATAGGTGTAGTTGAAAACGTTGGTGCTGTTGGCGTTCGAGAGAAAATACTGGTCGGTGCTGCCTACTGGCGTTTTGCGCACCGTGTACTGCGTGAGGTAGGTAGTGGTAAGCGAGGTGAACATCTGCGTTTGAAAGCCCTGCGAGATGATGCCAGGCAGCAGGAAATTCGGGGTCGTGGTTACTGGGTTGTTGGGGTCGGTATTCACGTCGAGGTAGCTCTCGCACGCCGTAAAGGTGCCGCTACCCAGCAGAAGACCCATCAAAAGTAGATATCGTGATTTCATTGAGTTCATATGTTGAATTGTTGTTGCCGTCCGCATTCCTGTTATGCTGAGCGGAGGCGGAGTATCTCTGCTGTAAGCTACTTTTAGTTGGTAGCAACGAAGCAGTAGAGATGCTTCGACTTTGCTGCGCTCAGCATAACGGCCTGACGAGGGGCTTCCACTTAAAAGTTCACCCGTAGTCCCATGTCTACGCCGCGGGTGCCGGGCACAGCGCCGTAGTCGAAGCCGCCGGAGCCGCCACCGCGCACGCCGGCACCCGAAGCTGCTGTTTCGGGATCTACGCCTGAGTATTTGGTGAGCAGCAGTAGGTTGCGGCCGGTCACATTCAGCTCCACGCCTTTAATGAACTTGTTGCGCTCCAGCAGGGCGGCGGGTAGGGCATACGTCAGGTTCACGTAGCGCAGGCGCACCCAGGAGCCGTCTTCAATAAACGGCGTACCGATAGCGCCCAGCACGTTTTGGTAGTAGGCTTGCGTCAGCTCTACAGGGCGCGTGTTGGCCGAGTAGGTGCCGTCTGCGTTGGCAATTACCCCATCGAACACCACCTGCTTGTAGCGGTCTTGGGTGCGCTCGGCTAACCCGGTGCCTGTGAGGTACAACTCATTGCCATTGAACACTTTGCCACCCTTCCGGAAGTCCGTCAGGAACGACAGGCCCAGGCCTTTGTAGCTGAACGAGTTGGTAATCTGGACCGTGAAATCGGGCGCGCGGTTGCCAGCGTAGATGAACGTGCCGGTGTTGATGAGCGGGTAGCCCGTGTTGCGGTTGATCAGAATCTGTCCGTCGGGTGCGCGCTGGAAATCGGTGGCGCTGATGGAGGAAATCGGGCGGCCCAGGAAGGCACCGCCGCGGGCCCCGGTCAGATTCACATCCGACTGGAACACCTCCGTCAAGAAACTCGGAATGGACTCTACCTTGTTGCGGTTGCGGGTGTAATTGGCCAGCACATCCCACGTAAAGCCGCTGGCGGCGCGCACGGGTGTGCCCGTCAACGACACTTCCCAGCCCTGGTTGCGCACGTTGCCTGCATTGATGTATTGCAGAATAAAACCCGTGGCCTGGCTCACGCGCGGCCCAATGATTTGGTCGCGGGTGAGCTGGTTGTAGTACGTCACGCTCAGGCCCAGGCGGTTCTGAATGAACTGCAAGTCCAAGCCGCCCTCAATGGCGCGGGTGCGCTCGGGTACCAGGTTGGCGTTGGAGCCGAAGAAGCCGTTGCGGAAGCCGCCCCCAATGTAGGTAGCCTGCGCCAGCGGCGAAAACACCCGGTAGGGCTGGGTGTCCTTGCCCACGTCGGCCACCGCCGCCCGAATCTTACCAAAGTTGAGGTAGCGGTTTTGATCCAAGCCCAGCAGACGCGTAAACTGCCAGCCCGCCGCCACCGAGCCGTAGCCGAAGAGCTTGCCAAAGTTTTTGCCTTCGTCGGGGCGGGGTAGGGTAGAGGATTGGTCGATGCGGCCGTTCACCTCCAGCGTCACCTGCTGCAACATGTCCAGGCTCAGGCGGGCAAAGTTACCAATTAGGCGGCGGTCCTGGGTGGTAATCAACACGTTGCGGTTCACCGTGTTGTTGATGCTGGTGAAGGTAGGGTTCTGGAAAATCAGGCCCAGATTGTCGGTGGTTTCGCGGTGCAGGTACTCCACGGTGTTGCCCAGTACCAAGGAGCCGCTAAAGTTGTCGCTGAAGCGGTGCGTGAGGGTAGCCAGCAGGTTGCTGGTAATGAGCTGGTTGAAAACGTCAGATTCTGAAATGCCCCCGTTCTGGTTGTCGCGCTGGGTGGTACCCACAGCCCGTACCGAGCGGTCTTTCTGAAAGTAGAAGTCGTTGCCGATGTTGTAGCTGAAGTTCAGCCAGTCGGTGGCTTTGAAGCCCAACTGCACGTTGCCCAGCATGCGGTTGGTGCGGCTGGTCTGGGGGTTGCGGTACACCTGGAAGTAAGGGTTATCAGCATCGGTGCTGGCTTGGGCAGCGCCCAGCAGGCGGCGCACCGAGCCATCGGGGTTCAGGTAGTTGCGGGCATCGTCGTTGCGGGGCCAGTTTAGGAGGCTACGGAGGTAGCCGCCCGCGCCCCCAAACAGGCCATCGCCCTGCAAGGGCGAGCGGTTGCCCGAATTCAGGTATTCCACCGAGCCCGAACCGCTGAACTTTGGCGTAAACTGAAAGGTGCCCGACAGGCGCGCCGTGGTTTTGTCGTACTGGCTGGTAGGCGCCACACCGGTTTGATCGAGGCGCGAGGCCGACACGAAGAAGGTCCCTTTGTCGCTGCCACCCGACATAGTGAGGTAGTGCTGCCAGCTTTTGCCGGTCTGGAAGAAGTTACCCAGGTTGTCGTATACCGGTTCGCCTGGCTGGAAGCGCGGCCCCCAGGAGCCCCGCACACCCGTATCAAACACGCCCTGCGAGCCTTGCTTGTACTGGTCCTGTAGCTTGGGTAGGCGGCTCACCTCATCCACCGAAAACTGGGTGCGGTAGTTGAGGGTAGTAGTGCCCTTGGTGCCTTTTTTGGTGGTAATCACCACAGCACCGTTGGCGGCGCGCAGGCCGTAGATGGCCGAAGCGGCCGGACCTTTCAGCACCGTCATGCTTTCAATATTCTCGGGGTTCAAGTCACCAGCGCGGTTAGTGCTGGCCGATGAGCGACCTAGAATGCCGTTGAAGGCAGAGCCTCCGCCCGGCGCCGTCGACTCCACAAACGAGGAGTTGTCCATGATAATGCCGTCAATCACGAATAGCGGCTGGTTGTCCGAGTCGAGCGAGGCCCCACCGCGAATCACGATAGACGCTCCCTCGCCGGGCGCGCCGCCCGAGCTGGTCACCTGCACGCCGGCTACCTTGCCCTGCAGGGCATTCACCACGTTCGGCTGCCGCGATTCAATAATGTCCTTGGACTTCACCACCTGCACGGCATAGTTGATTTTAGCCTGCTCTTCCTTGATGCCGTAGCCCGTCACCACGGCCTCCTGTAACTGCTGCGCCGACTCGCGCATGGACACGCTGATTTCGCCGGTAGCCTCTACCGTGCGCTCCTGACTGGTATAGCCGATAAAGCTGAATACGAGCACCGTACCAGGCGCAGCCTGTAGCGTGAAGCGGCCGTCGCCGTTAGTGGTAGCGCCGTTGGTAGTATTCTTCACCACTACCGTCACACCGGGTAGGGGCGAGTTGTCGGAGGCAGCCGTGACTACGCCCGTTACGGCGCGGGGTGCCCCCGTTTGGGCGTAGGCGCTGGGCACTACAAAGCCTAATAGCAGGAGAAATAGTAGGAGTTTGTGCATAGAAATGGGAAAGGGAAATGGAAAACATAGAGACATCGACAGCCGATGAATGCAAAGCAGAAAGTATGGCGGAACTGGAAACTTGAAAAAGGTCTATTGCTGCCGCTTTGTACAAATTACGATTGTCAGCTAGCTACTTAAAGTGCAATTGAGCTTGCTTGATGCATAAGAATCTGCTTTTCAATCTACATTTTCACCGACAATAGCGCAAGCAGTGTGAGCTGTTTGTCGAGGCTGCTTGGTATTCTGTGGGGTCAATAGCCGTCTTTATCGGTGCTGACAGCAGATAGGAAATGGGAGGTCGTGGTGAAATATATACATTTAGCAAAACGCCCCTACCTATGCACACCACTACCCAGGCTGCCGCCGCTACCACCGGTGCCCTACCCCTGGCCGAAGCCTCGCAGCCCGGCCGCTTGCTTTCTCTGGACGTGTTCCGGGGCTTCACGGTGGCGGCCATGCTGCTCGTCAACAACCCCGGCGACTGGGGCCACATCTACGCCCCGCTAGAGCACGCGCACTGGAACGGCTGCACGCCCACCGACCTCATTTTTCCGTTTTTCCTGTTTATCGTGGGCGTCAGCATTGCCTATGCCCTGGGCACGGCCCGGCAAGACACCAGCCGCCACCCGCAACTGCTCCTGCGCGTGCTAAAGCGAGCCGCCATCCTATTCGGACTAGGACTGCTGATGGCCCTCGAACCACGCTTCGATTTCGCGCACGTGCGCGTGCTAGGCGTGTTGCAGCGCATTGCGCTGGTATTTTTGGTGTGCGGAGTGGTGTTCGTAAAAACCGACTGGCGCACGCAGGTGTGGCTGCTGGTAGCGGCCCTGGTAGGGTATAACATCCTGATGCAGGTAGTGCCTGTGCCGGGGGGAGGGGCCGCCAACCTGGAGCCCGCCACCAACCTCGGCGCCTGGCTCGACCGCACGGTGTTGGGCGAGGACCACCTCTGGAGCCAGAGCAAAACCTGGGACCCCGAGGGCCTACTAGGCACCCTACCCGCCGTGGGCACGGGGTTGCTAGGCCTGCTGGCCGGGCAGTGGCTGCGCCGCAAGGCGGTGCCCGTGGCCGAGCGCATTGCCTGGCTGTTCGTACTAAGCGCCGCCGCCGTGGTGCTGGGCCTCATCTGGAACGGCTGGTTCCCGATCAACAAAAGTCTGTGGACCAGCTCGTTTGTGCTTTATGTAGGCGGACTGGCGGGTGCTACCCTAGCAGCGCTCTACTGGCTCTGCGACATACAGGGCTACCGGGGCTGGTGGTCGCGCTTTGCGGTGGTGTACGGCGTCAATGCCATTACCGTGTTTTTCCTGTCGGGGGTGGTGGCGCGGTGGCTGGGCATGTGGCAGGTGCCCAACGGGACAGGTGGCACCACGTCGGCCCACCAGTGGCTGTACCAACGTTTCTTCGTGCCCTACCTCAGTCCCCTCAATGCTTCACTGGCGGCAGCCATCGTGTGCGTACTCATCTGGTACGGCGTATTGTGGGTGATGTACAAACGTCGGATCATTATTAAAGTATGAGGCTGATTTTTGGCGTATTCCCACAAGACTCGGCTGTGTGCGCTACCTTGTATGCACACTCTCATACTCCGTATACTGCTTTATGAAACACTACATAGTACTACTGGCCTGCGGGCTACTGCTGACTGCTCCCGCGGCAGTGGCTCAGACTAAATCAGCAAAAGGCAAAACCACCAAGCCAGCTGCTGCGGCCACAACACCCGTTCCCGCACCGGTAGCCGCAGAGCCTATACCTGCTGCGCAGCGGCAAGCGGCCGAAACACTGTTTGGTACCATGCAAATGGACAAAAACATGACCACCATGATGGAGCAGATGCTGGACATGCAGGTAAAGCAGAATCCGCAGTTGCAGACAGTAGAGCCAGAAATGCGCGCATTTTTCAATAAATACATGAGCTGGACTGCGCTCCGGGAAGATATGGTGCAGGTATACGCCCGGGAATTCACGGCATCCGAGCTACAGGACCTCAACCGGTTCTACCAGACGCCCACCGGCCAGAAATACATCAGCAAGCAGACCAGTTTGATGCAGGAAGGGATGCTGATTGCTCAGCGCCGTGTGCAGGAACACATGCCTGAGCTGCAGCAGACGATTATGCAGAAGTTGGGTCAAGGCCAATCCACGGAGTAAGCTCCAACTCCTTCTTGTACACAACACCCCCTACCCCAGCACTGGGGTAGGGGGTGTTGTGTACAAGAAGGAGTTGGAGCCGTCTATCAATAATTCAGCTAAAACGTCTGATTATCCACAGTACCAGGCTAAGCAGCAGGCTGATGAGTAGCATCGAGACAAACGGCACGTAGAGCCGAAAACCGGGCCGCTCCACGCGGATGTCGCCGGGCAAGCGGCCAAACCAACTCAGTACACTACCACCGCCCCACCAAATAATGGTGCCTACTACCGCCAGCGTGAGGCCAAGAAGAACCAGTAACTTTCCAAGCTGCGGACTCATACTACAGAGAAAAACATGAGTATAACTGCTGACTGGCAGAATATGGCAAGGTAGAAAAAAATAGAGGCCGTGCGGAAAGCAATCAGTTGCTTTCCGCACGGCCTCTGCACGTGGCAGCCGCTGGCGCTACTCCTCCTTCGGCACCGTCGACTCGATGGGTAGGCGCGCCGTTTTACCGGCTTGTGCGGCCTCAATGGCAATCTGCAGAAAGTTGCTACGCACACTCAGCTCGCCCAGCTTGTTGTTGTTGCGCGTTGGATATACGCGGTTGGTAAGCAGAATGCACACCAGATCTTCGGTGGGCTCTACCCAGAAATAGGTGCCCGTGTAGCCCGTATGGCCGTAGCTCTGCTGCGAGGCACTCTTGGCCGAGTTGATGGTCGGGTCGAGGGTAGGGCGGTCGAAGCCCAGGGCGCGGCGGTTGTCGGGGCAGAACTGGCAGCGGGTGTACTCCTGCAGCGTTTCTTTTTTCAAGACCTGCTGCCCGCCGTAGCGGCCGTTCCAAGCATACATCTGCACCACTTTGGCTAAGTCGTTGGCGTTGCCGAACAAGCCGGCGTGGCCCGATAGGCCGCCCAGCAAAGAGGCCCCTTCATCGTGTACGGCACCGTGCAGCAATTGGTGCCGGTATAGCGAGTCGTACTCGGTGGGCACAATGCGGCTGAGCGGGAAGCGGCGGGTAGGGTTGAACGTGAGCGTGGTAGCCCCCAGCGGCTGGTAAATTTCCTGGCCCACAAACTGGTCCAGCGGCTCACCCGCCACGCGCTTCACAAACTCAGGATACATAATAAACGACAAGTCGGAATACACGTAGCCCGGCTTCTCGTTCAGTGGAGAAGCGCCAATTTCCCGGTGAATACGGTCGGGCATATCCTTGCGCACCCACACGTTATTGGCTGCCCGGATGGGGAACCGCGCCGACGAATCGGCCCGGAAGTAGCGCCGGCTCATCTCGCTCGGCTTCTTATCCGATACCGTAACGGCATCCGGGCGCTTGTTGAGCAAACCTTTGGGCGCCGTGTATTCCTTCCAGAATGGAATCCAGGCCTTCAGGCGGGCCTGGTGGGTAAGTACGTCGCGCAGCTTCAGATCGGCTTTGTTGGTGCCTTTGAACTCCGGAAACACCTGGCCCATCGTCATTTCGGGCGAGAACTTACCCTCGTCTTGCAGCTTCATCAGCGCGGGTAGGGCTGCCGTAATTTTCGTCACCGAGGCCATGTCGTACAGGTCGGTATTCGTGACGGGCCGGGCCTTCTGGCCGGCCGTAGGGTAGGTGTGCGTGCCGTAGCTTTTGCGCAGCACCACCGTGCCGCGCCGGGCAATAACTACCTCTGCGCCGGGAAACGCCTTGGCCGCAATAGCATTGTTGATCAGCGAGTCGATACGATGTTCGAGGTTGTTGCTCATGCCCACTGCCTCGGGGTAGGAGTAGGCCAGGCGCTGCCCGCCCTGCGTGGTGAGGCCGGCATCGTACGGAAACTGCTGGTTGATGGTAACGGGCAGGCGCCCGGTGGCACCCACGCCCCCGAAAATGATTTCGGCGGCCACTTCCTGAGCGTTCTGGCTTTCCTGGTAGGCCAGTACCACGGCGGTGGCGCGGTTCAGATCGCGCAACTTGTCTACGGCGTAGGCATTGCCAAACACGCTGACCACTACCCGCTGTTTCCCGGTGCTCAGCTCGCGCAGCAGCACGTTGGTTTCGGGCGTCACACCGAAGTTGGTAGCGGGTAGGCGGCCCAGGTTGTTCACGCCCACCAAGATGGTGTTATAAGGCTTCAGCGCTTCACGCATGCGCATCAGCTCGTCGAGGCTGGCGGAGGCAGGCAGCCAGAAGTGCTTGGTAGTGGCGTAGTCGGCCACCATTTTTTGGAAGTAGGTGGTATCGGTGGTACCAATGGCCAGGGTGGCGATGCGCAGGGTATCGAGGCGCTGCAGGGGTAGGGTTTGCTGCTGATTGCGCAGCACCGTTACGCTCAGCTCCGAGAGGCGGCGCGTGAGGTACTCGGCGTGGGGCGTGTTCAGGTCCTGATACAGGTTCTTTAGCTCCACGGGGCGGTAATGGTTGAGGCCTACCCATTGCTTGAGGGCCAATACCTTGCGGCAGCGCCTGTCTATTTCCTGCTGCGTTAGCTCGCCGCGGTTGATGGCCTCACGCACCATGCGCAGGGCCAGCGGAATGTTTTTCGAGAATTCCAGAATATCGTTGCCGGCGAGCAGGGCGCGCACATCGGCCTCGCCGGGCGGGTACTTGCTGATGACGCCCTTCATGTTCATGGCGTCGGTGAAAATCATACCGTCAAATCCCATCTTCTGCTGCAACAAGCCCGTCACGATGGGCTTGCTGAGGGTAGAGGGTAGGCCGGTGCTGTCGAGGGCCGGGATGTTGAGGTGGGCCACCATCATACCACCCAAGCCGCTCTTAATCAGGCTTTTAAATGGAAACAGCTCCAACGTATCAATCCGGCGCTGGTCTACCCGAATGAGGGGTAGGGCCAAGTGCGAGTCGGTGTCGGTGTCGCCATGGCCGGGGAAGTGCTTGGCCACGGCCAGCACGCCAGCATCCTGCATGCCGCGCATGTACTGGTAGCTTTTCTCGGTTACGTCCTCGCGGTTCTCGCCCCACGAGCGGTAGCCAATCACGGGATTGGCAGCGTTATTGTTCACGTCTACCACCGGCGCGAAGTTCACGTGCATGCCAATGCGCTTGAACTCGCGGGCAATTTCCTTCCCCATGTCGTAGAGCAGCTGATTGTCGCGGAGGCCGCCCATGCTCATCTGGTAGGGAAACCGAATGGTGCTATCTAGGCGCATGCCCAGGCCCCACTCCCCATCCAGCGCCACCAGCAGCGGCACCTTGCTCTGGCTCTGGTAGCGGTTCAGTAGCTTGGCTTGCCGCACCGGGCCACCCTGGAAAAAGATCAGCCCCCCAATACCATATTGCTGAATGAGAGTCGATACCGAATCCTCGAACGCGCGGTTGCGGTTGGAGTAGGCGGCCACCATAAACAGTTGCGCCACGCGCTGGTCGGGCGTCAGCGTGGCCATCACCGAATCAACCCAGCGTGAGCTGAGCTGCGGGGCAAAAGGCACAGGCGTGTTCAATGAAGCGGCTGGCGCAGGAGTTTTGGCTGGCTTCCGCCGCCGCTGGGCCGAAGCATCCGGGGCGTGCAGCAGCGCGAACAGCAGCAACAGGCACGGTAGAAGACGAGAGGTAGACAAGGTATTTCGCAACAGTTGAGATACGTAAGTTGCGAAAATAGAGGAATTAGGAGGGAAATAGTTGCATCTGCCCCAGCAGAAGAATATGCTAATGCGCTTGTGCAGCCCTGGGGCGTTTGAGGTGGTCTGACCGTACTAGCCAGAATAGCGCTTTGACGTGGTACTTCAGCAAAACGCCCCTGCTGCGGAAAGCAACAGGGGCGTTTGGGTGGGGGCAAAAGAGAAAGAGTTACTCTTTTATAAACTGATGTACTGAGCTGCCCTGCGGCATTTCTACGCGCAGAATGTACAACCCCGAGGCCAGCGAGCGAACATCTAGCGTTGCTGAGGTGTGCGTAGTGGTGGTAGTTTGCAGTAGGCTGCCAGCAGGAGAATAGATCAGGCAGCGGGCACCGGCAACGGGTAATTGCACATGCAGTTCCTGGCTAGCTGGGTTAGGCAATACCTGCACTACCACTGAGGCACCAAAGCGGATAGCCTGTACAGGGCTATAGGAGATAGTGCCATCCAGATCTACTTGCCGCAACCGGTAGTACACCATACCTGGCAACTCGCGCCCAATACCGGCATCTGTGAATGAGTAGGTGTGGCTGGAAGAGGAGGCTCCTTGCCCGTTCACCCGGCCAATCTCGCTGTACTGGGTACCATCTAAGCTGCGCTCCACGGCAAAATAGGCACTGCGTAGTTCCTGGGCCGTTGCCCACGTAACCAGGGCATCTTCTTTGCGGGCTACCACTGCAAATTGCTTGAGCACTACCGGTAGCGGTGCCCCAACCGGAATAGAGAAGGTAGCTGCTGCGGAGCTTTCCAGTCCTAAGTTGTCGGTGGCTGTATAGTTGAAACTGTAAGCTCCTGTGACACTAGGTTGATAAGCCAACAAATTGGCTTGGTTGAACGGAATTTGCATACCCACCGTGGCCAGTACACTGTTGAAGTAAAGCGTACCGCTGGTGGGCAACGTTTTGATTGTATAGCCTACCACAGCACCGTCCGAGTCTGTACCAATTAAGCTGTTAATGGACGTAATTCCTGCATTGCGCGGAATAGTGGAGTTCGTGACGTTGCCAGCCACTGGCTGGGCATTGGTAGCTGTGCTGGTACCGGTGCCTACCGGAATAGTGTAGGTGGCCGCGCTACTCAGCCCGTTCTGGTTGTCGGTGGCTGTGTATTGGAATATTGCCTGCCCGTTGTAGCCCGCAGCCGGAGTGAAAAGTAACTGGCCTGCACGGGCAAAGCTTACAACTGTGCCTGCTGTCACGGTTACTGTAGCTGTACCATTGTTGTAGTACAGCACGCCTGCGGCAGCGGGAGGAATGGTCGTGATTGTGAAGGCTGTAATAGTACCGTCGGTATCTGTCCCGCTGAGCGATGTTATAGCTGTTTGGCCAGCTGTGTTAGCAATGGTGGCGTTTGTTATATTATTGGCAGTAGGCGGATTGTTAATCGGAATAGTGAGTGTGGCATTGCCCGCGCTTACTGTGCCTGTATTGTTGGTGGCTGTGTAACCAACCACCGCTTCACCTGAGAAGCCACTTGCCGGATCGAATGACAAGTTGCCTCGGTCTGCAAATGGAATTACCTGACCTGCCTGCACAAGACTGGTGGTGCTCCCACTGGTATAGTACAGCACACCAGAAGCCGCTGCTGGCAACGATACGATCGTGAAAGAGGTGATGGTAGTGCCACTAGGAGTAGTAGCATCCAGTGCGGCCGTTAGTGCTGTGCGAGGCGCCATATTTTGCAAAACGGGGTTGACCACATCATTAGCGACTGGAAACTGGGCAGCAGCCGTCACAGTGAAGTTATTCGATGCTTCTGAGGTGCCCCGGGCTGTAAGCCAGGCGGTGCCGCTAATGGCGTTGCCCGCTACCAGATTGCTGACGGTAAGCGCAACGTTGGTAAAGGTTCCGTTGCTGGCTGCCGTAATCGAGCCAAGGTAGCGGCGGGTTTCGCCGTGGGGGACAGATCCTGAAGAAGTAGTTGTAATGGTGCCGTCATTGTTGCCATCATCTACTGCTTCAAAAATCTCTACGGTAGCACCTCCAAAGTCAGTTTGACCTGCTGCCGTACCTACGTAGCCGCTTACTGTAAGCGTATTGCCATTCAGAGCAGCAGCAGTGAAAATAGGGTAGTTGATGCGGTAGTTAGGAGATGCCGTGTTCGTACCAAAGGCTCCGCTGTTAGGCGTTACCCCATCCCCGTTACCGTACGTATCGGCGTTAGGAGCAGCTGTACCCACGCGAATAGCAGAGTTATCGATTAGATCGATGCTCAGCAAGCCATTGCTATAAATAGCATTCTCCGTAATGCGCACGTTGCGCTGGCCATAGCCAACCACGATACCAGAGGCTTCTGAGCCTTGAATAATATTGCGTCGGATAATGTCAGCATTCGTACCGGTGCGGGTGCCGTCGCGCTGGAGGTAGCAGATAGCCGAGCCCTCCAGCGAGGCTGTATTGGTGCCGTTACCACCTAATCCCGAGGCGAGCATCGTATTGTTCTCAATGATAGAGGCTGAAACAGAGCCAATTTCGAATTGCACGGCACTAGAGTTGGTAGCCGTGAACAAATTGCCGCGAACGGTTGCTGGCCCAGCAACCGCCGTTCCGGACCTACCTAGTGTAATGCCGTCGCCTCCGCCTCTGGTGTAGCCATTTTGGTTGAACTGACAGCCCGTAACGCTGACGGTGTTAGCAGCACCATTAATGACGTAGATACCCGAGCTGCCCGTAAAACCAATTAAGGAGTTCGTAACACTGCCTGCCCCGCCAGTGCCAATGGTAATGCCAAACGAAGCGCAGGGAGCATTTGCTGGGTAGCCGTAGTCGAGTGCCGTGGTACCTATAAGGCAATTCACTACGCTGAAACCGCTGCCATTCAAAGTCAGGGCTGCACTGTTGAACTGGTCAGAGCCTCCATGTATGGCAACACCACGGATAGTAAATCCTGCGGCCGTGCAAGTAAGTGCGGAGAAGCCTGTAGGAAAGCTAATTTCAACTTCAGGTCGTTCCACGGGAGACACAGCCAGCCCATCTATTCCTACAGTCGCGGTGGTGCCAAAGGTACCTGTGTTCGTATTGCCTACGGTTGTGGTCTGCGTAAAACCATCAAGCGTGACATTCGCTACGGTAATGTTGGGTAAAGCAGATGCAAGCGTGATTAAGGCCCGCTGGCTTGCAAAAGAACCCGTAAGCGCGCTGCTGGGAATATTGAAGGCAATAGTGTGCGGCCCAGCACCGGCGGCATTCACATCGGTAATAGCTTGCCGTAATGAGCCGGTGCCCGCATCGGCAGTGTTCGTAACAGTGAAAGTAGCCGCTTGGCTGATACTAGTGAAACCTATGATAAGGTAACTAGTCAGTAAGAAATGTTTCATAACGCTGGCAGGTAAAACAGTGCCAGAGTCCTTACAAACTTATTGCCTTACTTTATGAAGATTGGGTCTACAAAGCCTGATGTTTGAAAAGTGAATGAACATATAAGTTAAAGCCATTCCATCGGTATACTAAGTTGAAAACGAGCTGTTACGGATCGATAGGAAGGATTTTGTTTAACCATAGTTCTCTAAAAATAAGAAAGTACCTAATCGAGCGAAGCTCCTCCTAAACAGATCGTAAGCAGGAGCTTCGTTCGATTAGGCACTTCTGCTTTACGGATTGGTGCTCCACAGCCCGGCTTCCTTCACAAACACCCGGCGGTTCAGCTTGAGTTGGGCAATGATGAACTCGGCCAGATCTTCCGGCTGCATCACTTTCTCGGGGTTGCCATCCGTAAGCTTTAGCTCCTGCGCCAGCGGGGTAGCCACGGTGCTAGGTGTGAGGGCCGACACGCGAATGTTGTGCTTGCGCACCTCCTGCATCAGCGACTCGGTGAGGCCCAGCACGGCAAACTTGGAGGCCGAGTAGGCACTGGTGCCTGCCGCCCCGCGCTGTCCGGCCGTGGAAGAAATATTGATAATGTCGCCGGTCTGGCGCTCAATCATGCCGGGTAGTACAGCGCGAGTGGCATAGTACACGCCCATGAGGTTCACCCGGATAATGTTTTCCCAGGCGTCGGGTTCCTGCTCCAGAAACTTGCCGAACGCGGCTGTGCCAGCGTTGTTGAGCAGAATATCAATGGCCCCGAGTTGCTGCTGTATCTGCGCTACGGCAGCTTCCACGGCGCCTCGGTCAGCTACATCAGCCGTTGCAATGGCAGCTTTCACGCCTAGCTTTTCCAGTTCGGCGGCTACGTTGCGCAAGTCGTTTTCGGAGCGGGCCAGCAAGCCCACGTGCACGCCTTCGTGTGCCAGAGCCACGGCTACGGCGCGGCCAATGCCTTTGCCGGCACCCGTTACAAGGGCGACTTTTCCGGTCAGATTTTCCATATAAGTAAAGGGGATTAAAGAGGTTGGTGAGCCCTACCCCAGGTTCCCTGTGAGGTAGGGGTAAGGGGTAGGACTACTAGCAACCAACTAGCCTGCGAGTTGTTGCGCCGGAAATTTCGCGTATCATTGCCCTTAGTTCTTTGCAATATCAATTGCCGTAGAGGGGTTTTCGGGTAATACCGGAATTAATAAGGAACCGTGTGTGAATCACGGGCTGTCGCGCAACTGTAAGTACCCAAACAAGTTACGATCCGTAGCACGTCCATTGTTCTGCCAGGCAGAATGAGAAGGATGATCGTAATGGTACAAGCCAGGAGACTTGCCTTTCTACGCCTTGACGTATGCTTCCGCGCTCTGAAGCAGTAGTCTGGTCAATTGCATACTGCTGTCTTCTTAAGAGTCTCCGCGAGGTGGAGGCTGGCGCGTGCGTATGCACGCCGGACGGTAGGGTGCAGGGTAGGCCATACACTGTGTTGGGCGCGTAACGTACTCGTTGCGAGAACAATAAATCCATTTATTGTTCCCTTCACCCTAAGCACTATGCTTACGCACAACCTCGGCTACCCGCGCATTGGTAGCCAACGCGAACTGAAAAAGGCCAGTGAGAAATACTGGTCGGGCCAGCTGACGCTGTCCGAATTGCAGGCCGCCGCCCGCCACATTGCCCAACACAACTGGCAGTTGCAGCAGGAAGCCGGCCTCGATCTGATTCCCTGCAACGACTTCAGCTACTACGATCAGGTGCTGGATACCAGCTTGATGGTAGGGGCCATTCCCAGGCGCTACACGCCCGTGCTCAGTGAAAATCCGCAGAACACCGCGGTGGATCTATACTTTGCCATGGCCCGTGGCTACCAGCGCAATGGCCTCGACATCACGGCGATGGAGATGACGAAGTGGTTCGACACCAACTACCACTACCTCGTGCCCGAGTTCACGGCCGACCAGGAGTTTCGGCTGTTTTCGGAGCACATTTTCGATCAGTTCATTCACGCACGCAACACGCTCAGCACCACGCCCAAGCCGGTGCTGCTGGGGCCGGTTTCCTACCTGCTGTTGGGGAAGGAAAAGGAAGAGGGCTTCCACCGGATTGAGTTGCTGAAGCGGTTGCTGCCCGTGTACGTGGAGGTGCTAACCAAGCTGCATCAGTACGGTGCCACCTGGGTGCAGCTCGACGAGCCCTACCTAGCTCTTGATCTAACATCTGCTGAAAAAGACGCCTACCTGTTTGCCTACGCCAAACTGGCGCGCAGCTGCCCCGGGCTCAAATTACTTGTAGCCACTTACTTCGAAGGCCTGCGCGACAATGCCGAGCTGGCCGTGAGCCTACCCATCAGCGCCCTGCACCTAGACCTGGTGCGGGCGCCAGAGCAGTTGGATGCTGTGCTGCCGCTGGTGCCGCAGTGGCTAAGCCTGTCGCTGGGCGTGGTAGATGGCCGCAATATTTGGAAGAACGACTACCAGGCGTCGTTGGCGCTGCTTGAAAAAGCAGTAGCAGCGCTGGGCACCGAGCGGGTGCTGCTGGCGCCCAGCTGCTCGTTGCTCCACAGCCCCTGCGACCTGGACCTGGAAACCAACGACGCGACGCTGACGCCGGAAATTAAGAACTGGCTGGCCTTTGCGAAGCAGAAGCTGCGCGAAGTAGAAGAATTGCGTCAGATTGCAGACCATAGTGCTCAGGACCTGCTACGCCAAAACCAACAGGCGCTGGATAGCCGCCGCAAGTCGGAGCGTATCCACCGTACCCATATCAAGGAGCGTACCGCCGCCGTTACGGAGGCAGATGCGCGCCGCCGGAGCCCGTTTGCGGTGCGGCAGGCCCGGCAGCAGGAGCACCTGCAACTGCCGTTGTTCCCCACGACTACCATCGGCTCCTTCCCGCAGACCGAGGACATCCGGCAGTTGCGTGCCCGCTTCAAGAAAGGAGAACTGAGCAGCGAGCAGTACGATGAAGCCTTGCAGAACGCTACCATCGACGTGATTCGCTGGCAGGAAGAGGTAGGGCTGGATGTGCTGGTGCACGGTGAGTTTGAGCGCAACGATATGGTGGAGTACTTTGGCGAGCTGCTCGACGGCTTTGCTTTCACCAAAAACGGCTGGGTGCAGAGCTACGGCTCGCGCTGCGTGAAACCGCCTGTTCTGTACGGCGACATTCACCGCCCGCAGGACATGACTGTGGCCTGGAGCACCTTCGCGCAGGCCCAGACCCAGCAATATGTAAAAGGTATGCTGACGGGACCGGTAACCATTTTGCAATGGTCGTTTGTGCGCGACGACCAGCCAAGGGCCACTACCGCCTTGCAGATTGCGCTGGCCATTCGCGAAGAAGTGCTTGCACTGGAAAAAGCTGGTATTCAGCTGATTCAAATTGACGAGCCTGCCATTCGGGAAGGGCTGCCCCTACGCCGCTCCGACTGGCCTACCTACCTGGCCTGGGCCGTACAGGCGTTTCGGGTAGCCGCTGCCGGCGTGCGCGACGAAACCCAGATTCACACGCACATGTGCTATTCGGAGTTCAACGAAATACTTCCTGCCATTGCCGAGCTGGACGCCGACGTGATTACCATGGAAACCTCCCGCTCGCAGATGGAGTTGCTGGCCGCCTTCGCCGATTTTCAATATCCCAATCAGATTGGGCCGGGCGTGTACGACATCCATTCGCCCCGCGTGCCCAGCACCACTGAGATGGTAGCGTTGCTGGAAAAAGCGCAAACGCTTCTACCAGCCGAAAATCTATGGGTAAACCCCGACTGCGGCCTGAAAACTCGCAAATGGCCCGAAACCGAAGCCGCCCTGCGCAACATGGTGCAAGCCGCCTACCATGTGCGCGCCAGGGTAGGGAAGTAGTGAAAGGGGATGTTTGTGAGAGATTGAGAAGGTGAAAGGGTGAGTTTTGATGTTCTGTCATCCTGAGCAGCGCGAAGGACCTTATGCCCGCAGAACGAGTCGTTGGTACGCTTGTCGTTCACGTGTGAGAAGGTCCTTTGCAAGCTCAGGATGAGAGAACATCGAAACTCACCCTTTCACCTTCTTATTGAGGGTGCGGCCCGTATTTTGCGGGGCGGCGTACGGCTGCATGCTTTATTGGCGTTGTAGCCAGACGCTCGTTCATCTAATCTTCCTTTGCTTTGGCTCGTTCAAACATCTTTGCTGTTACCGCTGCCCGTCTGCTCGCGCTCATGGGTTTTTTCTTGCTGCTAGGCAGCAGCGCCGCGCAGGCGCAATACCAATTGCGCGGCTCTGTCCTCGATAAAGAAACTAAGGAGCCGATTCCCTTCGTGAGTATCGGTATTCCGGGCACGTCATTGGGTACGGCCAGCAACGCCGACGGCCAGTTTTTCCTGAACCTGCCGTCGCTGCCGCAGCGCGTCATTTTCTCCGAAATTGGTCACTTGCGCGATACGCTGGTGGTCACCAGCACGCAAAAGCCCTTTGAGGTGCTCTTGGGCTCAGCCACCGTGACGCTGCCCGAAGTGAAGGTAGGCAGCTATGCCTTTCAATTGGTAGACCGCGCCTATCGCCACATGGCTGAGAATTACGACAAGAAATTTTACGGCAAGGCCTACTACCGGCAGGTGACGCGCATCGGCGCGGAGCCTACTGAGTTGCAGGAAATGATCTGGAACGTGAAGTCTAACAACGCTCGGATTGAGGGAACCACCACAGCACAAGGGCGCTTTGCCGCCAAGCAGGCGCTGCTCAACTTCACCAACTTTTCCTTTAACACCAAAGGCTATGGCCTTTACAACCCCAATGCCGATAGCACCGTGTCGCTGGCTCTGCTGAGCCCGAATGCGGTGAAAAACTACTACGTGGAGCTACAGGGTATCTTGGAAAAAGGCGATGCCAATGTAGCTGAAATCACTTTCGAAACCCGCCCCGAGGTGGAAGGTTACCAGGCCAACGGCACCATCTGGGTTGATACGGATACCTACAAAGTGGTGCGCTTCACCATCACCTCGCCCAACTATACATCGGCTTCGCAAAACCCTACCTACAAGCTGAAAAACACGAAGTTGACGTTTGACCTCAGCTTTCAGAACACGCCCGACCCCGTGTCGCCGCTTGACTACATGAAGGTCAACCTAACGGCGGACGTACTGCGCCCCGGTACGCCTACCACCAAGCTCGACGTGTCGTCGTTCACTTTCTTCTACGACACCAACCGCAAGCCCACCGGTATTGCCTACGAGCGCGGCACCCTGGACGAAAAAGACCGCGAAACCATCCGCCAAGCCAAGTACGACCCCGAGTTTTGGGCCAACAACCCCGTAGTGCAGCGCACGCCGGTAGAGGATGAAGTAATTAAATCCTTCGAGCAGAAAGGCGCTTTTGGTACCACCATCAAGCCCAAGCGGAAGTAAGAGGGTAGGATAGAGTTTGTCCAAAAACCGCCTGTCCTCCTGAGCAGCGCGAAGGACCTTCTCACGCGTGAACAACTATCGTAATAACGACTCGTTCTACCGTGAGAAGGTCCTTCGCAAGCTCAGGAGGACAGGCGGTTTTCTAATTACTCTGTTCTTCTAACTTCACTCGTACCCGCAACGCGAGCAGGCCTTTCACGCCTTGCAGCTCTTCCAGCTCCAGCTCCTCTATCTCGGGTTCCAATAGGCCGCGGTCCTGGAGGTAATCGAGGTATTCTAAGTATTCGTCGGCTTCGCGCTGTTGGGCGTATACCAAGGCAATGCAACCGGGCTGCGTAAGTCGTTCGCCAGTGCCCAGAATTGTGGCCTTATCGATGCGCTTTTTGATGATTTCGTAGCGGATGTTGTAGGCGCCGTCCACATCAAACTGGCGCTCGTCCTGCCGGAAGCGAATGGCCAGCGGCTGACCATGGATGAGGATAAGTTGCGTGGTATCGAGCGGCACGGGTAGGTGTGCCTTGAGGGCGGCGGTGCGGCGCGTAATTTCCACCATCACCAGCAACTGCCACAGGCGCAGGTTTTTCAGAAATACCAAGTCAAACGGCTTGTTCTCTACCAGCGACGCACCCACGTAGATGTTGTGCTCCACCCCATCGGTCTTGAAGCGCTGAAAGTAGTGCGGAAACATCTGTTGCGCTTTCTGCTCTTCCTCGTCGAGGTAGTCGCTTACCGTATCGTTGAGCAGGGTAATGCTGCGCTCAAACGCCTTGCGCCGCTTGTACAGAATGCCCAGCACAGGGTCGATGTTGTTCCAGTACTCCGCAATGACGGGGCGCAATTCTAACGTGTTCTGCGCGAAATACTCAAACAGGGGCTCTACCTCCGATTTCAACGAGTCGAAGATGCTCACCTCATCGCCCGAAACAATCCCCTGCTGCAACCGCTTCAGGTTTTTTTCCACGTAAAACTTCAGCTCATCCAGAATAGGAAGCTGCTGAAACTCGGAAGCCTTTTTGAGCACTTTGTTGGCCAGTGTAAGGTGCTCAATCAGGTCGCCCTGCACGGCTTCGTTGCGGGCCGTGCTGCTGCCGCGAATGTCGCAGGAGCCATGCAGCGGATACACCTCCTGGAAGACAATATCCTCCATCTCAGCACTTTTGTTGCCGGCTTCAATCTTCTCCAGCAGGTTCAGAGCGGCGTCGTTGAAGCGCCACTCCATAGTAGGATGCAGGGCCGTAAACTTCTCCTTCACAATGGCTTGCACGCGGTTTTGCATGTCCTCGGCATTGCGCTTCACGGCCACCGCAAACAGCGGCACAAACTGATTCACCTTTTCCAAGCTGAATTCGTCTAGGTCACCCACATTAGGGGAGCCCAGCTCCAGCAGGCCCACGGTATCGTCGCCGTAGGGTAGGAGGGCCAGGATGGCGCTTTTGATACCGATGCTACGGATCTGCTGTCGCAAGTCTTCCGGAATATCAGCCGTTTCTACGTTTTCCAGAATCAGTGGCTGGCGGTCCTGCAACAGTTGGGAGTAGATTTGGTGAAAACCCGCGCCGGCCTGTTGGTTGTTGAGCTGCTTGGTTAGGAAGCTGTGGTTGATTTTGCGGCCGAAGTCCACAAAAGCCTGCTTGTTCTCGTCGTAGGCGGCAATGCCCAGCTGCAAAAACGGCCGCTTAAACAGCACCCGCAGCTTCTCTTGAATCTGCTCCAGCCGGTCGGAGGCCTGCAACACGTCGCGCTCCAGCAAGTCGTACTTCAATTCCGACAGGATTTCCTGGTCCGTCACGTCCACCAAGTGCAGGATGTTGAAGCCTTCCAACTCGAAGCGCTCGGGCGGCAGCAGCTCCCGCCACAAATCCTGGCGGTGCATATTGTGCAGCAGCAAATCAATCTGCTCTTCAGTCAGCTCGGGCCGCTCACCTACCAGCTTTACATTCAGGAAGGTGGAGTTAAAATCGACGCCGTAGTGCCGGTACAGGCCGATGCTATAATCGGGTACCGTAAACACCAGCGTATCGTTCTTTGGTAGCTCTACATCGTATATCTTGCTCAGGATGAGATGATAGGCCATGCGCGCCAGATATATTTCCATATGGCGGCTGTCGATGTTGAGCGGCTGCTTGATGATGTCGTTGGCATTCAGCAGCACCTCCCCAAACAAAGGCGTATAGTAGAAGCTGCGGCGCTGAAACGGCGGAACAGCCCCGCTGATATCCGTGGAGAAGGAAGCCGGCGGAAACACGGCCATCATCAGCGTTTCAATCAGGTGGCAACCACATTCTACGGCATGAGGGTCCGTAATAGGGCCATGTGCCCAGGGCTCTTGGGCCACCTGCTCGCCAATACTACGAGCCAATTGTGCGAGGCCAGCGTTTGAATCGTTTTCCCGGCTTTTCCAGTACGTAATCAGCGGTTCTAGGCTGAGCGTAGTGTGGAAAGGGAAAATAGTACTTTCGATGGGGGAGACGAGTTCTTTCAGCATATCGGTTTCCGTAGGCAGGCCACTAGTAGAGTAGCTGTACTATATACGAAGAAACCGTGCAGTTCGCCTACCCTCAGTTAGGGTACTAGCGGAGCATAGGATATTTTGTTGAGGTCGATGCCGGATTGTAGCGTTCTGCCGTTATAAAGATCTATGGTTTTAAGCGTATTCATGTAATAAGTGCAGCAGCCATCTTCATCGTTGAACCCGCCTTGCAATTGGACGTTTGTAATATCGAAACGCAGTACTTTAGTTTTGCCAGTGGTATCAGCCGGATTCGGCGTGTAAATCTCGTACGTGTAAGCATTGAGCTTACGGTTAGCCGTGGCTACAAACGGGGTATTATTACCGATGGCGAGGTTGCGGTTTGTCGATGAATCAGCGGCTGTGCTTATCAACCGAGCAGTATCGCGCACTGGAGGGCCAGGAGTAGGTGTTGGAATA
The DNA here is from genome assembly GCF_022921095.1 of Hymenobacter aerilatus. NCBI lineage: Bacteria > Pseudomonadati > Bacteroidota > Cytophagia > Cytophagales > Hymenobacteraceae > Hymenobacter > Hymenobacter aerilatus. The sequence continues at coordinate 428,754 of NZ_CP095053.1, forward strand.
GCGTTGGGCTTAGGCGTATAAGTTCGGACGATATACACGGTTTCAATAGCTTCGTCTGTCACCGAAGGTGCAAACCGAAAAAATAGCGTATCAGCATTCTTTTCCCGATTATCACAGGCGACGCTGCCGCAGCAGGCCGCCGTAGCAAAAGCAAGAAGAGAAAGAAACAGCCAGGAAAAGGAGGTGCGTAGCATAACAGGACAAAGATAAGCAGCCGGTGCCGGATGCCTATGTACGTTGCAGAGGTAAGGATTATTGCTTCGGCACGCCACTGTTCTGTCAGTAAGGGTAGTCAAGAAACACCAGCGCCGCCCCAACAATCGTCGGGGCGGCGCTGGTGTTTCTTGACAAGCGGCAGTAATTATTAATAAGCTGCGCCAATAATGGTTTCTACTGGGCCCGTGTGCAGCAGCTGCTGGCGCAGGGTGTCAGCATCTTCGGCCAGCTGCGGACGAATCTGGCTGAGCGCCTGCCGCAGGGCTTCTACGTCGGCCAGGCGCGGGGCCTTGCTCTGAGAGTAGCCGTGGTACATGGCCACCCGCACGTTCGACTTACCCGAGCCGGTGTAAGTGCCCAGCACGTGGCCTTGGGCATCCATAATCTGTACTTCAGCCTGAATATCGGTGCAGTAGTTTTCGAGGGGTAGGCCCAGCAAGCTGGGGGTCAGCAACGTTAGCATCTGTAAGGCCTGAAAGCCCTTGCCCTTGCGCGTAACGTCGGCCTTAATTACTTGCAATTTGGCGTAGCCGAATACTGTGCTATCAGTGGGCTCTAGCACGTTGCGCTTCATCTCCGTATCGAACAGCTTCTCGGGGTCGTCGGGGTAGGCGCCTTCGGTAGCCATTAGCGGGCCGGGGTCTACGGCCAGCTCTAGTGCTGGCAACCGGTTTTCGATGATGTTGACCTCGCTTTTTGCCATAATCTGGCTAGCTGAGCGGCAGCCGATAAGCAGCAGCGTGAGCGGTAAGATCAAATGCAAAGAGCGAGAAACCAGAGAAGAGTACATAGTTCAGGCGAATAGAAGGTCGAAGATAGAAACTCTCTACGCACCTTGTATGCCAGCCCTTTACGTATCAGATAGATTGTTTAATACTTAAAAATTAATATTTGATAAGTGCAAAGTATAGTATGACTTTTTCGATACAGGGTAGGATTCGGACTTAAGACGCTTTTCCATTTGGAAATCGGACCGTCCCTATTCAATTAAGCATCAACTAGAAATGCGAAACGCTCCCTCAGTCACCGGAAAGCCCGATTGAATGAGGGAGCGTATGGAGGCGGCAAACAAGACTAGTGGCCTGAATGAGCCAGTGTGCTATCGGCTTCGGCCAGTTCCGTTACGGGCTCCGGGGCCACGTAATTGTCGATAAACTCACCTTCCCAGCGGGCTACCACCGCCGAGGCTAGGCAGTTGCCCATCACGTTTACGGCGGTACGGGCCATATCCATTAGCGCATCGATACCGAGGATGATGAAGACCGGCCAAGAGGGTAGATTGAAGGAAGAAACGGTAGCCAGCAGAATAACCAGGGAAGCGCGCGGCACGCCGGCCACGCCTTTGCTGGTGAGCATTAGCGTAAACACCATCACCAACTGCTGCCCAAGCGACAGCTCGATACCTGCGGCCTGGGCTACAAAAATGGCCGCCAGAGACAGGTAGAGGGTAGTGCCATCGAGGTTGAACGAATAGCCCGTGGGCATCACGAAGGCTACAATGCGGCGCGGTACGCCCACGCTTTCCATGGCCTCCATGGCGCGGGGTAGGGCAGCTTCGGAGGAGGTAGTAGCGAAGGCAATACTAACCGGCTCGGCAATAGCCGACACAATGCGCTTTACGGGCAGGCGCGCGATAAGGGCCACGGGTAGCAGGATCAGCAGCAGGAAGGCTATAAGGGCGCCGTAGAGTGTGAGCAGCAGTTGAAAGGCATTTACCAACGGTCCGAAGCCCATCTTGCCCACCGTGTAGGCCAAGGCGCCGCCTACCCCAAAGGGAGCAAAAAACATGACCACGTTGGTGAATTTAAACATCACCTCCGATAGGCTTTCTGTCCAGCTGAGCATGGGTTGCCGGTGCTTGGAGGGCACCATGGCCAGACCAATGGCGAAAATGATGGCGAAGATAACCACCTGCAACACCTGTCCCTCGGCCACCGACTTGGCAATATTCTCGGGGAAAATATGCAGGATAATGTCGCTGGTGGTCTGGTTGACGGTTTCCAGCTTTTCGGTGTCGGCGGCAATAGCGCCGCGGTTGATGCCCGCTCCGGCCTGCGTGAGGTTGATAGCCGCCAGCCCGATAAACAGCGCGAAGGTGGTAACTATCTCAAAGTATATCAGCGCTTTCACGCCCATGCGCCCTACCTGCTTCAGGTCGGCGTGGCCGGCAATACCTACTACTAGGGTGGCGAATACCAGCGGGGCAATAATCGTTTTTACTAAGCGCAGGAAGGCGTCGCTGAGCACCTTCATGTTGACGGCTGCCGCTGGGAAGTCGTGCCCAAACTCGGCTCCCACAAACATGCTGACTACAATCCAGAACGTGAGTGAGCGGCGGCGGGCTGCCAGTACGCCCAGCGCTACCAAGGCCAGCCAGCGTGCCACCAGGGGCACAACCGGAGCCAGCGTGAGCCAGCCGTACGCTTGACCGGCCGTGAGCAGGCCGGCTAGTAGAAATAAAACGAGGGTGAGTAGAACCAGGGGAGAAAACTTCATCAGCAGCAAAAAAGGAAAATACTTGGCGACGGAAAGTCAGCAAATATACTCCTTTGCGCGTGGCGCCCCAGCACTCGGCTAGTGCCCAATCACAATCCGCCGCACAATAGTTTTGTTGGCCATCTGGAGGCGTAGCGTATACAGGCCGATGGGCACGTTGGGCGAAACCTGAACGTCGGGCTGGCCGGTGATGGGTAGGGGGGCACTATACGCCCGCACGCCACTGGCATCCCATAGCTCTAGGGTGGCAGTTTGGGGTAGGGCCGGCTGCACGCGCAAGTAGAAGGTGCCGTTGTTGGGAACAGGATACAGGCTTACTTGTAGCGGCACCTCTTTCACCTCCACTGCTTTGATAGGGGAATACACAGCCTGGGTACCGCAAAGCTGGCGCAAGCGGTAGTAGGTGGTGCCTAGCGGAGCACGCTGATCAATCAGGTCGTAGGTGTGGGCCTGCGTGGATGTGCCGGCGCCAGCCAGGCTACCAATTTCCTCAAACGTAACGCCATCGGAGGAGCGCTCTACTACAAAGGATTTGCTGTGGTGCTCCGTGGCGGTGGTCCAATGCAGTTGCACTTGCTGGCCTACACTGTTCAGCTCAAACTCGGTGAGGACAGGAGAGGGGTTGCCGTTTCTATTAGTATATAATACGCCGTTGGGGACCACTTGCTGTATCATGTCGGGGCCGTCGTAGCGCAGTACCAGCCCCTGGCTGCCACCATGCTCGCCGTAGAATACCCGTATGGTATGAAAACCAGCACTGAGCTTTTTGGTGGCCGTGGCCTCGCGGTAGCCGTGCGCGTCGCCAACATTGACGACCGTAGGCTGCGTGTCCTGATCAAACCAAACGGAAGCGGCATCGTCGGAACCGAGGTAGAACGTGTAGGTGCCGCCCGTGAGAGCATATAGCTTACCAGTATACGTAGCGCTGAACTCGTCAGGGTTGCCGGGGGAGTTGTAGACGGCTACATCGCCCACGTTGAACATATCCGTCTGCCCAAACGGAAAGTTTAGCTCATTCACGGCACGATTGACAATACCTGGCTTTGCTCGCGCAAAAAAAGACAAGTCATCGTAGAAATACCCCCGGTAATAGGTAGCCAATAAGCCCGCTTCGCAGTCAGTAGCTGGAGTAGTCTGACCCCACGTAAACAAAGGCGACAGAATACTTACGCAAAAGAATACAGATAATGCTATATACTTTGCTGATTGTAGCCAACGAAAAAAAGCGTAAAAGTTAATTTTCATAATCTGGGTGGAAAAGACGTAGAGGGCAGAAAACGGCAAACGTGAAGGAGTAAAAAGGCAAGCGAGAAACAACCCAAAATCCAACTATATTATCTTGCAATTGTAATATTCCAACGCCACCTGCTGCCATATACGCACACCACTTTCTGAGGTTTAAAATTATGGCATTGCGAGGAAAAAGAAAGAAAAATAAAGGCTAAATACTATTCACAAAGTAGAGAGCTTCTTTCCATAAAAAGGTTGCAGTTCTTTGTGAAACTCACCGCCCGCGCCCTGAATAAGTTTTCGTTTCCTCTGGTTATATGCTGATCTGGACCCTTACACCCCTGCTATTGCCCCTGCGCTATACCTGGAAAATTGCCCGCAACGCTTCTGACAGCAAAACCAATCTAGTGGTACAGCTTACTGATGGGCAGGGGCAGTACCAGGGTAGGGGCGAGGCGGCGCCCAACGTGCGCTACGGGGAGTCGCCGGAGCGGCTGTTGCAGGAGTTTGGGCAGCTGCTGGCAGTGGGGCTGGGCCGTGTGAGCAGCTTGGCGGAACTGCAAGCCTTACTGACGGCCTACCCACCCGCCCACGCGTTGCGCTTTGCCTTAGAGTCGGCCTATCTGCACCGCGAGGCGGCACGATTGGGGCAGTCGGTGCCTGCGCTGCTGGGCGTACCCGCGCCGGCAGCACGTACGCCCACCGCGTTTTCCTTACCCATTATGGAACCGGGCGCTGTGGCTGGCTTTATGCAGGAGCAGGCCATGCAGCGCTTTCCTCTGCTGAAAATCAAAGTGAACCAGGAAAGTGGCTACGAGCTGCTGCGGGAGGTAGTGCGCGCCGCACCGGGGCACCTGTTGCTGATTGACGGCAATGAGTCCTGGGCCGATGCCGATGCTTTGTTGCTGTTCCTGGAGAAAATCGGGCAGTTGCCGGGCTTGCGCGTGCGCCTGCTGGAGCAGCCCCTACCCGCCGCCTGCACCACCGACTACGAATACCTGCGTCCCCGCACGCCCTACCCCCTGTTTGCCGATGAGTCGGTGACCGATACGGCCGATTTTGCGGCTATTGCCCAGCAGTTTCATGGCGTAAATATGAAGCTGATGAAGGCCGGCGGTTATTATAATGGCCTACAGCTGTTTGCGCAAACCCGCGCTCATGGCCTGCAAACCATGCTGGGCTGCATGGTCGAAACCTCACTGGGCATCTGGTCGGCCCTGCAGGTAAGTGCCCTAGCCGATGTATGCGACCTGGACGGCTTCCTAATTCTGCGCGACGAACCGTTTGGGCTAGTACGCGAGCAGGATGGAGAGTTAGAAATGGCGGAGTTGTGAGCTTGTAAGTAGTGAGTAACAATACGGGTGTCATCCTGAGCTTGCGAAGGACCTTATCACGCTGGAATGACAGGCGTACCAACGACTCGTTCTGCGGGCATAAGGTCCTTCGCAAGCTCAGGATGACACGCATTTTCACTTCTCATTACCTACAAACTCACAACTTCACCTTTTCACTATTTCGCTACTTGCTGAAGCTGCTGGTCCAGCTCTTTAAGTTGCTGGTCGAGCTGACGGGTATTGGGCGAGGTAGGCTGGCGGGAGAGTAGGTCAATTTTTTGGTTGAGCAGCCGTACTTTTTGCTCCATAAGCTGCAACTGCTGACGCTGGCGGCTCAGTTGCGCTTGTAAATCGGGTAGAGGTACCACTTGGCCCCGCTCCACATACTGCTCAAAGCGGGCCGCCGTGGCACCAACGGTATCGTGACGGGCCGCGGCGGCACTGCTTGGCGTGGCAAATACAATGTTGCCTGTACTGTTCACGTAGTCTCCTTCGTGCAGGGTCGTCATTTTGCCGCTGGGAAGCTCCACAATGCCACTTTTGTAATTTATTTTGGTGCCGTTGGCTAGCCGGATGTTTTTCGTGAGCGGCTGATAATTATTATCTTGATGAAGCACTACCTCTCCATTGCGAAACAGAAACTGGGCTCCTATGCCGTAGGCGACTGCACCCACAGGCCGGACGCGGGGAGTTTTATTCTGGGCTTTTGCAAACGGTGTGGCTGTCAGCATACTACCCATTAGCAAAAGGGAAAGAAACGTGCGCATACGTTGCAGTTGAGAGTGAGAAAGTCTCCTCTACGCAACGGTACAATACAAGGACGGAGTAGTAGGTAGAGAAATTTTTTTGCGAAATATGTTGCGACATTAAATGTATGTACATACATTTGTATCGTTCATTCGCCGCGTAACTTATGTCAGCCATGAAGATAGAGGATGCCATCAAACAGCCGGTTTTCAAGGACTCCTATCAGAAGGTGATGATTAACCTCTTATATACAGCTGGGTGGCTGGAGTTGCGGCAAGCCTCGGCTTTCCGCGAGTACGGTATCACTGGGCCTCAATATAATATACTGCGCATTCTGCGGGGGCAGCACCCCAAGCCAGCCACTGTAAATCTGCTGATAGAGCGGATGCTGGATAAGACCAGTAACGCCTCGCGCATTGTGGATAAGCTAGAGGCCAAGCAGTTCGTGACGCGCACAGTATGCCCGAGCAACCGTCGTGCCGTGGACATCCGCATCACCGACGCTGGCCTAGCGTTGCTAGAAAGCATGCAGCCCGCGTTGGAAGAACAAAATACCGTGTTACAGAAGCTGAGCGCGGCCGAAGCCGAGCAACTCAGCGACTTACTAGATAAACTCCGGGACTGACGGCTTTCAGTCACATTCACTCCTTTTTTCATCATGAAAAAAATCGTTTTGTCGGCTCTCGTGGCCGCCACTTTCCTCGGCACTTCTGCTTTTGTTGCTGCTCCTGGCACCAACGCTGTTCGAGTGGAAAAAGCTGCCGCTAAGACCTACAAAGTACAGCCGCAACTCAGCACCCTGGGTTGGGAAGGTAAAGCCGTAACGCACGGCCACAATGGTACGGCTCAGTTTACGGGCGGTGAGCTGATGGTGAACGGTAATCAGTTGGTAGGCGGTACTGTTACGGTGGACATGACCACAGTAAAGACCACCGATATCAAAGATGCCGATAGCAACACCAAGTTTATGGGCCACATCAACTCGGATGATTTCTTCAGCACTTCTAAGTTTCCAACTGCTACCTTCAAAATCACGAAAGTAGCCTATATCAAAGGTGCCGCAGCTGATGCCAACAACGCCAACATCACCGGCGACCTAACCATCAAAGGCAAAACCAACAGCATCACCTTCCCTGCCAAGGTAGGCGTGAAAAACGGCGTAGCTGCTGCCAGCGGTACTGCCACTGTTGACCGCACCAAGTACGACATCAAATACGGCTCGAAGTCGTTCTTCGAAGGCATCGGCGACAAAGCTATCTACGATGACTTTACGCTGAGCTTCAACGTAATTGCCAAGTAGAATAGCACAAGACGTAAAAAGCAAAAGCCCCGCTACTATGCTAGTAGCGGGGCTTTTGCGTCTTATAGCATGGCTCGTTATTACGCAGGTAGTACTAAATAAGCTGTTGCTAACTGGAAATGAAGCAAATAAGCAGTAGTCAGAGTAGTAGGCAACCCACGGGTAAACAGCATAAAGCGGGCAACAGGCAGCTGGATTGTTGCTCCCACACCCCCGATACTGGCGGGTAGGGTAGGGTAGGGTAGGGTAGGGTAGGGTAGGGTAGGCGCTTACTGGGGTAAGGCTAGCTCGTGTGGCAGCTCAAACCGCAGGCTGTGGCTTTTGCTACGGGCATGCAGCTGCTGTAAAAACAAATCGAGGTCGGCCTTGTATTCCAACCACAGATCCTCGTGCAAGTTGGTACGCACCAGCGTGGTGGTGCGAGCTGCCAGCCGGGCGGTAGCGGTATAAAAGCCTGCAAATGGACTCTCAAACTGCCCCGTATAGTTGGCGAAAATATGCCGCAGGATATACAGGTTCAGGTCGACTTCCAGGCGCTTGTCTTTGGTGATGCGACGGGCGCGGGCTACCTCCTTCGTGGCTTTGCTAAGAGCTTTGGTGAGGCTACGGTTGAGCAGGCGCCCGGTAGCGCCTACCGCAAACAGCTCATGAATCTGATCCGAAGCCTGCTCATATACTGTTTCCACCGTCACATCAGAAAGTAGCTCGAAGCGAAGCGTATCGTATAGCTCGGCGTCGCGGCGCGCGGCGCGCAGGAGCAGGGCTTCTTTTTCCTTGTCGGTGAGGCGTTTCAGCGCCTTCTTAAACTCAGCGGATGGAACGGGCATGAGAGGTAATTAAAAAATTAAAAGGAAGAATTAAAAACGGATAAGTTGAGGCTAAGCTTCGGACCGACGGTACTGCCACGACGCGAAGGTAGGCAGGACCCGTTACGGCCAACACCCACTTCCTCCATGTGGTAGCAAGACACTGGGAGAAGCGTATTCCTGGTGAGCTGCGCTTCAAATAGAGGAAGGGACTAGCAACTGCGCAGCCTTTCAGGATGTTATCTGCGTAGAAACACGTAGCTGAGGTTGACCTTTTGCCTGGTTTTTTCGTAAATTTGCCCCATGCATAGCAACCCGCAAATCGATTACGACGAGGACGTACTGCTCTTAGAAGAAACCATTGACGTGCGCGACTTGGTCGTGTACAACGATGATGTCAATACGTTTGAGCACGTTATTAAAACCCTGATTGACGTGTGCCAGCACGAGCCTGACCAGGCCGAGCAGTGCACGCTGTTGATTCACTACAAAGGCAAATGCACTGTGAAGCACGGCGCCTACGATGAGCTGGCCGGCATGTGCACCGCCATTCACGACCGGGGCATTTCGGCTGACATTCTGTAGCAGCTCTTCCCTCGAAAAATTCTGTCATCCTGCGTCCGGCGAAGGACCTTATCACCCCTTGTTCGTTGTTAAGAAACGGGCCGGCGTGCTACGGTATCTGGCCGGCTTCAGGATGACAGTCTATTTTACTCCTTCCCGCTTTTTGAATGGAATTTCCCTCCAATTTTTGGACTCAGGGAAGTTAGTGTAGTATATAGTGTTAGTTATTAGTTAGTTAAGATAAGGCGTTGTTACATTAAAAATAGATTATGACCACTATTTCAGTATTGGTGGTCTTATTTTCTACAATCGGTGGTCCTAAGTTTTGAGTCTCTGAGATTGTATTTTAACTATATCAGTACCAACAAACTACGTCGGGAAAACTGTTTCTCTGTGCTGCACGTTCGCGGCGTCGGTAATGTGATTCCCTTCTACGGGTGCTGAACGTCGCGTGGTGAGGCTATAAATGCAAAAACCGGCTACTCATGGCCGGTTTTGTTGCATCGTCGGGGTAGGAGGGAGGCTAGTCCATAAGATTGACCATTATACCATGTTGACTAGAAAAGTATGCCACGAAAGTATGCTGAGGGTCACATAAGAACTCTACAGCCTCAGGACCTTTGTGAAGTTGCTCTATAGCGTCGGCTAAGTCTGGTGCGTCGTGCTTATAGACTTTGACTCTATCTGGCATTTCCTGAACCATCTTATCCAGCAAATAAGTATTCCGAAAAATCGTGTTGTACATTGTTTTATTGAGTTAGGTGAAAAAGAAAAAGGTTGGAAGAAAAGAGTCTGGTACACTCGATTCAACCAACCTATTACACTCCGAAAAGTGTTTTTATTTATTAAGACTAGTACCAGTAGCCTTGTAATCCCGTTTTGATATTACAAATGTATGGCAATCAAATAACCATTGTCAAGCCGCAGTTTATGTTTCGAAGAACATTATAATTTTGAAAACCGCGCCAATTAATTATTTTTATTGTAACAATGTGGCTCTATTAATCAGAATCAAAACCTTTTAGAATAATTCAGAGTTAGTATTCAGATTTCCCCAAATGTTTCTTTCCAGCGTTTGAGTAAGATTCTAGAAAAGTTTATATTCCTAGTCGTGGTATGTGGTTTTATCCTCTTTTTCGTAGATTCTCAGCTCACTATCTTTATACACTGCATATAAGTTAGTGTTTAGCTTTAATACAATGTCTTGGAGGCGCTGATTATTCTCTTTTAGCTGCTCAATCTCCTTATAGAAATCAGTGTGCTTTAGATTTTCAGCAACATATTCAGCAACTTGACGCTTCTTTTTATCAAGTAAGAAATGTATTCTCTGTTCTTCTTGTGTCATTTTCCGAACAATTATATCATTTGCCTGAATTTCATGTTCTTGACCATCTTTGGTGAAGTTGAATACAATATCTTCTACAGAGTCAATTGTGTTAAGTAATTCGTTTTCTTCACGCACTTGGAGTAATTTAAGTGTTAATTCTTCAATGCTTAGTTTGTTTAGTTCGTCGTATGTCATAATATTATATGTTTAATGGTGTTACAGTCCAAACCTAAATACTCTCAAATCTGGTAACAGCCATAAATGATTAGTTATAAAGTGCTGCAAAGCCTATTTTATTTTCCAGTGCCTTTATTTCAATTTGCGCTTCTACCACTGAGTCTTGTAACATTTTCAGGTAGCCTTTCTTGCTTTTCAATTCTGTCTCCATGCTTTCAATTTCAGTTGGAGTGAATTCCTGGTTTAAGAATCGTTGAATTTTTGTCATTTTGGTTTTGATTTTGTATTAGATTTTATGCAATTGGGCTTTAGCTGTCTGATATGCTTCATGGGCTTCTATCTCTGTTTTGAAGTATCCTAGATTTTCATTTTTACCATTTGTTTCTATCTGAGCCTTCCATTTGTCTCTATCTTTAGCCCAACTAACTCCAACATATTGGCTACTACTACCTTTAACTGAACTCGTATTGAATTGATTTTTCTGATTAGTAACCCAACGTAAATTGTTAACATTGTTATTTTGTCTGTTATGGTCAATATGGTCTATTTGTGGGGAATCGTTAAAATTTGGAATAAATGTATTTGCTACTAGTCGGTGGGCTAATTGACTTTTACTTTTACCATTAGTACAGATTCCGAAATATTTATACCCACCTTTATTAGTCCCAGGTTTCAAATACTTTCTCCTTTTCTCAGAATAAACAGTCCCATCCGTAAAGACCGTGTAGTTATCATCTTCCTGAAGTGGTAGCCCAAGACTGTGATTACTAATCTTCACTGAGAAAACTTGGTTCTTAATTATTCCTTTGATTGGTTTTATTTTCATTAACTCAATACGCTGGTTTATCATTAGTACTGAGGAATTAGATTATCTTTTGTTAGCTGCTGCCACAGAAAATACATACCTGGACTAGTTATTTCAATTGTGCGGTCAACAGAGGCAAAATATCCGCTATTCTTGTAGGCTTCAGCAATATGATAACGTCCTCCGCTTTTGGTTAACATCTTGCGTTCAACTAGAAACTTAAATAAGCCTCTGATTCCATGCCTTAGAATCCTAGCAGCAATACCAATAGTGTAACTACCTTCTGCTTCCAACATATTATTGGTCCAATCAATTTTTTCTTGTCGGGTTGTGCCGGGCTTATGGCTTCCAACGGCGTCAGCATAAAGAGCTAGTTTATTTTCGGCCTCATAACTTTCCTTTTTATGTGTTTGGCAACCTAGTTCAAAAATGTAGGCGAGACTTAGGGGGAAATCATTATCAGTTAGTAAAACATTTGGTACGAAATATTCCCACGCCTCTTTAGGTATGTAATCAGTGACCAATAGTTTACCACCCTGCAATACTGCCAATCCGGTAAAATCTCCAACTTCTCTCTTGTAATCTTTTTCGTCGTTTTGTGAAACTTGCATATAATTATTTGTTTTTTTGTTTTGAGTTTTAAGAAAAGAGTGCTGATTTTTCACAACACCCTTTTCGATTTAGCTATTATTAGAAACCAGTTACCAACTTCAATACTGATACATGGTAAACCCCAACCTGACCATATTTGGCGTCTGGAATAAAACGCTTTGGATATTCTGAATCCTTACTCAGTGCCGTAGCTAGTTTTCCCATACGTTGCACGTCGGCAGGTGTGAGAGTTTTTTTCTGTTTCTTGCAATAACCTGCTACAGCGTAATAATCAAGTGGAATTACATTATTCTCGTAGGCGTGTTGTAATTGCTTAACCTCCTGCTGAACGTCGGCCACGTCGGTTTCAACTGCTACCATGCGTTGCTCCTGGTGCTGTAGTGCCTGGATTGCTCCTGCTAGAATATCCAGCTGACTTTGTGGTTTAGCTGCTATCTCCTTTAGTTGCTTTTCGCACTGGATAAAATAACGTCGGGCAATACGTCCTTTTTCGTTACCCTCCACCATTGATAGTTCCTTGGCGGTATCCAGTAGGAGAGCATATTCTATTGTAGGTCTGCCTCCTTCAAGGTTTTCCACAAGATTATGGTAAACCTCAAAGTCTACATTTTCAACGAAACCGTATTTTTTAATTCTATTCTTAATCCAAGTTGAAAAGTCTTGCTTGGACTCTAAGAATGTGTGTAGTTCTCTTGCTGATACTACTTGCTGACCATTTCCATTAGGATTAGGTGTGATTGTGATTAAATCTTGCATAATTTATTTTGTTAAAAACCCTAGGCTCTATTAGTTTAAGCGAACTTCGGGGTACTCTGAGCCTGGATTCCAAGCATTTTTTCTATTACCTGTTTTGGATAGAAATATTTGATACCACACTTGTAAAACGGTGGCTTATTTTGTAGTAACCAGTAGTTTATTGTACTTGGTGTTAAGTGGTTAGGGTAAAAATGCACCAGATTATGTCTAGCTAATACTCTAACTCCCTCAATGTAAAATTCAATGTCATTCTCTGTTATTTCCTGAATCTGTAGTAGGTTTTCCTTTTCATTCATATAATATGTTTTAGTGTGCATTAAATTCTTTGGTTGCTAAAAAAAGACAGTGAGAACTACTGCCTTAATTCAGAAATAATCTATATGCAAAGAATTAATTTTCTTGTTGGTGTGTTTGGTTGGTTGTATTCAAAAATACCAGTCTTTATTTTATGCCGATAGTCTTTATTCAAAATTTATTTCTGTGGTTTGTTAGGAAGAAAGCAAGTCGGGGAATCACAAACCCAACTCACTTTCAAACTAACGGCTCAATAAGTATTATGAATAACAGAAAGGATAGAACGGCTAAGAGCAATAACTTTCTTGAACAAATATGGACTCACTTTATTTATAACGATAGGGGCAAACTGAAAATAATTAGAGACAATTTGTCAGGTAGTAATATTTTATTTTTAATGTAACCCACGTCGGGAAGGGTAGAGTGGCCTACGTCGGGAAGAATCAGTTGTGTAAAATATATGTACCTACATAGGTCGCCCACTGTCATACGCACAAAGAAGCCCCAACACGTTAATGTTGAGGCTCTTAGGACTGTTGCAATAAGTAGGAGTGGAGTTCTGTTAGAAGAGCGTTAGTTGAGGCATGTAGGCAAATAGGTTATCATACTGGTTATTTGTTGTGTCTCCATCAATATGCTTCACCTTAAATTTCCCCTCTACCAGCTTTTCTCCTGTTAAATGTGGTTGCCATGTACCAGCTACTAAATAATGTACTGGTAGGTCTAGATTTGCATAAATAAAACCATCTGCACCTTTTCTCAACTCACACAATTCTTTGGAATCAACAAAACGCACATTACCAAAATCCGACACTTCGAATCCTGGATTAAATGCAGCTGGTAGCCAACGCTCAAAATTGTTAGTTTCCATAGATGATAATTTACGCAAATCAGAATGTAAAGATACTTGATTTCTAATATTTTAACAAATCAATTAATATTCAAAAAATCCGAAATAGACATTCGATTATATTCTAATGTATTCCTTTTCTTCCTATTTCGAAGGCCAGTAACTACTTGATAATCAATATATCATAAGGGTACTTTTGTTCTATCGTACTGCTTTACTTGGTATATGATACAGTAAGTAGGCTGTTTATATACTGTTTGTCCTGGTGTTATATACTGCTAATAGTGGTTAATCATACTGCAAGCAAGGTATATTTTTATGATATGTGTTGTATTGTACTGAATTGTTTCTACCTTTGCAGTACCAGAACACACACAACCAGTATTACCATGAAGCCTCAAGCCTGTATCAGTAACGCCGTGATTCGTGAAAATCAGCCTGTTATGACAGTGACTGAGGCGCGGCTATTTGTGGCTTGCCTCCGTGCTGTAACTCTGAGCGCGGGCGAACTACAGGAGATTCGAGTACGGATGGTGCCTGACGTTATCAGTAGTTATAGTGGTCAGGCTTATAGCTTGGTGAGAGATGCCATAGAGAGTCTGAAAGGCCGAAAGTATGAAGCTGCTGGTGGTGAGTCCCTGTTTGCAACCTTGGAGATAGAGGACCAGACAGGAGACGTGGTGGGGGCATGGAATCCGGCTGTTAGAGAGCACTTGACAGATTACAAGGCCAATGATGTTACCTATACTACTTTGGATTGGCAGGATAAGCGGTTTAAGAATGCCCATACCTACCGGCTCCTGTGGCTGCTGAAGTCGTATCAGAGTCTCCATACCCCGAAAGTTTGGAAGGTAGAAGAGCTGAGGCTTGCTATCCTGAATGACTTGACTACCTACCCCAATCTTGCCGATTTTAGACGTGGTTTATTGGATAAGGTGTGTGCTGAACTAGGTTATGGATATGAGACCAAAAAGCGCGGCAAACGTGTCACAGGCATTGTTTTTAAAGCTTTACCCGTTCGGAATCCTGCTCAGGTTGCTATTGATTTTAAGGAGCCTGTAGTAACTCCCAAGAAAACGCAAAAAGAAGCTCCTGGTAAGACTTTGGAGATTGGAGCTGAATGGAGTGACAGTGATAAGCCGATAGTGGCTCAGAAGTGCTCTGTATTGCAAAAACGTGGATTAACAGTGCCTCAGGTTATGCAAATTCTCAGCTGGTGTGGTGGTAGCGTTGCCAAATTCGATAAGGTTACAAAAGCTGCGCACGGTGCCTACTGCGAAACACAGACAAACGGTGGTATAACCAATGTGGCTGCCTATATAGTGGCTCGTATCAAGAAAGACTGTCCTGGTATCTTCTAAATCTATTGAAATGTTTAAAAGCAGTGAACTTGGGAAACCTAAGAATGCCGAGAATAAATGTGTTCTACTTGAAGGCATTATAAAGATGGATTTTGGTTCTGGTAGTTTTATTAAAATAGACCTTACACCTCTTGAAATAATTTGCCTCAGTAGCTATGCTTATGGTACTGAAAAAACTGCTAGTGAATTCAATGAGATTATTAGGAAATGTAAACTGACTAACTTAGGTATATAATAAATCCTCTCTAACGCACTCAAATTCACTTAGCCTTATGATTCCCTTACCTTACCGCTAAAAGTCTTGTGGTGAGGCTAAAAATGGTGTAAACAGTAAGCTTTGGCTTCTATTGAGGTCAAATGTTTGTTTTTGCATTAAAGTCAGTTTATCTAAATATAGTAAAAACTGAATGTAACAAAGTGCCTAAGTTCCAAGTATAATGATTACAAACCTCAAACATTTTGAACTTTACGACTATGACTAAGAGAGAAAAAGACCGCCTGACCAAAATTGTGGACAAATACGTGGAGAAGAATAGCAATTATATCAGATTAATGCGGGAGGCGATTGAGAAAGGTGAAGGGTTTTATGAGGCTGCTGGTGAGGGTCAGACATTAGCCATGAATCTACCAACTGAGCATTATGCTTTCAATTCACATGTTGAAGCTGAAGCGGCTAAAATGCCACCACCAAAGTATAATTATGCTCGTAAGCCTGGGAGACCAAAACAACCATACGTGGAACCTGTAGAATTAAAAGATGTGGCTGTAGAACCTAAAGCATAAAAAAAGGAGACTCGTTATGGGTCTCCTTTTTCATTATCAATACTTCTGGTTATTCAGCTGGTGTTGCCTGTTTCTTTGGCCGACCAACTTTCTTTGTTCCCTCAGCACGTGGTTTGCGCTCTTTTGGCTCGGGCTTGTAAGAAGGGTCTAGAATTTCATTAAGCTCTTCCATAAGTCCAGCTATTTTAGCTACGTTCTTACGGGCTGCATTTAATACAGTCTCATTCTTGCTGGCGCTGTCAATCAGTTCCTGAAGTTTGGTAATATCCATCTTAGTAATTTGGTTGGTGTGTGGTTAATTATTATTGATTACGTGCCAAAGATAATTAAGATTATAGATATTCAATACTTATTTTGATAGAGAATAAAAGGAGAATCTACCCCTAATGAGAAGGTGTTAACTAACTGATATATTATACGTTATGTGTATGTTTTCTGACATTTAGCAGTACATAAAGTAATATGCTTACTCTAGGTAGATTGATAACTACTTATTGATACCTATACATAATACCTATACTTGATACTAATTGATATGATACCTACTATCCTGGTAGGAAGGAGATGCTGAAAGCATTAATCTCCTGACGCTACTAATATACTACACGAATCGTTGTTACAGAGTCCGGCGAAAACCGGCGAATGTAGAAACCCAAATAATTTCTTCACACTGGCTATATCGCGGCAAGGTGAGGGAGGGTATATTTGTTCAAGAGCAACTAATAACTCTCGCGCTAATGTCCAGTAGCAGCAAAGAAATCACTCTATAACCACTATGTAGAAATCGTTCGTGGAATAGGGACAAATCAAATCCTGAATTGGTAGAGCCTGGACAGTCTGCCTTTTCAGGATTTTTTGTTTTCAATGAGTCGATAAAATAAAAGCATACTATTTATAACTGCTGGTAGAGATACTGGCTTGGGGGTCAGCTAGGGTTTTTCATTTCAGTTACCTAGCTGACGCACCATCCCCAAAACTTGAAATGGCTGGTTGTGGTGACTAGATATAAAGATGACTGAAATGATAAGTGTCAACGCGTAAAAGAGGTATCGTATTCCTGGTACCAAGTAAAATAAATATCCCCAAAATTCTTATCGAGAAAGGCAAGACACAGAGAGAAGTGAATGACCATCAAGATAAGTACCATTACATTCTTCATAAAATCACTGAGGAACGCATTTTAAAGGCATTCTACAGCACGAAAGAAGATAAATCAATTGCTAGCTTCACTCAATTATCAATGAAGGTCCTGGACCAAATTCTAGGTTCTCATTATGCTCATAAAGTAGTATCTGACTTATTGGCATGGGGCCTAATTCAAAGTGATAATAGATATATAACCCTTGCAACAGCTGTAAAGGAGACTGAGAAAGGATTCAAGACAGAAGCAAAAGCTAAAGGGTATCGGATTCATCCAGATTATGTCAGCAAATGCGTGGCCTGGGACGTGTATAAGACGGAAACCATTGGTAGAAAGCTGGAAAACAAGGCTACAATGACTCTTACTAAGTCTCCAACAGCATTCAACATAATTGGCCGGAACCTCAGAGACCTCAGGATTCACGAAAAAGAGGCATACAGCCATATCCAAGAGCTACAAAACCTGGCTAAAACGTTTCTGCTGGATAATAAGAAGCTCCTGACCATTCAAAGAAGTCAGAAAGGCTATAGAGAAGTACTGAAAACCTATAAGAATCTACGTTCTCAGCTTGGTATTCAACACCAGACACAACTAACCGGCTATCCTTTTCTCATGGAGCCAAAGAAGCTCAGAAAGGCTCTAAAATCGGCCCACAATGAGGGATTGACCATATACGAGTATCTGAAGCTAAACGTGCAAGACAGAGCGGAAAGAGCTGAAATAACCATTGATAAGATAGTGACTGGTGCCAAACCTGGGGGCTTCTTTATCGAGCAACCAGACAAGTCTAGCAGGATATACACCAACCTCACCATGTTATCTAAGGAGATAAGACAGTTCCTCTACCACAGACAGTCAGATAGCTTGGTAAACATGGATATAGCCAATAGTCAACCTTTCTTCTTCAATAAGCTACTCAAGGAATACTATGCTGATTGTGAGCTACCAGAAGATGTTAGGTTATATATCGAGCTAACGTCTACAGGACAATTCTACAAGTACATTCAGCCTCGTATCTCGCCAAATTGCACCGACATAGGAGGATTCAAGCAGGAATTTTTTGCAGCTGTGTTCTTCTGTCAGATTGAGCACACAGAATCCAGCAAGAAAGCTCAAAAGTTTGGTGAAATGTTCCCGAATGTGTTAGAAGCAATTCAATACTATAAAAGAGGGGACTACAAACAGCTGGCTATTCGGATGCAAAGGGTAGAAGCGGGTGTAATGCTCAATCGGATAGTCAAAGAGCTTCATAAAAGGGCTATTTGGTGCTCTACAATCCACGATAGTATAGTATGTCTACCCCAACATCAATCTCAGGTCCTGAGCATCATGGAAGAGATATTTAATGATGAATTGAGAATGATACCAACCATAAAAGCAGAAACAATAAAAATCAAAGGATAAGAATATGAAAGTAAAACCAATCAAAGGAATAATTAAGAACCACGTTTTCTCAGTAAAGATTAGTAACCATGCATTCGGATTACCATTAGGAGAAGATAAAAACTATATGGTATTCAATGATGGTACTGTTTATTCTGAAAAGAGTAGAAAGTATTTGAAGCCTGGGAACGATAGTAAAGGATATTTATTCTATGGTATCTGTACTAACGGAAAAAGTAAGAGTCAAAAAGCGCACCGATTAGTAGCAAAGACCCATATTCCTAATTTTAACAATTACCCACAAATAGACCACATAGATAGAGATAGACAGAATAACCATGTTTCAAATCTTAGGTGGTGTACGAATCAAATGAATCATATGAATAGAAGTGCTAAGAAATCCAGTACAAGTAAATTTGTGGGTGTTTATTGGAATACCGCTGCAAAGAAATGGCATAGTTCCCTTGGTATTAATGGTAAGGTAAAATATCTAGGTCTATTTGATGATGAATTAAAAGCTCACCAAGCATATTTAACAGCTAAAGAGAAATATCATAAAATGTGAAAACTAATCCTGGTCTTAACTGGTCAGGATTTTTTATTTGTTCTACTATTTAGACGTATAGAATTGATATAAATAAAACTACTATGGAAACAATTGATTTTGTGTTTTTTCTTTCTTGCGGATTGCTGGCCTTCTCTATAATTCATCTCTATGTGAGTAATATGGCACAACATCTAAAGAATATTCATAATGCTCTGATAACAAGTACACTACAATTAGAAACTAACTCGTATGAAGTGATTAAACAAGAAGATATAATGTCCCTTGGTTTTGTTCCTTATTTCCAAAGTTATGAGGATTATGGATTTGCCAATGAAGATGATAAAGGATATATCACTAAGATTAAACTTGCCCCAATTAACCAAGTGACCATTGTAACAAAGGATAGTAAGTTCACACAGAGCTTCATGAATAAAGGTGACTTAGTGCAATACCTATTACTGATACAAGATTCAGTAGTAGCAGGATTCTAATGATAGGAGAAGTATTATATATCGGTAAATTTCCAAGTACGAATCAGTTATACACAAAGACTTGGCAAGAAAGGAAAGTAATTCAAGATGATTTCAAGGATAGGCTAAGACCTTTCATCATAGCAGCTGATTTACCTAAACTGGCATTCTTCAAACTGAAATATGAATACAATTCTAGATATGACGTGGATAATGCTGCTGGTGGTTGTATCAAGATATTTGTGGACCTAATGAGGGAGTTGAAGATTATTCATAATGATACTCAAGGGATATTCAGAGGTTTTGAAGCATATCCAAATAAAAATCTACCTCCACAATCATTCAAAATAACTATTTACTAAGCTAATTCTGTATTAATGCCAAAGTGACAGTATTTATAATTATATAGATAGATTATTATTATGGGTGTATTTCAATATAGTGATGAGATAAGAGAGAAAATATGTGAGGGTATTGCTGAAGGTAAGAGCTTGCGTAAAGTGTGTTCTCAACCTGGTTTTCCTGGTGCTTCTACCGTAGTGGATTGGCTTACTAAGAACCATTTTCCAGCCTTTACCGAACAGTACGCACACGCACGGAAGGTAGCCTATCAGTTGATGGCAGATGAATTAGCTGATATAGCAGATGATGACAGTAAGGACCAACAGAGTAAGCAGAATAGTCAGAGGTCAAAGCTAAAAGTAGATACTAGAAAATGGGTTCTCTCTAAAATGTTACCTAAGGTTTATGGTGACAAATTGACTTTAGCAGGAGATTCAGAAAACCCAATAGTTACCAATGCTGCTGAGGATACTTCGAAACTGACTACTGAGGAATTAGAAATATTATTGGAGCTGCGTAGAAAAATGCGTTCAGAGTAACGGGCGTCAGCAACGAAACAATGATTGAATTACTATCTGTCGTCAGCAAGATTGGAGCTACCGATAAAGAAAGATTTTTTGAAACTCTAAGAAACTGAAGCGGCTGAAGTGACTTGAAGAAACTCAGTAGCTATGATTCTTAGGTTCGTTCAATATCGGTTGCCCCGCAGCAATGACACAATGACAGATAAGGTAAGCTAAAACTAGAAGCTAGAATTAGTCTAGAGCTAAATTTATTAATTATTAAAATTATAGTGAGTGTTAAATTAAATGATATACCAAGTGAGGATGCAATTCTAAGAGATTTATGTAACAGGAGCTTTTATAGATTCTTCTGTGAATTCTGGGAGACTATAGAGGCTGCACCACTTATCCCAAGTCCACATATAAAGTATATCTGTAATGAGTTACAAGTTGCGTACGAGAAGTGGGAGAGGGGTGAAAGTCAGGATGATATAATTATTAATGTTCCTCCTGGTAGTAGTAAAAGCACTGTAATCAGTCAATTGTATCCAGCATGGCTATGGGTTAAGGATTCATCAATATTTACCCTATGCA
Source organism: Hymenobacter aerilatus (assembly GCF_022921095.1). Classification (NCBI taxonomy): domain Bacteria; kingdom Pseudomonadati; phylum Bacteroidota; class Cytophagia; order Cytophagales; family Hymenobacteraceae; genus Hymenobacter; species Hymenobacter aerilatus. The sequence continues at coordinate 449,392 of NZ_CP095053.1, forward strand.
CCAGTTATAAAGCTAAACTGAGTACTAAAAATATAAGCAGAACAAAAGACTGTCTTACTTCAAAGAAATTCAAATCAGTATTCCCAAATCTGATTCAGCTAAGGGATAATGATAACAGTAAAACTAGATTCAAGAATAATAATAAAGGTGGTGAAATAGAAGTATCCTCTACTGGTGGTGAAGCTACTGGTAACCACTATCACTTTATCATTATTGACGACCCATTATCAGTGAAACTCGCTGCTTCTGAGGTAGCCAGAGAAACAGCGAATGACTACATAAACACCTCATTAGCCAGTAGAAAGAAGAATTTTGATACTACGGTTACCATCCTGGTTATGCAGCGTCTTCACGAAGAGGACCCTACCGGCGTGTGGCTCTCAACAAAGGAGGTAAACCATATCTGTCTACCAGCTGAACTAACAGATAATGTCAAGCCTGTAGCAGCCAGAGCACTTTATGTAGATGGATTATTAGACCCTGTACGCAAATCCAATAAGGTTCTAAAGTCAACTAAGGTCAGTCTTGGTAGCTATGCTTATGCTGGTCAATTTCTACAACAACCGGCCCCGAGTGAAGGAGGGTTATTAAAGAAGCATTGGTTTCAGAAGGCTACATGGCAACAATTCCAAGAGCTTACAAGAGGTCAAAAAGTTGTCTGGGAATTTGACGCTGACACAGCCTACACAAAGAACACGACAAACGACCCATCAGCACTACTAGCTTCAACCTACGTCAACAACACGCTCTATATCCGTGCTGTGAATCAGAAGTGGCTTGAGCTTCCAGAGCTTCTAAGATTCATTCCAAAGTTTCTTGAGGATAACGGTCAAACACCGGATAGCAAACTTTACATAGAGCCTAAAGCCAGTGGTAAGAGCATAGTCCAGAGTATCCGTGCTGAGACCCTGGTGAATGTGGTAGAAGCTCCCTCACCGACGCTTGATAAGATAACGCGAGTCCACGGTATAGCAGCTTTTGTAGAGAGCCTAAGAGTAGTGCTGATTGATGGTAGCTGGAACCAAGATTTCATTGCTCAATGTGCCACGTTCCCAAATGCTGCACATGATGATATGGTAGACTGTCTGACACAACGGATAGAAAGAATATTAGCAGCACCATTAAATCAGAAACGCAATAAAGCTATTTACCTATAACTCATAATTAAGCAGTATTTATATAATATAGGCATACATATAATTATTTAATGAATCAAGAATTTAAAACTTTACTACAGGAATACGATAGTAAGTCAGCATACAAAACAAAGGCAATAGTAGGAAACGACGCATTAGGGCGAACAAATCCAATAAATATTGTAGGTAATTCCGCTATTAATTGGTTAGGTACTGGTAACGACACTATTACAAAAGATGGTTATTCAGCTAGTGCTACAGGTTATGCTATTCAAAACTTTATTCTCACTTCAGCTAAGAAGATAGATTGGAAGGCTTATAAATTAACTGGTGATGATAATAAGAAAGAACCTGTAACTAATCATCCCTTAGCTAATATCCTGTACCGACCTAACTACAGTCAATCTTGGAGTCAATTCAAAAATGAAGCATTAGCCCATTATCTACTTACTGGTAACGCTTATATCTGGTTCAATAGAAATGTTAAAGGTAAAACTATTGAAATGATTGTATTGCCATTTGCTACAGAAGTATTAGGTGGTGGATTTATGAAAGAAGTTACTGGATATAAGGTGTTGAAAACAGATGGCACTTTTGATACTTATGAAGCCGCCGACGTATTGCACCTTAAAACATTCAATCCAGAAAGTTATAAGTACGGTTTATCTCCTGTTACAGCCTGTTATAAAGCCTTTACAGCATCCAACGCAAGTTTAGACGCATTAGTTAAGCTGCTACAGAACTTAGGCCCAGCTGGTGTATTATTCAACAAAGAAAAAGATTTTGAATGGACTCCTGAGCAAAGCAACAGTATTCGTAGTTGGTATAAGCAATATTCAAACGGTGGTAAGAATCAAGGCCAATTACCAATATTTAGTAATGAAGTTGGCTATGTAAAGTTAGGCTTGAATACAGTGGAATTAGAAGTACTGAAAGTGATTAATGCGAGTCGTGATATGATTTGTGATGCTTATAGTTTTCCTAATCAACTTCTAAATGGAGATAATTCCAGCACATTCAACAATAAAAATGAAGCACGTAAATCAGTTTACACTAACTGTGTTATCCCATTAGAAACCGAACTACGTGATGGACTGAATAGAATGCTGGGACAGGAGTATAATGACGAGGTATTTATTGATTTTGACACTTCCAATATCACTGAATTACAGGAAGATAAGAAGGAAATGGTGAGCTGGTTGAAAGATGCTTGGTGGGTATCTACAGCTGAGAAACAGGCTATGTTAGGTGTAAAAGTTGATAAGACTCTACCTCAATACATACTTCCCAACACCAAGAAATCTACTGACGAAACCGACGCTGAAACCGACGTAGCCGACGAAAAAGATAAAAAATAAAAAAATATTATCTGATTTTCTGATTTAATACAAAAACCGTAGTATTTAATTATAAGGACACAGTTATAAGTGTTAGGTGTTCTTATTATATAAATCCTCTGTGTATAGTATCCGTCGTTTGGGTTAGGCCGAATTAATCATAAGTCCTACCCAGCGACAATTATTATTAGTGTCCACAATTATTAATGTTAAAGAATTACGAATATAAAAACTGTGCTATACCCAATTTAGAGGTTAAAGCTATTGATGCTGAACAGCGCACGGTAACATTTTATGCAGCTGCCTTTGGTTCTGTAGACTCGCACGGAGATATAATTTTAAAAGGTGCATTTGCAAAGACCATAAAGGAGAATGCAGCCCGTTTCAAGTGGCTAAATCAGCACGATACTTACCAATTAATAGGTCGAGTACTCTCAATTGAAGAGGATGATTTTGGGCTATTGGTGACGTGTAAAGCTTCTGAAACTACTCTTGGTAATGATGTTCTAGCCCTTGAAAGTGATAGGACTTATGAGCATAGCATTGGATTCAATACCATTGTTTCTGAGTGGGATTCAAGCCAAGAAATCAGAATAATTAAAGAAATACAATTGTGGGAAGTTAGTTCGGTAACATGGGGTAGTAATCCTAATACACCAACGGTTTCCATGAAATCTATGTCACGCCAAGAAAAAGGTGACTATTTACTAAAGAAACTATCTCGTTTGCACACAACACTAAGGAAAAAGAATATTAGTGACGAACGAGTAGAAATGTTAGAGTTAGAAGTATTACAAATTAATCAATCTATTCAAGACTTATTATCAGAGTCAAAGTCACTTGAAGAAACTCCTGAGCCGCCCGTAGAAAGCACTCCTGAAGTTGAAGAGCCGACGAATAATATCAGTGTTGAGGATATATTAAATGTATTTACAAAGGCTATAACAACCAATAAATAAACAACTATATAATTATCAATTTTAAATTGGAAACTAAAGAAGTATTAGAAAAAGTAGAATCTGTTGCTAATGAAGTAAAATCTACTGCTAACGAAGCTAAGTCTGCTGCTGAAAAAGCTGAGGCTAAAGCTATTGCTCTCCAAGGTCAACTAGACGCTCTGGAAGCTAAAATGAACCGCCAAGGCAAAGGTGAAGCTGGTGAGCCTGTGAAGGATGCTGTAATGGCCCTTTTCGAAGCTAAAGCCGACGCTCTACGCAATCGTACCACTGGTGAGAAAGTTGAAATCCAGCTTGATAAGAAGGCTGCTGTTACGATGCTTTCTGGTGCTGCTGTTGCCTTGCGCACGGAATCTCCAAACATGTTGCCTTACGTGCCGACGCCTACCAACGTGGAAGATGTTTTGGCTAAAGGGACTATTGCTGGTGACCTCCTAACCTACGTGCAAGAGTCTGGTTTTGAAGGTGCTCCTGCTATGACTGGTGAAGGTGCATTGAAGCCTAAAGTTTCGATTACCCTAGAAACCAAGCGTGAAGCTGTTAAGAAGATTGCTGCACATTTCAAGGTTTCGGAAGAGACAACGCGTGATTATGTGCAATTCGTAGACTACCTAAAGTCTCGCGTAGTAGCTGAACTAAAAGACGTAAAGCAAGCACAACTAATCTACGGTGATGGTCTTAATGTAAATCTCCAAGGTATCTATCCAGTTGCTACTGAGTTTGCTTATTCAGGTTCTCCTATTGAGCATGTATCGAATATTGATGCACTCCGCAAAGCTATTGCTCAAGTTCGCAAGGCAAAATACAATGCTACTGCTATCTTGATGCACCCAGACGACGTAGCTGATTTGGAACTTATCAAGGATGAAAACGGAAATTACGTCCTTCCAACTATCCTAACGGGTAACATGCCAAATATCGGTAAAATCCAGATTATGGATATCGATGTTATGACTCCTGGTACATTCCTAGTTGGTGCGTTTGATAAAGGTGCTCAATACTTTACCCGCGAAGGTCTAACGATTCGTGTCTACGACCAAAACGAGGACGACGCTATCAAAAACATGGTAACGGTAGTAGTTGAAGAGCGTGGTGTACAAGCTGTTTACCGTCCTGAAGCTTTCGTTAAAGGTACGTTTGCAGCTGCTAAAGGCCTAATGTCTGCTTAATAGTAAAGTACAATGCCAGAAGTAACCGCAAAAACAATTTTTCTCGGAAATGAGGGAATGTGGCAGGTAGGAGAAACCAAAGAGGTAAGTATCCTACGTGCTAAAGAGTTGGTGAAACATGGACTGGTTATAGAGAAGGTGGTAGAGGCTCCAAAGGCTTCTACCTCTACTTCAAAAAGTGCTAAAAAAACACGTCTAAAGGCCGAAAATAGGGAGACTAAACCTAAAAATGTTCAAGATATAGAGCAGAAATAACGATAAAGAATACAGGATTATAATTAAGAGTGAGTATTACAAAATTTATAACAAAACCAACAACTGAGCCTGTATCTATTGAATTATTTAAAGCTCATATCCGAATTGGAGCCGACGAAACCAGCGAAGACACACTATTACAGCACTATCTGTCAACAGCGAGAGCCAAAGCGGAAAAGTACTGTAATCAACCTTTTGCAAGTAGAGTCTTAGAGACAACTTTTAGTGTAACTGAGCCCTACGTTTTGCCTCCTGGTGCTGGTGAAATCCTTAGTGTTAGTGGTTTTATCAACGATTTGAGCCAACTACCGACATTAGGTCAGTATTGGAATGAGTATGTGAAAGGAATATCAGTGTCAAGGGAATATCCTATTTGCTACGATAATCTACCTACTTACACAGTCCGTTACACCTTCGAAGCCGACGTAGAAGCCGACGTAATCCAAGCCATTTTAAAGATAGCTGCTGACTTGTACGAAAACAGGGAGAATAGCACTACAGGAGCCTCAAATAAGGCATTAGGGATTAACTACCAAGTCCTTCTAAACCCATATAGAGTTATTGGAGATGGCAGTTAGAGCAGGACAATTCAGAGAGCAAATTCAGCTTGTGTTTCCTGGTGCTGTAGAACAAACTGAGTCAGGAGGTCTAAGGAGTACCGGCGAAGGTCTGAAAGTGGCAACGTGGGCTAGAGTCCAGCAAATGAAGGGTAATCAGTTACTCGCATTAGGCAAGGAAATAACTACTGAAGGTTTCAAAATTAGTATCCGCTATAAAATGGCTGCATTCAACGCTGTGCAAATTATTTGGGGCAATAAAACGCTAAAAGTTGAAGGTGTAACCGGCGATGAAAAGCGTACTGAAATAACCATGTATTGTATAAATGCCAATTAGCGGATTAGATAAGCTCATAAAGCAATTAAAACAGCTTGAGAGTAGGGTAGAGGTTGAAGTTGATAAAGTAACAAAGGAGACAGCCGAAGCTATAGCAGCCGACGCAAAAAAACTCGCACCAGTACAGACAGGAAAGCTACGTGATAGTATTCATGTGGTGAAAGATGGTGCTGCATACGAAGTCCTAACCGACGTGGAATATGCACCCAAAATTGAGCTAGGAGTACGAGGATTACCAGCGAGACCTTTTCTATTTCCTGCTTATTTATTACACAAAAACAAATTCCTGGATAACCTAAAAACCGCTATTAATAATATTTAAATAAGTGCCAACGTACGACCCAATTATAACTATCCAAAAAGCTGTTTTTAAGGCTCTACGTGACGCTCAAATTACTTTAATGGCTACTCCTGTGCCGACGTTTGAATTCGTGCCACAGACGGTAAATCCACCCTATATATTAATCTCACAACAAACGTGTATTCCTTCAAATGGTAGCACGAATTGTAAAGTTTGGGAATGTACTCTCTTGCTAGATATTCTCACAACTTTCAGTACTGGTGGTGGAATAAATAGTGATGATGTTGCAGAAATAGCAGCTCAGGTATTAGGGGTATTAGAAGATAAGCGTTTAGAATTATCCAACGGATTTCAAATGAGTCCAGCTGAATTGATTATGTCAAACAATTTAGTAGATAATAAGACAAAAGAAACGATTGATGTTCACAGATTTTTAAGATTCTCTTTTAGTCTGGAATATCATCAAGATTAATAATTAGTATCTGAATTATAAATTAAGAATTACAGATATATAAAACTATTTAAAGTAGAGAATACAAATTATAATATGGCAAAGAAAAATATTAATGCTAAAGACATTGTTGTTAAAGCAGATGGTAAAGTAGTAGGTTGCGCTCAATCCGCTCAATTCGCAATTTCAGTAGAGATTGATGAAGCAACATGCTCTGATTCAAATGGTTGGAAAGAGAGTGTTCCTGGTCAAAAATCGTGGAATGGTAGTTTTTCTGCCGCTTATCGTGAACTAACTGGTGCAGATGCTGAAAATGGTGTTACAGCCGACGACGTAATTGATATGCTCCTAGATGCTACTGAAGTTGAAATTGAATACTCTCAGCGTGAAGGTGGTATGCGTTATATTGGTAAAGCATTTATTTCGGAGTTTTCGTTTGATAAGCCAGATAAAGGTTTGGTTACGTGGAATGCCTCTTATGAAGGTAATGGTCCTTTCCAGAAATTAGCATCTGTTCCAACGGTATAATTAAACAACGTATACTATTTAGTAGAAATAACTAATAGATATGATTGATAAATTAGCTGAAGTAAATTATTTGACCTTTAAAGGTAAGAAGCATCCCTTTGTTGTTAGCAATATTCTCCAACAATTCGAATTCTGTAAAGTTCGCGGAATTAAGTTGAGTGAGTATTATGCTGAATTAGGTAAGTTGAATGTAGAGGAAGGTGAGGTAGAAGTTTCTCCTGAATATATGGAGGTTCTAACAGCTTATATCTACAGTACATTATATGCTGGATATACCAATAAAAAGAAACCAGTAGACTTTAAAGCTATTGATGTATTGGAATGGTATCTAACGAGTAGTGCTGAAGAAATTACTGAATTGGTTAAACCAGTGACAATTTTTGCTGAAGCTATTCAAGATAATAACACCGACGAAGAGCCAAAAAAAGCCTAGGGGCAACAGATTTAAGTAACAGTGATAGCCGACCTCCCCAAACGTGGTCGGCTATTATTGATTATGCCTTAAACGTGGTTGGTCTGTCGCCCCGAAAATTCTGGAAAATGGGTTGGGATGAATATGATAGGGCCTGTCTTGCATTCCAATATAAAGAGCAAAGTGCATTAGTGGGACCTAGAATGGTTGCTACTCAGATATATAACCTATTGGCTGAAAAAGGTAAGTCAATAAAGGAGACTGATTATTACTATTTACCATTAATAGATAAAAAAATAGAATCTGATAAGGTAGAATCTGATGAAGTAGAATTGGATGAAATGGAAACTGAGAGTAGTGAATCTATGACTGAGTTCTTAGATAGAATGGAAAAAATGAATTACCATCAAAAAGCTACAGATGATAAATAATTAGAGTTACAGTACAAATATAATTAGTGGATTTACAGAATTTAAAAATATTAATAGGTGCCAATATTCAGAATCTTCAGAATGGTTTAAAGAATGCTGCTGGTGCTCTCAGGACTTTTGGTGCTGAAGCTGGTAGAGCTGGTAAGGATGCTGCAAATAAGTTCGGTGCTGGTTTCGATGGCCTAAATGGTCGGATAGCTGGACAAATCAAAGTTTTAGAAGCCACACAGAAGAAATATGCTGATGGTTTCGGCAAGTTGGGAGATGCTTTTAAGAGTGTAGGTAAGGACTTTTCAACTTATGTAAGCCTACCTATTGCTGCTGGTTTTGCTCTCAGTGCTAAGGCTGCAATTGACTTTGAATCTGCCTTTGCTGGTGTTAAAAAGACACTGAATACTACGGGCTTAGATGCTCAACAGACACAAGCTGAATATGCTCGATTGTCTGAAGGTATTCGGGAAATGGCTAAGGAAATCCCAGCCGCCGCCACCGAGATTGCCAAGGTTGCTGAGAGTGCTGGACAGCTAGGTATTAAGAGGGATGCCATATTGGACTTTTCAAGGGTAATGATTGACCTTGGAAACAGTACAAACTTAAGTGCTGACCAAGCTGCTACAAGTCTTGCACGATTAGCTAATATCACTCAACTCCCTCAAAACCAGTTTTCAAATCTTGGTAGCTCGATTGTCGCACTTGGTAACAACTTCGCTACAACAGAGAGTGAGATTAGTGAATTAGGACTCCGTTTAGCTGGTGCCGGAAAGCAAGTAAACCTTACTGAAGCTGACATTTTGGGCTTTAGTGCTGCTATTAGTTCGGTAGGTATCAATGCTGAAGCTGGTGGTACTGCCTTCTCAACAGTCCTTAAAAAGATACAGGTAGCAGTAGAAACAGGAGGTAAATCACTCCAAAGTTTCGCCAAAGTTTCGGGCCAATCCAGCGCAGAGTTTAAGAAGAATTTCCAGACCAATGCAGCTCAAGCCACTCTAAGCTTTGTAGAAGGACTTGGTAAAATTAAAGATGAGGGTGGTAGCACAATAGGCACACTAAAGGAGCTTGGATTAGCCAATATCCGCACTTCTGATACGCTTCTACGTTTGGCTGGTGCTGGTGACGTTACTCGCCGTGCTGTAGAATTATCAACTCAAGCCTTCGAAGAAAACACCGCTCTCAGTAAAGAAGCTGGGCAGAGATACGAGACTACTGCAAGCCAAGTACAGATAGCTAAAAACCGTCTGACTGACCTTGCTATAACAGTTGGAAACCAGTTATTACCAGTCATTAAGACCTTTAGTGCTGGTGTTGGTGCTCTTGCTGATGGTCTCGGTAAACTATCTCCTGGTGTTGTTTCTACTACTATTACGGTTGCTGCTTTTGCGGCTGCTATTGGTCCTGTAGTGACTGGTATTGGTGCTCTAATCAGTGCGCTCGGTAGTGCTGCTGTTGCGGCTTCTGGCTTTGGTGCTGCTATCGTTGCTTTTACTGGTCCTATCGGTGCTGCTGTGGCTGCTGTTGCGGCTCTTGCTGCTGGTATCTACTATTTCACAACCTCAAGTGACCGTGCAAACAAAGCATTCCAAGAGCAACGTCAACAGACCGAAAATCTAACTACCAGTATCAGTCCTTTGCTCGATAGGTACGACGATTTAAAGACTAAAACTGAGCTAAATGCTGATGAACAGAAGGAGCTAGAAAGCATAATTAAGAAGGTTGCTGCTACAATTCCTGGTGCCGCGAGTAGGGTAGATGCTTATGGAAATATCATTGAAATCAACACTAAAAAGACTCGGGAAGCCATACGTGCTGAAGAAAAGCTATTGAAGCTCCAAGCCAGAAAGAGTATTGGTGGAAATGTTGACGAATTAGAGAAACGTAGACGCGAGTTAGCTAATTACCAAGTTGAGGTTGACAGATTTAACAAGGAAGGAAAAGTACTAACCATTGGTACCAGTAGTCTCCAATTTAGTTCAGACCCAGACGACGTTAAGAAGGTATTGGATGGCTATAAGGAACGTAGAAAAGCCTTTATTGAGCAAAACGACCTGGTTAACGCACAACGTAAAGCCCTTGAAGAAACAGCTGGTGTTGGTATAGGTAAAATTATATCTCCTGAAATCCAGAATCTAACCAAAGGATTCCAAGGGTTAACGCCTGCCACCACTACCAGCACCAAGGCTCTAAAGGATGCTGGAAAAGTTGTAGCTGAAGATGTTGCACCAACACTCGGAGAACTAAAGCAACGTCTAAAGGACCTACGCGAAGAATTGGATGGTGAAACTCCTGGTACGAAAGAATTTGCAGCCACTAAGGCCAAGATAGCCAACCTGGAAGAGCTGATTAAAAAGTATGAGGATACTGGTAAAGCTGGTAAAAAGGCTGCTACTGATATACAGAAAGCTTTTGCAGAAATAACCAGCAAGTTAAAAGGTGTAGATACTCAGGTTCGTCTTGGAATTGTAGACTCAGGAGCTGAGGAAAGTGCTGCTAAAATAAAGGTCCTGGAAGATGGTCTTAAGAAGTTAGCTGACCTAGGAGTAACACCAACGAATACCAAGCTACAGGCTCTCAATACACAGCTTCTAAAGTTGTCGCAAGGTCTGAATGTAGGATTTGACCAACTAGACTTGAAGGTTCCAGACCTAAAAGTTAAACCTGTCAAAATACCCTTAATTCTTGGTGAGGCTGCCACCGATTCTCAAGGTGCCTCTAATGCTACTATCCAAAGCCAGAAGCTCTTAGCAGCCAATTTAGCCTACTCTAAGAGCATGGAAGATATTTCTGCTAAGAGTCTAATCTATGGTAAAAGTTTTGATGGAATTGGAGAAAGAATAGGTGCTCTACAGCAAGTCATAGCGAGTTTCCGTGCTGCTGGACTTGGTGAAATGTCTGCTGAAATTCAGAGTGCAAGTGACCAATTACAAGCTGCTGTAAACTTTGATAAGCTTAGTCAGGCATTTGATATAGGTCCCGTAATAGGTCAGAAACTAGCCAATCTAACAGCTGTATTTGATGTAAACCTAGACCGCATTATTCAACAGACAAACGCTATTGGTACTGCAAGCTCAATCTTAGGTGAAGGACTTGGTAACATGGCTGCTGGTGTAACAGATGGCAGCGGATTCCTTAAGTCTGCTTTTGGTGCTCTGTTGGCGGTGTTAGCTGATTACATGCAAAAGAAAGGTGCTGCTATTGTGGCCTTAGGACTAGCTGATTTGGCCGTTCCTGGTATGCAAGCTGCTGGTTTGGCTCAGATTGCTGGTGGTACGGCTCTTATTGCTGCTGCTGGTGCCGCTCGGGCTTTTGGTAGTGCTGCAAGTAGTGGACAAGGAATCTTTAGGTCTGGTAGTAAAAACACTCCTGGTTCTGGTGGTAGTGGTAATTATCGTGGCTCAGAAGCTCAAAATCAAAACCGTGAGAAGATTGAGGTACAAATTAAGGTGACTGGTAAATTACGTACTGAAGATGATGGTAGAACTTTAGTTGGTATGATAGATAATCAAAAATACCGTACTACTAATTATCGTTAAAAAAGGAGTATTTACAATTAATGGCAAAAATATTATTACAAACAGTTTCAGTTAAAGAAGACGAAAATACTTACAGATACGATAACATATATTATAGCAGTGACGCTCGTAATGGGCTGAATGCTTTGATTAAAGAATTCGATAGAGGTATTACAGAAAAAAGCTATACAATCCAAGATAATACCGTCTTGGATTCGTATTGCACTATCCATAATGGAGACGGTAAAAAGGCTACAGCTATTTCAGACGCTTCACAAGATTTTCTCTACAGAATTGAATACTCTGATAGTGCTGAATGTGCTGGAATTTCGGACCTAACATTACTGAATATTACTCCAACGCCTACCACAACTCTTACAAGTGATGATGGTGTAATAACAGTGTATGCTAGTTCAAGTGCTCCACCAATTAGCATATATATTCCCTCATTAGGTAGTCGTACGGCTCCTGGTGCTGAGGTTCTATTTACGTTCAATAATGTCAAGCCTGGAACCTATGCAGCCCGTTTGCAAGATGCTAATAACAACCAACTTACAACTAAAAGTGTAACGGTCTCAGCTGGTCAAGCTCCTGGTCAAAATATCCCTGGTCCTCTAAAAATCAATTGGGCAAAGTATGAGATTGTACCTAATCCAAGGTCTTTCGATTTGCCTTGGCATTTGGAAGGAATCATTTGGGATAATTATAATAAGCAAAGTGGAACTACTGTCTCTCCACCACTTACTTATCCAGTATTTTACCAGTATCAAGACCAATATTTAAAAGGTAGTGTTGTAACATATAAGAAAAAATTTGATTATGCAACACGCTATTACCGTGCAAGTGTTGACTTAATTGGTAAGAATTATTCGGATAATAAAAACAAGATTCCATATCCTGACGACAATGGTATTACTCAAGGCGTTTGGGAAGAATTAACACCAGATAATATTAATTATTTTTCTGAAACTTACCAAGAAACGATTAAGAATAATAAGGGTGATAATGAGTATTTATCCTATCCAAGTTATTCTGAAGGTCGAATTGTTAGATATGGTTTTGATACCTATTATAAGGCTAAAAAATTCATCGATTCTCGTTTGTTTGTTGATAAGAAAAATCCAAAACCAACGTACAAAAAGAGTAATGATTATTGGGAATACCTGACAAATTGGCCTGGAAGTTATTTCACCTATGTAATACCTGAGTCACAGCCAATTGACGCTTATTTTATTGGTACTATCTATCGGCAGTGGTTCTTTCATCTCCAAAACCCAGACCTCCCTTGGAGCGAAGAAAATAGAGATAGATTCTATTATGAGGATACAGATACCAAGGCAGAAAGCACAAGTGGAGACCTCAGGATTATCGATATTATAAAGAACGACATTGATGAATCTGGTGCAACAAATGGTAGTGCATGGATTATTGCTACTAGTCCCTCATTGCCTCTCAAGTATCAAATCTCTACCACGAATTTCAGCGAGTCCAACGATACCGGCCAATTTGAAAATCTTGCTCCTGGTACTTATGAGGTCCTGGTTACAGATGCTCAAAACCGACGTGCTGTAGACTCATTTGAGATAGAGGATAGATATAGACCACGTTGGAGGCTACTCTACTCAGACCTCAAAGGAGTTAACTTAGAAACGTACATTTTTGAGCGTGATTGGGAAGGAGATGTTACAGACGTTGTTGGTACTGGTTCGCCCGTTGAGTTAAGCTGGGATAGTGGTAGTAGTAAAGCTGGTTATTTGCCTGAATCGATTGGTGCTAACCTTGTTTTCAACCTAAGAACTCAAGTAGCTCAACAGTTTGTAGATACCATCCTGAAAGACGACAGAAGTCATAGGGTAGACCACTATAGAGCTGGTAAAATACAATTTCGTGGTTATGTAAATTCTACTTCTTATTCTGAAAAGCTACTAGGTCCAAATCAAGAAGTTCAACTAACTGCGACAGATGGTCTTGGAGACTTGCGTAATACCTTTTTTCTCAATCATAAGGCAGAGAAACAGGCAGGACGTACCAACTTATTATCTACTCTGCTTTCATGCCTTTCAAGATGTGACGTGAATTTCCCTCTCAACATTGGCTTGAACCTGAGGGATAGGCTAATGGCTGAAACCGGCGACCCTCTACAGCTTGCCTACGGCCACCGTGAAGCCTACCAGAAACAGGACTCAGATAGCACGGCTCCAACTACTGTAGAGGATACGGTAGATATGAGGACTGTAGTAGATGCAATCCTCAGGAACTTCAATGCTTTCCTCTATCAGCGTGAAGGAGCTTGGTACATAGTTTCATTGAATGAGGCTCCTTTTACCTACGACGTTCGCTCTTGGAGTCCAGCTGGTAAGTTGATTGGAAATACTACGGGTGGTACGGCTCAGGATGCACTTAGAATCTTGCCTCCAACGAATGCAACTGAGAGCAATGAGTTATTCTGGATAAATGCCAACCAAAACAGAACCACAATAGCGAGTGCCAACGTGGTTAAGGCTACCGTACCTCTTCTCTTTCAAGATAACTTACTAAAAAATGGAGGATTCCAAGATTGGTCTAGTCCTTCGAAACCCTTGGATTGGACACTAAATGGTACTATCGGAACCTCAATAGCTAAAGGTGAAAAGGCTGGTGAAAGAGCTGTTAAAATCAGTGGCTATACCGGAACAATTCAAAATGGTAGCTATCTCCTTTCCAGCGAGGCTCCACACCTAACAGGTCAAGAAGAAGAGGTTTATGAGTTGAAAGTTAAAGCTAAAACAGAGAGTGCTATTGACCCTTATAGTAGCGAAGAAGTAACTGTAAAGCTCCTGTTTCAAATAGTTTGTGATGGTCAGCCTTATGGAGAAATCATTGAGTTTGAGCTATCCAGCAAAGACAAATGGAAAGAAAACAAAGTAGACTTACCACTTGGATTGCCCGGCCAGCAAGTACGGATAAGGGTCCTGAATCCAATTTCAGTTAGTGGAAATAGCGTAACATATCTATCTAGTGTTGCTCTCTCAATTCGACCCTTCAACCAAGATTGGAGTGAGACCGACGAAGACCATATTAGCCGCATGAATGAGATTAGTCAAACAGGAATAAAGCTGGAAGATGTTGAGTTAGTACACGCTGACCTACCTACGCCTCCTGGTGCGAACGACAGAGCTTTAAAGCCGCTCGGGATGGATATATATGCTTGGAAACATGCCCTTTCATTAGAGGACTACACAGCTACATGGGAATGGAAAAGGCCGCGAGACACAAAGTATACTTCACTGCTTTTAACTGCTGCCAACGATAGAATTAGCCTCAGATTAACAGCCACCGATGAAATAACCGGCGAAGTCTCAGGTCCTGGATTCAATGCCTTATCAGTTGGAGTCATGCTGGATTTGCCTACTGAAAATATCTCAGGAAGATTTATGGTAATCAGTTGCTTCAAACGCGAAAAGGACAGAATAGCTCAAATCACTCTTAAGAAATTAGCTCCTGGTTCGTATGGTGAAGAGACTGAAAACTTGACTCCAAATAATGCACGTATTGCAAACATTAATGGAGTTAAAAATTATAGAGTTGCAAATAGTAATGGTGAGAAACTATTTAGAGTAGCTAACAGATAAAATAAGAATTAGACGTATTTATATATAAGATGCCGATTGAAGAAATTAAAGAAAGTTATATAAAGGATTTACCCCAAATAGTTAGTCCAGCTGATTTATATAATACAAAAATTGAGGTAGAGAAAGTTATTAATGGGGAACCAGCAAACCATAGTGTCAATTTCGGCACTATGGTTACTGGTGTTGCTAATGCTCTGCCAAAAGGAAACAATTCAGCAAGCTTATACAAAACTGTAAGATGCTATGATTCAACTGTTCCTGGTTACAATGCTGGTAATAGTACACTGGTAGATTTAGACCCAAGATTCCTAGCTCTTGGTGCTATTTGCTATGTAGAATTTCCTCAACCTAGCCGCGAATACCGTTTGGTTTGGGACCCAAATTCTACTTTGTATGTAGCAATAGATGGTGGTTTTGGTGGTGAAACAATTGGTGCCAAGTGGGTAGAAAAGGATTCGTTAGAAGATAAATATGCTCGTATCCTAGAGTTTAATCCTTTCGAAAATAGCTATCAAAAGGATGATATTGTTAAGTATATTTTAGATGGTACGCTAACATTATTTGCAGCCAAACAGACACTAATTAAATCTACTTTCCCTGGTAATGTTATTCCTGAACCAACTGGAAATGTTACAGACCAATATTGGCAAAAGTTAGGTGCTTCAGATGGTGGTGAAAATCCTGAAGCTTATGATGATACTGAGCTAAGAGGACGTGTAGAAGTTGTAGAGCAAGATGTTGAGGACCTACTAACCAATATTGAAACAGCTAAAACCAATCTGAATAATCGGATTGATGGTATTGTAACTGCTGTAATTCCCTACGTGCCAGATAGCTATGTAGAAGGTCAGCTGGTGCATCATAACGGGCTAATATTTATGGCTCGGCAGGATATAGCAAACTCTACTGTAGCTCCAACTTCTACTAACGCTTATTGGCTCCTGGTTAATGGCACGTCAAGTGGCTCAACATCTGGTGGTACTGTCGATTTGAGCAATTACTACACTAAGGCTCAGGTAGATGCAATTGGAAATACCAAAGTTGAAAAGCGTACTGGATATAGTCTGGTATCGGATGCTGAGATAGCCAGATTAGCCACTATTACCAACTATGTCTTGGTAGATGGAAGCGTAACAGAAGCCAAATTATCAGCTGAAGTTCGGGCCAAATTGAATGCAGTAGAAACCGGATTTGATGATACTGAGCTAAGAAATCTAATCACTACCAAAGTAGATAAGGTCCCTGGTAAGAGTCTGGTCCTAGATACAGAGATTGCCCGTTTAGCCAGTTTACAGCCTTTTGATAATACTTCCAACGATACTCGCCTAACGGCCTTAGAGAACAAACCTGAGCCGCAACCTTTCGACAATACCAGCAATGACCAACGCCTAACAGCTCTTGAGAATGCTCCTGGTTTTGATGATACAGCTATTGTCAATCGATTGGATACAAATGAGGCTGAAGTAGCTGATATAGATACGCGAGTAACGGCACTGGAAAATGCTCCTACTACTTCTGGTGGAACTATCGATTCATTGAATGATGAGAAAGTATTTGTTGGATTTACTGGTATTACAGAAACTATTGGTGGTCTGACTCCTGGAAACTTCAATGGAACCTTAGAGGAATTACTAGCCAAGATTCTAATTAAATATCAAGCTCCTTTCTTCACAGGGTTTGCTTATAATGGTGCTGGTAGTCGCACGGTAGAAGCTGGAACAACATTCACTGGAACGGATACTTTTAGTTGGTCTATTGGTAATAATAGTAATGTCAAACCAAATACAATCATTATCAAAGATGGTGGTTCTATTATAGGTTCTGGACTTGCAAATAATGGCTCTCACACGCTTGATTTACCAACCTTCACCTTAGATGCTGGACAATCAAAATCATTCAGCATAGAGGCTCAAAATACCGAAAACAACGTATTTACAGGAGGATTAACTATCAATACTCAATTAGCCCGCTATTATGGTGCAAGCTCTTTAACACCATCTGAACTAAAGGCTCAACTGGCTAATAATGCCAACGGGGTACTAGGTGGCAAAGATTTAAATGGTGGTAGAGGATTAGAAAATAACTTTAATTGCAGTGGTGGTAAATATCCGTACTATTTATATCAAGCTGGTTTTGGTAATCCAAGTTATGTTCAACAAGGTCCAAATAACTTTTCTGCTTACACAGTTGAGGATATTGTTATTAAAGATGTGTTTGGGATTATGAGAAATTACAAATTATTCTATACCGATACCATTCAATTTAGCTCAAGTTTTAACCTAAGAATTAATTAAAAATATATATAAGTGTCAGATATTAAAGGTAATAATATAGGTGCTCCGATAACTCCATTTACAACAGAAGATATTTATCCAACTCACCTTGCCGAATATGGTAAAGGTGGGTTGCGTACGGTCTTGAACTATAGTGCTCTAGAGGCTATTATTTCAGCACGTAGAGAATGGTACATGGAAGTGGTGTTGGAGGACACTGGAAAGAAATATAAGCTAACCAAAGGTCTTGTATCCAACGTCTTAACGGACAATGGTAACTGGAAAGAAGTAATAACTGGTGAGAGCTACGATGATACTGAGCTAGTAGAACGGATTGAGGTTCTGGAAAACAAGCCTGAGCCTGAAACCTACGATGATACAGCACTAAGCAACAGAGTCACAGTATTAGAGAACAAACCTGAGCCTCAACCTTTTGATAACTCAACCAACGAAACTCGCCTAAGCAGCTTAGAAGGTGAGGTTAATGACCATGAAACAAGAATTGTAAGTCTAGAAAACCGTCCTATTTCAAGTGGTGGAACGTCTACAGATAAAATTTATGATGCTGATTCGTGGTCTTCAGAACTTGCTAAAACAGGATTAAATTGGAATGGTAACAGCAAACAGCTTCAGGTATTAGGTACTACGCAATTCGGCCAAAACGGTGCTGTAGATGGTAGTATTACTGTCGCTGGTGTTATCCGCACAGTTTCGGACCCTGGTGGTCAGAGTGGCGTTGAAGTGATAAATGGCGCTGAATCTGGCTTTTCTAAAATCTCACTAGGCAATAATGGCAACAATGGTCGCGTATGGGATTTCCTAGTAGGAGGTAATAACAATGCTGGACAGAATGGAAATGGTGCCGTTGAAGGTAACTTAATCCTTGCTGTTAATGGAGATTGGAAATTTGTATTCAGGAAAGATGGTAGAGCTGGGATTAACACCAATTCACCACACCCTAGCGCCACTTTAGAAGTAGGTGGTACTACTGGTGGTCTATTAGCTCCACGTCTTACCAGCACACAAAGAGACGCTATATCCAATCCAGCTACCAGTTTACTTATATACAACACTACTACAGCTGGTTTCCAATACTATAACTCAGGTTGGAAGGACCTAGTGTCAGCTGGTGAAAGCTATGATGATACACTTATTATCAATCGTTTAGATGCTGTTGAAACTGAGGTTAATAACCTGGATACAAGAGTAGAAATATTAGAAAGAATAAGTAATAATCAAGAGCTTTTAATAGACCCTGAATTTCTACAACCTCTAACACAAGATACAACAGGAGGTAGTGTATTCAGTATAGGCAATTGGAAATATACAACTGGTTGGCAGCAAACAAATGGTGTTGTAAATGCAATCAATGGTGCTTATCTATTCCAAGATTTCGCGGCTACTATTGGTGCTAAATATACCGTTACTGTTAAAATCAATAGCGTCAATAGTGGTGGTGTTGCTCTGGTTTCAAGAGGTGGCTATGATGCTGAAGACGTTGCGTTAAAAACAGCTATACTAACACAACCTGGAATTTACACTTTCACATTTCCAGCAAAGTTTGACATAGAGCGAATTCACGCCTACGGATTCAACAATTTCAACGGCCAATTAGAATATATCAGTCTTAAAAATGAAAAGGCTGCTATTGGTGGTGAAAGCTATGATGACACTGAACTACGTGCTCGGGTAGGAGAGGTAGAGACTGACCTTGCTGCTGTTGAGACAGAAGTAATAGCTGTACAAGGTGAGGTAGATGGATTGGAGGATAGAATAGAAGCACTGGAAAACAAGCCCGCTCCAACTCCTTTCGACAATACTACCAATGATGCTCGACTAAGCAGCTTAGAAGCTAATAAGACGGATAAGACTACTACAGCTGCTATTGATTCGCGTGTAACAGCCTTAGAAAACCGTCCTGTTACTCCTGCCTACAATGATGCTGAAGTACGTGGTTTGATAGCGGATAAAGTAGATAAGGTCCCTGGTAAATCTTTGCTCCTAGACACTGAAATAGCTCGTCTCTCAGGACTAACGAACTTCGATGCTACCAACCTAACCAACAGAGTAACCAGCGTAGAAACAGCTATTGGAACCAAGACAGACAAAGCCACTACAGATGCACTAACAGGACGTGTAACAGTGCTGGAAAATAAGCCTGCTGTGATTCCTGGTGACACTATTCAGACCATAACCTTTGAGTCCAATAACCTTGTAATCCGCACGGACAAAGGAGACAAGTCAGTTAGTCTAGCTTCTTTGGCTAATGGTGAAACAGTAGTACAAGCAGCTCCAAGCCTCCTAAACTTCGCTGGAAATCTATCTGGTTCTCTGACTCTGAATCTGCCTTTTGGTGCTGTAAACGTGCTTGCTGTAAGTGCTGATAACTATGCTTCTCTACCTCCAACAGATTACACAGTAGACTATACACAGAATCCACCAATCCTGACTATCACGAATCCAGCATTAGTAGCAGGAGACCGAATCTGGGGTACGGCTGTAATGACTCCTGAGGCTGATTTTGGAGACTACTACACTAAGACTGAAGTTGAAACCAGTATAGCAAGTAAAGTAGACAAGGTTGCTGGTAAGAGCTTGATTCTAGATACTGAGATTGCCCGTTTAGCAGCTGTAACCAACTACAATGATACAGCACTAAGCAACAGAATAACCAGCGTAGAAAACAATAAGGTTGACAAGGTTAATGGTAAGTCCCTGGTGAGTGATAGTGAAATTACACGTCTTGCCACTGTTGCCAATTTCGATAATACAGCTAATAATAACCGTTTTACTACTGTTGAAAATAGAGTAACCAATCTGGAAAACTTGCCACAAAATAAGGTGACACTAGATTTCAATTTTGCATCTGGATATTCCAATACATACACAGCTACAATTACTACCAACACTGCTAAAACTTATGTTGCTCAAACGCTCAATAACGTGGCTACTGTCGTATATAAAGTGAATGGTGCTACTGTGAATTTGCCTTTTGCTGTTGCTTCTGGAAATACATTGGAAATAACAATTACTCGCTCAAATAATAGCTTAGGCTCAATAGTTACAATCAATACATAAGTGAATTTATATTATAGTTTTTATAGTAATATTATTAGTGTTCCTGTTGTTCCTGCTAAAACATATTTGATTGATATTGGTGAGCAAAATGGTTCTTTTAAAACTAATTTAGCAGGGTGGAATAACGTAGATGCATATTTTACTTCTGTTAGCTTAGTAGATAGTAATAATAATAGTAGCAGTATAGTATTTAATTTAATTAGAGGTAATAGTAAAGGTGTGAATACCAGTGGCTTTAATGGTGCTGCTGGTGGCTTTCCTCAAAGTGCGTGGATTGATACAATGTATACTGAAACCGATAGTGCTGATTTTACGCTAACTGGTTTAGACTCAAGTAGAAAGTACGATTTGGAATTCTATGGTGCGCGTGGTGGTGTAACTGATATTCGTAGAACACAGATAATAATAAATGGTGTTACCAAAATTTATCAGAATACAACCAGTGATGGTAAAGGCTCTACTACTGGTGCAACTTTTACGGATATAGTTCCAACAAATAACACAATAGCTTTTAATTTAAATAAGAATACAGGTAGTTTTGGCTATTTAGGTATACTGAAAATAACAGAGAAATAATATAAAATATATAGATGCCATTAAACGTAAAAATAACAAAGGATGAAATTCAAGATACGAGTGCTGAGATTCTAACAGGTTCTACAGGTAACGTTGAATTCACTTATGATGATGCTGCTAATAAATTAACTGCTAGTGTTGAAATTCCACCAGTAGACCTATCCAATTATTATAATAAGCAAGAAGTATATAATAAAAATGAGGTAGATACAAAAGGTGAGGTAGATAGTAAGATTGCTGCTATTCCAAAAGTAGACTTAACGCCATACTATCAGAAAGTAGAAGTTTATAATAAAGTAGAGGTAGATTCTAAAATTAGTAGCGTTAATACGGAAAAAAGTATTGCAGACCGCGCATTTCAAGACCGTGGTAGCTATTCACGTGGTTTGCCACATCCTTTGTATTATATAGCGAATGCAAGTGATTTTACTGAATTTCCAGATAATATAAATTTAGCTCAGGAAGGTGGAAACCCGTATTATTTAACACAAATAAAACCTAGTAATGTTTATCAACCAGAACTTGATAATTATATTATTTATTTTAAAACAGGTAACTATCAGTCAGGAATTGCTTTTATAGGTCAACACGTTTACTATAAAGATTTATTTCCTGGTGGTCAATATAATCATACTAATACTATATTTTATCAAACGTATCCACGTGAATTTGATGAAAAGTTTGTCTATAATGTTTCACTAAATAATGCAAGCTCAGAAAAGGGTTATGAGTCTGAATTAAATCTATCACAGGCGCGGGTTTTCTTCGATAGTATTACTACACAAAATATAGACGCCTATAATTATATCAATGGTAGCACGTATTTAACTACCAGTGGCGAAAATACTATTAGTGCAGTAGTTAATGAATCAACAATTACTGTAGATAAGGATAAGATTTTTATTGATGCTGCTGAGGTTTCGATACCAAAATATGACCAAAAAATTGCTGCTATCAGTGCTGGTGGTGGTGGCGTAGAGAGTATTGCTGATAAGTTATTTGGAGGCACTATGAGACCGCTTCCGATAAAGGCTCTATTCTATATCAATAAATCATTAAGTAGTTCTTGGAATGGTACTTATCCAACTTATGTAAGCTCTGATGCAACTATTAGTGGTGATACTACAAAAGGGTGGGTATTTGAAAATGTAGAATATGCTGGTGAATCAGAAGCTGACGAACCTATCTATATATTATATGATTCGGCACCAGTATTACTCTCGCCACAATTCTTTGGTGGTCCTATTGAAAAATATAGTGATATTCTAGATTTCAATGATGATATAGATTATAAAAAAAGTTGGTGGTATACGAATGAGAATTTTACTGATGATGAGTACTATAATGAATACTATAAGGTATTGTTTAGAGGGATTCTTCAGGTTAATAATTATCATTACACTGTAACTACTACTGCTGATAAGTCCAGTGATAATTCTTTGGATTTATCTTCATTTAGTGTGAATACACGTAAGATGGAAATCAGTCGTTCAGCTAATGCGTCTGATTCAGAAACTGTGCTTAATGTGCAAGGTAATTCTAGATTTTATAGTGACAGATATGAGATAGTTGCTAATGGTAGTCGTTTAGATATTGATAAAAATAACTTTAGTGTCAATACCTATGGTGGTGGTCAAGTAACGGGAACAATAAGTATTTCTGGTAATAGTATTTTAATTGATGCTGCTAATGTTAGTATCCCAAAATATGACCAAAAAATTGCTGCTATGTCTGGTGGTTCTGGTGGTACTGTAGACTTGAGTAATTATTACAATAAAAGTGAAACGGATACTAAAATAAATGAAAATGCTTTTACAAATGAAAAAGTAGCTTTTTTCTTTCTTTTAAATTCTGACGCTGCAAGTGATGTAGGATTTACATATTTTAATAATAAAGTAGGTTTATTTATTCAAAATAATGTTGTAACAGAGGCTAAATTAAGTGAAGGAGTAAGAGCTAAATTAAATTCGAGCGGTGGTTCTGTAGATTTAAGTAATTATTATACGAAAGTTGAAGTAGACAATAAAACAGAGAAACAATATTATTTATTTCCAAATAATCAGATGCAACCTTATCAGCAATCAGTTATTTTAACAAACGTTGCTGGTGGTTTTACACGTTACATAGCGCCTGGAAATAGCAGCACTGTAACAGACCCACACGGTTTTTATACAAGTGGTGGCGTGAACTTAAATCTGCAAGCTGGTAAACGTTATAGCTATACGTTAACAATGCGATTTATCACAGATGGTGGTACTTATACTGGTGGAATATCTTTTGGTCTAACTTCTACACCAGAATCAGATAATGATTTAGAAATAGCTAATAAAAACTGGTTTCAACTTGCAAATGGTAAATCTGAAACATTGGTATTTAGTGATATAATTCAAGGTGGTTTCTCACACAAAATTGGATTCAGGTTGGATGGCACGGCTGATAAATTACAGTGGCGTTATTCACTAAAAATCCACGAAATATAATATATCCAACGTATTTATATATATACTATTCTATTTAAATTATAATGTTATTTTTAGAAATACCTGCACACCTAAGCCAAGAACCAAGCATTCTAGATTGGAGTAAAATAGTTCCTACTGTTGCTGGTGGCTTGGTGGTAGGTATTGTTATGCTTATTATCAACCATTTTCGTGAGGGTAGTAAGCAATATTCCAACAGAATCAAAACATTGGAATCTCAAGCTGTGAGTCATGAAAACAGATTTACTCAAATGCAATTGCAGCACGAAAATGCGGTAGATGCAAATAAAAAAGACGTATCACGATTAGAACAACGGGTTTCACAAGTTGACCAAGTGCTTCAGAAAGTTCAACAATTAGAGATTAGATTGGAGGCTCAGAATTCTCAGATTGCAATGATTAAGGAACGTGTTGATGATGTTAAGAGAGCTGTTGAGAAATCGAATAATGATATTATAGAATTGATTAAATCACATAATGCGAAAAATTAAGTATAGTGAATTCTTTAAGGATGCACAAGGTAGATTTACTGTTTATAGCGTAATTAGTTTATTAGCTGGATTTACCTTAGTGTCATCTCCATTAATTGTCAGGTTATTTAGTTGGCCTTTATTAATAGACCTTGAAATATACAGTCTAACTTTTATTTATTGTATAGCTGCCTTATCTGAATATTTACTAGCTGCCTATATAAATAAAATGCCTAGTGTTAATATCAATAAAGCTCAAGAAATAAATATTGAGTCTGTTGATTCTCAGGAGATACCCAAAGTGGAGTAATATAGTTTATGGGTACTCCTGATTTTTCCGGCCTAACACGCCTATTTATCATTTTCTGTCTATTTATTCTTGCTCTTGGATTTGCCTTAGGAGTCTTGGTTAGTTGCCAACGTCCTCAAGGTCCAGAAAAGACCATTCTAAGCGCTCCTATTACCCTCACTATCGATAGCATACACAATACCTATCCAGATACCATAAAGGCTGTAGATGGCCCTAAAACGGTGGTTATTGGTGGGCGTAAGGTGAAGGTGAAACGGGGTGGTACTCTGATAGTCCAGACTGGTAGTAATAGTGTGGCAAGCTCAGTCCAAAAGGCTAAGGCTCCTGTAGCAGTTGCAGCCAAAGAAGCTCAAGCAACGCAAGTAGTAAAGCCTCAGAATTCACCAACTACTGTAGCGAAAGAAGCTCAGGTTACTACCAGCGTCAAAGAATCGAATAATAATAACCTACTATTTATCCTGGTAGCTATTGTGGTTACATGCCTAGGAGGATTTTACCTATGGCTCAAAAAGAAATAATTATTAAATATAAAAATTGGGTTCATTTAAATTATTTTATCCTCACTTAGTTAGAAATGAAGGTGGATATGCAAATAACAAATTAGATGTTGGTGGTGAAACTTATCGGGGAGTAGCTAGAAAATATCATCCAAATTGGCAGGGTTGGAAATATGTTGACGCCTACAAAAAGGAGTGGTTAGCGGCTGGTAAAAAGCTCAACACACGTACGGAATGGGCTGCCTTTTCAAAGGTTCTATATAAAGACCCTCACCTAGAAAATTCCCTGTTAAACTTCTACGAAAGTCTGTATTGGGACTCACTGCATTTAGACCTTGTAGCTAATCAAAGTGTAGCTGAATCGTTAGCTGATATGGGTGTAAACGCTGGTACGGGCCGTATTGGTTGGATGGTACAATATGTCCTACGCTTCCATTTCGGTAGGCTGGATTTGGATTTTGATGGTGACATAGGGCCACAAACTCTCAAGGCTTTGAACGCCGTAAACCAAGCAAATTTTCATGCTCGTTTTGCTCAACTCAGAAATGACTTCTACCGCTATCGGAGTGGAGAATATGAAAATGAATCACGTCTATTAGGAGTACACCAATTCCTGAGAAATAAATTGAAGTTAAAGACTAATACAAGCCAAAAGGTTTTCCTGAATACCTGGTTAAAAAGAGTCTCAGATATGAAATACAAAGATTAAATAATATTATGAAATTAATTAAACAACTATTTCCAAATCACGATACCCCAACTGCATTAGCTATTATTACACTATTTCTATTTGCTGTTATCGTTGCTATTTATACTGTAAGTGACACAATCAAACATGGTTATGTAGAAGATGGTAATGTCTATTGTGGTCTGTTCTTTGGCCTTTTGAGTGCTGCTATCTACGTATTCGGAAAGGCTAAGAGTGCTTAATCTATTGTTGCTCCTGGTTTTGCCTTTGGCTTGTGGTATCGATGGTTATGCACAAGGTCTCTATACCAAGCTCAGTAGAGAATACATTCCACCAGCTGAACAGAGTCGGGTGAATCTTGCTCTACACGTTCTCTATCCAATCCTTTACTGTCTGTTGGCTCTTAGTACTGCTGTAGCTCTATCTAACGTCCTGGTGCTTCCTATTGCCTTGTTACTGAGGTTCAGTCTGTTTGATATAGTGCTGAATAAGGTAAAGAAGGATAGCCCGTTTGCAGTTGGAACCAGTGCCTCTACAGATATCCTTCTAAGGAGTGCCGCGAAGAGGCTAGGAGTAGAGGTAGAAAGTCTAGTGAAAGTTTCGAAGCTCCTGAGTCTGGTAGGTGCCTTGGTGCTAGTGGTGTTAATCCTGCTATAGCTAAAATATTTTAAGTTCAATGAAATGCCTCTTGGAGTAATCTGAGGGGCTTTTTTGTGTCTGGTAAAAAATTGTAAGAAAAAAATCTTACAGTTTGCTTGACTTGTAAGAAAAGCGTCTTACATTT
This sequence comes from Hymenobacter aerilatus, assembly GCF_022921095.1. Lineage (NCBI taxonomy): Bacteria > Pseudomonadati > Bacteroidota > Cytophagia > Cytophagales > Hymenobacteraceae > Hymenobacter > Hymenobacter aerilatus. The sequence goes on from NZ_CP095053.1 coordinate 475,535, forward strand.
GTATCAACACAACGGCAAAAGGCCAAGAGTGTACTGCTTAGTTCTTTGAAATTCTGACCCATACTACCTACTAAAACAAAAAACAAAATGGCAACTCAAACTTTGAACCTCGAACCAGTTTATAACAAACTCAAGTCTTATTTCAACACGAAAAAGGCTGTGAAAGTAACTCCTTGGACTGATAAAGTAACTGTCACTCACTACGAAACAGTAATCTTCGAAATTGATGCTTGGGGCCAAATAACTCTAAATAACGGAGGCTACTTAACCAAGACTACTAAAAGCCACTTGAATGAGTGCTTAGAAATAGCTGGAAAAGTTGAAAAAGTCTACCAGAAAGGAGGTATTTGGTACGTGAAGGGCTTAGATAATGTAGAGTTTACTAAGAACTTCAAAATGACAACCTACTAAAACAAACGGGGTGGCCTAAGCAGCGCCCCAATTTTAGTTTTCTGCTCACAACCTTAACTAAAACAACATAATGGCAACTCGTTTCGCTTTCATCTTCGCGTCTGAATTAAAAGACAATGGTTTAGCTTTCATGCACTTTAATGCAAGTAAGGATAGAATAGATTATTTAAAACACAGTAATATTATTAGCGTTATTCAAGCTGCTGACCAACAATCTACAGAAAGAAAATTATTGAATCTGGTGAAAGAAGCTGGTTATAAATCGGCTGAAATCTGGGAGGATAAGGAGCACGTTGCTAGGTATCGATATATTAAGAAGTAGGAGAGAGGCTGGCTATTATAGCTGGCCTTTATCTTTGCGCTAAATTTGCCTCACACTGCACTCAAAATCAAAAGCCTATGTCTACCTCAGTTGACCCTAACAAGCTGCCTCATATCAAAGCACTCATGCAAAAATGGGGTATCAGTATAACGGCCTTGAGTGAGGCTATTGACCTGAGTGTTAAGACAGTAAGTAATAAGTTCAGTCCAGCACACAGAGATACATTCAGTGAGGCACAACAGCTATTGGTGAGGGACTATCTAGCACGTTTAAAGGATGCAATTGGCAAGACGTTGGAAGAGTAGTATCTTTGCAGCTGAAAATGTAGAAACCATATGTTGCAAAATTTGGGGTTTCCATATTTTTGTTTTAGTAGTTGGAAAAAGGTCTGGATTCTGTCTGGACCTTTTTTTTATTCACCTAATAATTTATAAGCCTCCTTTTTGGCGTGTCTCTTTTTATTTGCGTAGTGCTTTTGTAATGTATTCGTGTTGGTGTGTCCCAAATATTCAGCAAGTGCCATTAGGGTAACATCTTTATCAAGTGCATTATCAGTAAATTTCTTTCTAGCTAAGTGAGAGGTTAAAGCTTTCCATTTTGGCATTCTGGTAACTAATACTTTGTCTCCACTATACCCCGTTTTTGTTATTTCAACCTGGAACGCTGGACACTTTTTAGCCATTGCTTGTAGAGCTTGGTTATATTGGCTCTCTTGAGGTCGGCTGAATTGATATTTATTACGCTCAAGGATTTCCAAGGCTTTCCTGGTGAGTGGTATTTCAACCTGTTTGCTATATTTCTGTGTGGCGAAGGATAAGAATTTATTTCCCTCTTTATCAGTGATTATATTTTTCTTTTCAGCTGATAAAATGTCGGAGTACCTTAGTCCTGTCTCCATACAAAATAGAAAACATTCCCTGGTTCTATATTGTCCTTTAGTCTTAATTTCTAAATCCTCAATCTCTTTGATTTCATTATCTTCCAATATTATTTTGTTTTCATCTTGTCTTGGTGGAACTATTTTGAATTTGGTGAGAAAGGTGATAGGTAAATCTAATTCGAATGCATAATATTTATACACTGCTAAGACCTTGACAAATATTTCTCTTATGGTATTGTTTAAAATATTACGGTCAATCAGATGGTTTTGGAAGTCTTGGAGGAATGTGAGACTAATATCTTTCATATGGACATTAGGACGGAACTTTGTTAAGGCATTACCAGCAACAGTATAGTTCTTTATAGTCCCTTCTGTTTTACGCTCTCTCTTCAGGACCTCTTTATAGGCTTCTAGCTTATCCTGGAAAAGAATGGGTTTCTCTAAAGCTGTGATTCCAACATTTGCCTCAATTCGTGCTACTTCTGCTTTTGCGGCTGCTAACTGTTTCTCCAAGCTGGCTATATATGCGTGTCCCTCTTTGAGTCCAGTAAGTACCATCTCTTGTGCTAGTGGCGCTACAGCTGCATTGAAACTCACTATACTACCTACCATAGTTGCCGTAGGGGTTATCTCAGCACGTTCTAAGTCTCGTAGTGCTTTCTCAAACTCGGATGCTATAGCTTGTATCTTTACATTCTTCTCTGGAAAAAGTGGGTCTTTGGGACTGATTTTGCCCGTTTTTGTGTTGAAATGAGCTGGCTTAACCTGAACTCCTGTGCTCTTCAACGTCTCTTTTCCCTCATCATCTCTGAATACCACATTGACCACTCCGAGTCCGGTTTTCTTGCTGATTCCTTTTACTTTATAGAACATTCCGAAGGTGGTTACATGGTAAGAAGAGGCAAAATACTTAGGACCACTTTTAGTCCCAAACATAGGACCACATTGCCTCTCTACAAAGTTGTAACTGACTGAAAATCAGATATAAATACAGACTACATGGAATTTCCTTCCAAGCTGATAGAAAACGCCGTGGGCGAGCTGGCCAAGCTGCCGGGCATTGGCAAAAAAACTGCCCTGCGTCTGGCCCTGCACCTGCTTAAGGCCGAAACCGAAACCACCAGCAACCTGGCGGAGGCGCTGGCCAAAATGCGCTTCGACATCACCTATTGCCAGACCTGCCACAACATCTCCGACACGGAACAGTGTAGCATCTGCGCCAACAAGCTGCGCGACCACGCCACCATCTGCGTGGTGTCGGACATTCGCGATGTTATTGCCATTGAAAACACTGGTCAGTACCAAGGCACGTATCACGTGCTGGGCGGCGTTATTTCGCCTATTGAGGGCATCGGCCCCGGCGACCTGCACATCGATACGCTGCTAGAGCGTGTCACCTCCCCCGGCTCGGAGGTGCAGGAAGTGATTCTTGCCATCAGCCCGACCATGGAAGGTGATACCACGGCGTTTTATCTCTCGCGCAAGCTCCGCGACCAGGAAGGTGTCAACATCAGCACCATTGCCCGCGGCATTCCGGTGGGGGGCGAGCTGGAGTACGCCGACGAAATAACACTGGGCCGTAGCATTGTGGAGCGCCAGCGCCAGGTGCGGTAAGCGAAACGTTGAGCATACAAAACTTACTTACCAAAGCCCTACCGTGCCCAAACGCGGTAGGGCTTTTTGCTTGGTGTAGTTACGCTATGTGGCTACTTCGCACTATATAATTAGGTATTTCGCCTCACGGCCCTACTTTTGCCGGTATGCTTACGGTAGAAAAAATTGGCGGCACTTCCATGAGTGCTTTCGGGGATGTGCTTGAGAACATCATCCTGTATGGCCGCGAGGGCGCGGCGCTGTATAATCGCATCTTCGTCGTGTCGGCCTACGCTGGCGTTACCAACTGGCTGCTGGAGAACAAAAAAACCGGCGCGCCGGGCGTCTACCACCGCTTTGCTAAGCACGAGCAATTTCGGGAGGCCCTGAGCCAGGTGAGCGACCAGCTACAGGAGCTAAACAAACAGTATGAGCCGCTAGGGTTAGACTTGGCGGTAGCCAACGCCTTCATCGCGCAGCGCATCCAAGATGCGCAGGGCTACCTCGATAACCTAGCCAGTATTCTGGCCTCAGGCTACGTGAGCAGCGAAAATATCCTACAAGCCGCCCGCGAGATTCTGGCGTCCATTGGGGAGTCGCACTCGGCTTTCAACTCCGTGAACATCCTGCAAAACCGCGGCATCAACGCCACGCTGGTAGACTTAAGCGGCTTCCACGACGCCACCCCCTACACCATCGACCAGCGCATTCAGCAGGCCTTTGGCAGCATCGATTTTGCCGCTACCATCTGCATTGCCACCGGCTACACCAAGGGTACTGAGGGTATTATGCGCGAGTTCGATCGGGGCTATTCGGAGGTGACATTCAGTAAGATAGCCGTGGCCGTGCGGCCGCAGGAAGCCATCATCCACAAAGAGTACCACCTGTGCACCGCCGACCCCGGTGTGGTAGGGCTGGCCAATTGCGCGCCGGTAGGCTTCACCAACTACGACGTGGCCGACCAACTGGCCGACGTAGGCATGGAAGCTATTCATCCAAAAGCTTCCAAGCCTTTGGAAATCAACAAGATTAACCTGCGTATCAAGAATACCTTCGAGCCCGAGCACCCCGGCACGCTCATCACCGAAGACTACGTGAGCCCCACCAAGCGCGTGGAGGTAGTTACGGGCACCGACCGCGTGCTGATTGTGGACGTGTACGACCCGCTGATGGTAGGCGGCGTGGGCTTCGACCTGCACATTATGGAGGCTTTTGCTCAATTGGGCATCAGCTATTCCTTTAAAGCTACCAGTGCCAATAGCATCTCGCTGGTTATCTGGGAGAAAGATTTTAAGCCACAACTGGTAGCAGAGCTGCAAGCCAAGTTTGAGAAAGTGACGGTGGAGAAGGCCGCTATGGTCTGCATCATCGGCTCTAATATCGACGAGCCGGGGCTACTGGCGCGGGCAGCGGGCGCGTTGGCGGGCGCGGGCATCAACATCAAGAGCGCCGGGTTTGCCCTGCGCAAAGTGAATATCCAGTTTCTAGTGGCCAGGGAGGATTTCAACCCCGCCGTAGTAGCCTTGAACGCGGCCTTATACGCCACGGAAGGGTAGAAGCTATATTCATATAGGAGTATAGAAGGGTAGAGTAGGGCTTTTTAGGTAGTTCAGCGTAATTTGCTCACCTTGCACTCTGCCCTACCTACCCGCCGCGTGAAGCTCTCCGTTGTCATTGTCAGCTACAATGTTTGCCACTTTCTGGAGCAGGCCCTGCTGTCGGTGCGCAAAGCGGCGGCGCGACTGGGTGAGCCGGTAGAAGTGTTTGTGGTAGACAACCACTCCGCCGACGGCTCGGTAGCGATGGTGCGGACGCGTTTTCCGGAGGTCATCCTTCTTGAAAACAAGACCAACCCCGGCTTCAGCACCGCCAACAACCAAGCCCTACGCCGCGCCCGCGGCCAGTACGTGCTGCTGCTCAATCCTGATACGGTAGTGGAGGAAGACGCCTTCCAGCAGTGCTGCCAGTTTATGGACGAGCACCCCGAGGGCGGTGGCATGGGCGTGCACATGCTGGACGGGCAGGGGCGGTTCTTGCCCGAAAGCAAGCGCGGACTGCCCACGCCCTGGGTAGCTTTCTATAAGGTATTTGGGTTGGCGTGGCTGTTTCCTAAGTCGCGCACCTTCGGCCGCTACCACCTGGGCTACCTCAGCAAGGAGCAAACTCACGAAGTGGACGTCCTCAGCGGTGCTTTCATGCTGATGCGTCGGCAGGCGCTGGACGAGGTAGGGCTGCTCGATGAGGACTACTTCATGTATGGGGAAGACATTGACCTGTCGTACCGGCTCACGCAGGGCGGCTGGAAAAACTACTACTACCCCGGTACCCGCATTATTCACTACAAAGGCGAAAGCACCCGGCGCACGAGCATCAACTATGTGTTCGTTTTTTACCGGGCCATGGTCATTTTCGCCGGCAAGCATTTCGCGCCGGGCAAGGCCAGTGTGTTTAGCTTGTTACTGAATCTGGCTATCTGGGTACGTGCCGGTGCCGCCGTGGCCCACCGCGTAGTGGCTGGCTGCGCCCCCGCGCTGTTGGATGCCGTAGGGGTAGGGACGGGCCTACTGGCAATGCGCGCTTATTGGCCCGAGGCCACCATAGCGAATCCGGCGGCCGTGCCGGCGTGGGTGGCTACCTGGCTCACGGCCGCCTACCTCAGCGGTACGTATGACCAGCCCCCGCGCCTCTGGCCCATTATGCGCGGCATCTTGCTGGGTACGGTAGCACTACTGGCCGTGGATGGGTTTGCGGAAGCAGGCTACGCAGCCAAGACACTGCTGCTAGGGGGAAGCTGGGCAGCCGCCATCATGGCGGGTTGGCGGGTGGCGGTGCATGCCGTGCGCCACGGCAGCGTACACCTGCACCAGCCCCGCACCCGGCGTGTGGCTATTGTAGGTTCTAAGGCCGAGAGCAGCCGGGTGCGTAAGCTGCTACGGCAATCCGGTGCGCCCGTGTGCGTGGTAGGGCACGTGAGCCCCAGCGCCGCACCAGATGGCAGGCAGCAACTAGGCCCGGTGAGCGAACTACCGGCTATCATTCGCCGCCACCGGGTAGACGAGTTAATCTTCTGTGGGCAAGACCTGACCTCGCAGCAAATTATGACCCTGATGGCGCAGTTGCCTCAGCGGCTGAACCTTGTGTACCGCATCCTGGCACAGGATAGTCAGTACATTGTGGGCAGCTCCAGCCGCGTGGCAGCCGGCGACTATTACGCGCCGGAGCAAGCAGCGGCCGCCTACTCGCCGGCCCCCGATATGAGCGTGCTGGTGCGTTGTTTTCGGTGGCTGGGCTGGGTGCCCGAGGCCAACAATGCGCCGCGCGACTAGCAGGTAGTCAGCGTAAAAAGAGCAAGGAAAGCTGCACGGCTTCAACTCAAATCCGTACATTGGCCGAACTTCTGACTTGTTTCACCCTTTTCACATGTCCAGCTCCGCTACCTCCGTTGCCTCCGTGTTGTCCGACCGCATCAACGCTTTGCAGGAATCCCAAACGATTGCCATGGCCAAAAAAGGCCGCGAATTGGCCGCCCAAGGCATTGATGTAATCAGCCTAAGCTTTGGTGAACCGGATTTTCAAACGCCGCAGTATGTGAAGGATGCCGCCAAGGCCGCCATCGACGAGGGCTACACATTCTACACGCCCGTGCCCGGCTACTTGGATCTGCGCCAGGAAATCTCTGCCAAGTTCAAGCGCGACAACAACCTCGACTATCAGCCCGACCAAATTGTGGTGAGCACCGGCGCCAAGCAGTCGCTGGCCAATGTGGTGCTGAGCGTGATAAACCCCGGCGACGAGGTAATCGTGTTTGCCCCGTATTGGGTGAGCTACGAGGAAATGGTGAAACTAGCCGAGGGCGTGCCCGTGCCACTGATGGGCACCATCGAAAACGACTATAAAGTGACGGCCCAGGAGCTGGAAGCTGCCATTACGCCGCGCACCAAGCTCATCATGTATTCTTCGCCCTGCAACCCTACGGGCGCCGTGTTCTCGCGTGAGGAGCTGGCGGCTATTGCCGAGGTAGTGGCTCGCCATCCGCAGGTGCTGGTGATGGCCGACGAGATTTACGAGTACATCAACTTCGTGGGTGAGCACGTGAGCATTGCGCAATTCGAGGAGATAAAAGACCGGGTGATTACCGTGAACGGCTTCTCGAAAGGCTACGCCATGACGGGCTGGCGCGTGGGCTACCTAGCCGCCAGCAAGGAAATTGCTTCAGCTTGCGACAAGCTCCAAAGTCAGATTACGTCTGGCACGTGCTCCATTGCCCAGCGCGCCGGCCTGGCCGCCCTGCAAGGCGGCCGCGCCTCCGCCGACGAAATGGTAACGGCCTACCGTCGTCGCCGCGACTTGGTACTGGACCTGGTGCAGGACATCCCCGGTTTCCGTACGCCGGTGCCCGAAGGAGCCTTTTATATCTTCCCCGACGTGAGCGGTTGCTTTGGCAAGACCACGCCCGAAGGCAAAGTGCTGGAAACCTCGGCCGACGTAGCATTCTACCTGCTCAGCGATGCGCACGTAGTAGCCGTGAGCGGTGACGCGTTTGGTGCTCCCAACTGCATCCGCTTCAGCACCGCCGCTGCCGATGAGAAGTTGCAAGAAGCCTTTACCCGCATCAAGACCAGCATTGAGAAGCTGGGGTAGTAGTGAGATAGTGATATGGTGAGTTTGTAAAAACGCGCCTGTCATCCTGAGCAGAGCGAAGGACCTTATCACGTGTGAACGACGAGCGTAACAACGACTCGTTCTGGCGTGATAAGGTCCTTCGCTCTGCTCAGGATGACAGGCGCGTTTTTACAAACTCACCATTTCACTACTCACTATCTCACCACTTCACAAACTCACAATTTCACCACTTCCCTACCTTTGCGGCCTTACTAGTCTTTGTGTAATGCCTCATCCTGCTACTCCCACCACACTGCCTGATTTATTTTCTGCGTTCAACCAACTCACGGTGCTGATTGTGGGCGATGTAATGGTAGATGCCTACGTGTGGGGGAAGGCCAGTCGCCTGTCGCCGGAAGCACCGGTGCCGGTGGTGAATGTGGTACGCACTGAGCAGCGCCTGGGCGGCGCCGCCAACGTAGCCCTGAACGTGCAGGCCTTAGGTGCTACCCCGCTGCTATGCGCCGTGGTAGGCCAGGACCAGGGCGGCGACCAGCTGCTGACGTTATTGCAGGAGCGCAACCTATCGGCCGAAGGTATTGTGCGCAGTGCCCATCGGCCTACCACCGTGAAGCAACGCGTGTTGGCCGCCGGGCAGCAGCTGCTTCGCCTCGATTCTGAGGTAGAGCACGACCTCAACGAAGCAGAGAATACCAGCCTGCATGCTCGCTACGAACAGTTGCTGGCTGGCGCCGATGTGGTAGTATTTGAGGATTACGACAAAGGGGTGCTCAACGAAGCGACTATTCAGCGCTTTATTCAGTTGGCGCGGGCGCGGCAGGTGCCTACGGTAGTCGACCCTAAGAAGAAAAACTTCCTGGCCTACCAGCACTGCACCCTGTTCAAGCCCAACCTGAAAGAACTGCGCGAAGGCCTAAAGTTGGAGTTTGGCGACACCGATGCCGACCGCCCGCACTTTGAAGCAGCCGTGGCCCGACTGCGGCAGCTGCTGCAACCAGCCAATGTGCTCGTAACGCTCTCAGAGCGAGGAGTATTTATTGAAGATGCGCAGCAACATCAAACGTATATTCCGGCGCACCTACGCGCTATTTCCGACGTTTCGGGAGCCGGCGACACGGTTATCAGCATTGCGGCCCTATGCGTGGCGCTGGGGGTAGGGGCGCCTGCCACCGCGGCACTAGCCAATTTGGGAGGCGGGCTGGTATGCGAGCAGGTAGGCGTGGTACCTATAGCCAAGCAGCAACTGTTGGCCGAAGCGCAGGCTACAGGGCTAAGCCTAAGCTAAACTAGGCGACCTGCTGAACTCCAGCCACCAACTGCGGATAAATGCAGTTAGCAGGTTGAAACCTATTTCAACCTGCTAACTGCGTTACGTCCTACTATCGATCTGGCACCCTCTCCTTATAGCAGCTATATCTCTACTACCGTGTCGAGGCGAGTCGTATTGCTGGGTGGTAATAAAACACCTGTCGGCTGCTTTTTCACCCATTGTCGACTTTAAAAAATAATACCCAGTCCTTATTATTAGATGGATGTTTTAATCCATTCCTTGAGCGGGGTGAAGGGTTCCGTTGCGATGTCGTTAGCTAAGTGGACTTGCGCTTCAGAAGTAGGGCCCATATACGTGTACGCCTCAATGTAGCCTAGCAACTGTGCCACGGCTCCAGCGCCCTCAAAGAAGGTGGCAAATGCCTCGGCCGGAACTTGGTAAAAGGTATAGTCTTTCCCATTGGCCCTGAACGCCTCCACAACATCATGGAAGCTGTTTACCTCGGCCGCCAGGGATAAGTATGCGCCATTGCCCACCTTCTCGGGGTGTAAAAACGCGCCGGCGACCACCTTGCCCAAATCATGTATGTCGGCCATGTGCAGCACCTTCTTGGTCGGGTCAATGGGCAAGGTCCAGCCGATAGAGCCATCCTGTTGCTGGTGCGGAGCAGTGTGACCGTGAAAGTTTTGAAAGTAAAAAGGCGGCTGCACGAAGGTATAATGCGCAAATCCAGCATTTTTCACCACCTCATCAACGGCTGACTTTCCGGTAAACTGAGGCACGGTAAACCGGCCGTTACTGATTTTCTCCACGTTTGGCAACGTAGACCAAATGAAGTGCTGCACCTGCGCGTCTTTGGCGGCTTCGACAGCCAGGGTCCCTTGTGCCAGCTCATCGGCTCCTTCCCAAAAGTTAGTGACCACAAATACCCCGTGCGCACCCCTGAAGGCATTGGTCATCGAGGCCAGGTCCGTCAAATCTCCCTGCACTACCTCGTGCGCTTTGCCCTGATAGGTAGTGGGGTTTCGGGTAACTGCCCGAACGGCGAAAGACCCCTCCTTTACTAGCGCATCTACAACTCCTGTGCCCTGCAGGCCAGTGGCCCCCACAACGGCAATTAGTTTCTTTTCCACCTTGGCTGTTTTTAAAGATTATTAGAGCCACAAAGGTGGAGGAGCTAGCTTGCGTTAGCCTATAAGGTAGTTTAAGAAAGAGGCTTAAGCTAGCTTAAGAGCCGACCCTCTTTTTCCGGATGGTACTCAGAAATTCGGGCGTTACTCCCAGGTAGGAGGCAATCTGCACGTTCGATAGCCGCTGCAGGAACTGCGGGTATCTTTTCAAAAAGTCGAGATAACGCTCTTCCGCGGTGGAGCTGATCGTTTGCAGAATTCTTCGATGCGCATTGACCAGCGCGTTTTCCGTAAGGGCCCGAAAAATCCGGTTAAACGTGAGGTTATCATCGAAAAACCTGATCTGGTCTTCCTTCTTTAGTTGCAGGACGGTTGCATTTTCCAAGGCTTCTATGTACAGACTACTCGGCTCTTCTGCGTAGAAACTGGCAATGTCCGTTATCCACCAGTTCTCAATGGCAAACTGCAGATTATGCTCTTTGCCTTTGTCGTCTACTAGGTACATTCTAAAACAGCCCTCTACTACGAACGTGTGGTGCTTGCATACATCCCCTTTCTGCAGAATAAAATGCCTACGTTTCACCGTTCGCTCCTGGAAAGCGGCTGCTACGATAGACTTTTCTTCTTCCGTTAGAGGAAGAACATGTTCGAAATAGTTTAGTAGGGCTGTTGTCGTCATTTGCCAAATTCGCTACAACTAAGAAATAACGGAAGTCCGGCTCTAATGTAAACTTCCGTCCGCGGCCAAGGAGCAACAGGGGCCAGGCGCTACCAGCGGCAGGAGTAAAACGGTTGTGGGTGGCGGAGCGGCCTCCACGTAAACTAGTACTAACTCCCTGCCTTATTCACCGCCCACCACGCGGTAGCTGCCCCAAAGCTACTAGCTCATCCGAGAACTTATGCTTGCCTACGAGGTGCACTAAATACCTGCGATATCGGGGCATTATCATGCATAGTCATCAGATAGCCGCAGTTAAGCCGACCGATTGAGCTTTGTATTTGCTTGTTGACTAAATCTCTTAACGTGCTATTTATTTCGTTTTCTAACAAAACCTCTATTAGGTACCGAGTACTCTTTTGCGGCCTATCTCCAGGTACTGGCGTCTAGGTGAGGGAAAGATTTTACTATGTCATCAATCTGACTGCTTGTTCATTACGTACATAAAATATGCATAATCCATTATAAAATTGGATTATATAAATTAAGTGTAATAGATAAAGCGGGAATTATATGATGGATGGGCAAAATCTTTCGGGCGAAATCAACCATTTTTTGAAAAGCCATGCGTTGCTGCCAACTACTATAGCTGCTGATTCCGAAGTAGTTGACCAGGTGATAGAACTGGTAGTAGCTAAATTAGCTGAAGTATCTCGGCAAGTAGACGGGCGAGAAGTCGTTTGGAACGCTGCTCACCAAACGGATGCTGCTCAGGTAATCCAAGAGCCTGCTAGAGTACACAATGCAACCGTTAGCAGCCACGGCAACGACCTGATGAAATCGTTGCTGGAAGATCGTTACCACGGTACGGTGCATAGCCTAGCGACGGATACGGGCATCGATGCCAGTGAGGTAACACGGCTGGTGGGCCAAGTAGGCTTGGTGGCGGCCGGTCTATTAGGACAGAAAGCTGATGCCAACCAGTGGGATGCTGACGCCCTCAGCCAGTGGCTGCAAGAGCAGCGCGGCGGTCAACCGCAAGTTCAACGCACTGTGCGTCCTGCCCTACCGCCCTTGCCTGCCTTCACTGCCACGCCTCGCGAGCCGGTGGCGGCTCGCAGTGGGGGTAGCAGCCACTGGGGATGGATTGCACTGCTGGTGGCCGTTGCCATTGCGAGCTTTCTCCTGGGCCGACAAACGGCGCCCGCTATCAACTACCAACTGCCGGATACTGCTCTGGCCAGCAATGCTTTGTCGGCCAAAGACCGGTTTTCCCTACCCACTGCCGCTACCGATAACCGTACGACTTGGGATGCGGCCAATCCAATCAACGTGACCACCAACGAAAACTTCCAGGCGGCCGGGGGCTACCCGACTGTTATTGCTACCAACACTACCCCCAACAGCGGCGGGGGCTATGTGTATGGCAATGCTGGGGTGCCGGTGGTACTGAAGCTGAGCGGTGGCCTGCAACAAATTATTGGCTCCAACTCCACCGAGAGCCGCCTGTACCAGTTTCTAGCCGACCCAACAATGGAAGTGGATACCTTAAATCCGCTGAAAGGGTGGATTGGCTTCGACCGCATCTACTTTGAGTCCAGTAAAGCTACACTCACCAACGAATCGATGTGGCAGCTGTCCAACGTGGCCAGTATTCTGAAAACCTTTCCCAGAGCCGAAGTGCGGATTGGGGGCTACACCGACAGCTCCGGCGACCCGCTGTTCAACCTGCGCCTGAGTCGCGACCGGGCACAAGCCGCCCGCGCTACCCTCATCAGCATGGGCGTCGACCCAAATAACGTAGAGGCCATCGGCTACGGCTCCCTCGACAACATTGCCAGCAACGATACCCCCGATGGCCGCTCGCTCAACCGCCGGGTTAGCATTCGGGTATTAGAGAAATAGAATAGCATACGAATGCCAAGGCCCGCCGGAAGCATGTTCTGGCGGGCCTTGGTGTGTGGGTAGGGTAGGGGGTTACGCCCGTAGCGTGGTGCTAAACTCCTTCACTGTATCGATGAACACGCGCACATTGTCGGGGTTGGTGTCGGGGTAAACGCCGTGTCCGAGGTTGGCAATGTGGCGTTGTGGGCCAAAGCGGCGCAGCATCTCCATGGTAGCCTCGCGTACTTGCGCCGGCGAACCGTAGAGGGCGCAGGGGTCGAGGTTGCCTTGCAGCGTTTTGTCGCCTACGAGTGGGCGCACGGTGCGCGGGTCCTCATTCCAATCGAGCCCAATGGTACGGCAGGGCAGCTGGGCAAAATCGGCGGTGGCAAAGTAGGCACCTTTAGCGAATACTGTGACGGGCACATCGGGGATGGCCTGACAAATTTCGCGGATATAGCGCGTGCTGAACTCGCGGTAGTGGTCGGGTGGCAAGATGCCCGCCCACGAGTCGAACACCTGAATCAGGTTGGCGCCGGCTGCTACCTGCGCCTGGAGGTAAGCAATAGTCGTAGCCGTGATTTTGCGCAGCAGCTCATGCGCCAGCTCAGGGTTGGCGTAGAGCAAGCGGCGGGCTTTCGAGAAAGTCTTAGAGCCATGGCCTTCTACCATATACGCCAGAATAGTCCAGGGCGCACCGGCAAAACCGATAAGTGGCACGCGGCCGTTAAGCGCCGTTTTGGTGACGCGGATGGCCTCCAGCACGTAGCCCAGGTGCTCCTCGGGGTCGGCTACGCGCAGGCGGTCCACATCCTGCGCCGACTTCACTGTATCCGGGAAAAGTGGCCCGCGGGCTTCTACCATCTCGTAGGGTAGGCCCATGGCCTCGGGCACCACCAGAATATCAGAGAAAATAATAGCTGCGTCTACATCCAGCGCATCTACGGGCTGGATAGTGACTTCGGCGGCCAGCTCGGGGGTTTCTACCAGTTCCTTGAAGCCGCTGAGGCGGCCTCGCAACTCGCGGTATTGGGGGAGAATACGGCCTGCCTGGCGCATAAGCCAGACGGGAGTGCGTTCAGTTTCTTCGCCGCGGGCGGCACGCAACAGCAGATCATTCTTGAGCATGCCGCAAAGGTAGAGGGGAAATGGCGAAATTGTGAGGTTGTGAAATGGTGAGTTACAGGGTGCCTATCTCTTGAGCAGAGCGAAGGACCTTCTCACGGTAGAACGACAGTCACGACAACGACTCTTTCTGGCGTGAGAAGGTCCTTCGCTGCGCTCAGGATGACAGGCGCTTTCTTACTCACCCATTAACTCATTCAGCCATTTACCCCTTCATGAACAGCGCCCGAATGGCCGTAGCGATGAAGCTGACGCCGATACTGAGTGTGAGAAAGCCCATTACGCGGGCCATAGCCGTCATACCAGCACGACCCATCACGCGGGTGAGGCGCAGGCTGCTCACGAGAATCAGAAAGCTGGCAACAGCCACCAGCACAAAGCCTACCAGGGTAAGGGCTACCCCGGAGTAAGACAAGCGGCTGGTAAACAAGCCAATGCACACGGCAATGGAGCCCGGCCCTGAAAGCATGGGCATGGCCAGCGGCGTAAAGGAAATATCGTCTTTCTGCTTGCTGTCCTCCACCGTAGCGTCCGAAACCTTCGATTTGTTGGCGCCGGGCGTAAGCAAGTCAAAGGCTGAGCGCATCAGTAGAATGCCGCCCGCAATGCGCAAGTGGTAGATATTAATACCGAAGAAATTGAGCACGTATTGGCCGGCAAAAAACGATACGGCCATAATACACACCATGTACATGCACGCGCGCAAGGCCGTGCGGCTGCGCTCAGGGGCCGAGTCGTTTTCGGTTAGAGTTAGGAAAACCGGCATGGCCCCAAACGGATTCACCACAGAGAACAACGTGGTGAACGTGGCAATCAAAATATTTATATCCATAAGGCAGCGGGTTGAATTCCCTAGCGGGTAAAGGTACATGCTGCTGTGCCACCGCAAAAATGCAAAAGCGTATGTTTGTTTTACTGCTGACCTACGTATAGGTATCTTTTAGTCCTACCCCTCGTACTCCCGACCTAAACTGCTACCCCCTTGTTGACTCTAGACGGCCCCTGGTGGCTACTCCTAAGCCAATCCTTCACGCTATTGCTTGCGGTGGTGGCCATTGTAGCCACTGTAGTGCCCTTGGTAAAGGCACAGGCATGGTGGATCCGAGTTTTTGATTTTCCTCGTCTGCAAATCGTTGTAGGAGCCCTGCTGAGCGAAGTAGCACTGCTCGCCCTCCGCATGACGGCTGAGCCCAGTGGAACAGCGCTTGCCGTGGCGCTGGGCATATGCGCTGCGTATCAGATATTTCGCATTTTGCCTTATACGCCTCTGCGCCCTAAGCAGGTAGACGACAGCGACCCGGAAGGCCTCGCAAACAAGGACCGTCAGATCACCATCATGGTGGCCAACGTGCTGATGACGAACCGCGACGCACCCAGCTGCCTGCGAGCCATACGTGACTGCGGACCGGATATCTTGCTGGCAGTTGAGACTGACCAATGGTGGTTGGATCAGTTGCGTGTGTTGGAAAAGGACTACCCCTACACGGCCTACGAACCTCTGCCTAATACATATGGGCTCCTCCTGTTTTCGCGGTTGGAACTGCGCGATGCCCATATTCGCTACCTCATTGACGATGAAGTGCCTTCGTTTCATGCACAGGTCATCTTAAAGTCGGGTGAGGAAGTATGCCTGCATTGTCTGCACCCCAAGCCGCCAGCACCCGCCGAGGCCAAGACCAGCACTCGCCGCGATGCCGAGTTGCTGTTGATTGGGCGGGAAATAGAAAACAAGGACCAACCGACGATTGTAGCGGGCGACCTAAACGACGTGGCATGGTCACACACCTCTGAGCTGTTCCGGCGCACTAGTGGCCTCCTCGACCCGCGTATTGGGCGGGGTATGATGCCTACCTTCCACGCCGACTACTCGCTGCTACGCTGGCCGTTGGACCATATCTTCCACTCGCCTCACTTCAAGGTAGTGCAAATGCATCGCCTAGAATACATCGGTTCCGACCACTTTCCTATCTGCATCACCCTTAGCTACGAGCCCGAGGACGAAGCCGAGCAGGAGGCCGAAGCCGCCAAGCCCGATGCCGAGGACCACGAGGAAGTGCAGGAAAAAATTGCCGCTGGCTTTGCCGAAGAAGCTGAAGAGGAGCGTGAGGAAGCGCAAGGAAAGCAGTAAGTACTAAAAAAAACTGTTTGTCCTCCTGAGCGCAGCGAAGGGCCTTCTCACGCTAGGACGAATCGTTAGTTCAACGGTCATTCTAACGTGAGAAGGCCCTTCGCTGCGCTCAGGAGGATTGATGACTTTTAGCTAGAGGCTACCTGCCAACCCGCACTTCACAACTTAATACCCCTCCTCAAACAGAAAAGCCATTTGTTGCTGGTTGATGCTGGCCGGCACGTACCGCATGATCGTATTGCGTAAGCGGACGAGGGTAGGGCTTTCGAGTTGCGCTACCCTACCTAATTGCCACGACAGCCGCACAATGCGGGTAGTGCGGGCATGGCGGCGAGCCTCAAACGTTTGGAAAGCTTCGCGTATATCCGCTTGGTTGGCTAGGCAATTGGCAAGAATAGCGGCATCTTCCACCGCTTGACCGGCGCCCTGGCCCAGGTTGGGGGTAGTGGCGTGAGCTGCATCGCCGAGGAGTAGCACTGGGCCATAGGCAAAGTGCGTGATGGGCTTCAGGTCCGTAATGTCGTTCCAGAGGAGCTGGTCGTCTCGGGTGAGGGCTAGCAGCTGCGGAACGGGCGCATGAAAATCAGCGAAATGCCGCCGCAAATCGGCCGCCCGGAAATGCTGAAACCGTGGGTTACGCGGCTGCGCACTGTTGATGCACGCAAACCAATACGTTTGCCCGTGGGCCAGCGGCACGTAGCCGAAGCGGCCAGTGCGGCCCCAGGTTTCGTAGGCATGGCCGGTGGGTAGGCGCAGTGCAGTAGCATCCACTACGGCCCGCCAGCACGTGTAGCCTGCGTAGCGCGGCTCGGTGCCGGGCAATAGCTGCCGCCGCACCCTCGACCGAATACCGTCGGCGCCCAGCAAGGCGTGGCCCACAGCCTGACTGCCATCGGCAAAATGGGCGCGCACCTCGCCGGTAGTCAACACCTCGAAGCGCTCGAAGGGGCAAGCAAGCGTGAGGCAATGGCTGGGCAACTGGCGTAGCAAGGCTTGCTGAAGGGCTGCCCGATGAATCCCTAGATTCTCGAAGCCCAGCCGGTGGCTGAACGGCCGTGTGTCGGTGTGGTTGAGCTGCCTACCCTGTTGGTCTACTAAATGCAGCTCCGTGATGGGACTGCCGGCAGCCCGTATTGTTTCGTGCAGGCCCAGATCGTGCAGGGCGCGCATGGCGTTCAGCCCCAGTACTACGCCCGCGCCTACCTCGCGCAGCATCGGGGCAGCCTCATATACCTGCACCGTATGTCCTTGCCGCCGCAGGGCTATAGCGGCAGTCAGACCGCCAATGCCTGCCCCGATGATGAGAAAATGCATATGGCAGTATAGCGTTGCTACAATGAACGGGTTATGAACAAGAAACGTGCAAGGGCGGCAAGGTAGGGGAGCCTGATGTGCTAAAAGTACCAAAGCACCAGGCAGGCGCCGAAAGATACTATAGTATCTTTCGGCGCCTGCCTGGTGCTCCGATTTTGCTTCGCAAGACGAACTTGCTCAGTTAAGCAATTCCCTACACTTTCACGTTTTCCATGCCGTATTGTTTCAGCACGTCTTCGGGTACGCCCATCCAGCGATTAGGCGCGTTGCCGGCATAGCCAATATCGGCAATGCCGATTTTGCTGGTGAAGAAGCCCGTAGCCGTGAGGTCGCGCATGCGGTTGAAGAACGTGACGCCGGGTGCCATTTCCGGTTTGGCTTTCATGGGGTAGGCAATGGCCGTCACCATTTCCAGCTGCTGCTGCTGGCTGCACTCCACAAAGGGCTTGCCGTAGCGGTTGGAACACTGCACATCCAGCCAGCGCAGGCCGCCGCGCATGGGCACCTGGTGCGTGGGTATGTCCTTCACAATGAACTCAATGAAGTCAGGTACACCCGCATCAGAAGCACTGCCCGACTTCTCATCCTTCGGAATGATGATGTCGCCCAGCACCGTGATGGTAGCCATTTCGTGCTTGGTGAAGAACGTCTCGGCGTGCAGCTTCTTATTGCGCTCTACCTCGAAGGCTTCCCGGCCAGCATTGTCCTCCTCGGAGGCAGCTTTCTTGGTGGTAGCGGCCTGCTTGTTGTCCGTGTCGCTTTTGCAGGAGTCCAGCAACAACCCGGTGGAAAGGGCCGTGAGGCCAATAGCTTTTAACGAATCCCGTCTTTTCATCGGAATAAAAAATGAAGCGTCTGGTTATACATTCAGTTTTTTGCGCTGGTCCAGGATGTACTCGCTCGTGCGCATCGACAAGGCAAGAATAGTCCAGGTAGCGTTTTTGTCGCCTTGCTGCACAAAAGGAGCCGCGTCTACCACAAACAAGTTGCGGCAGTCGTGGGCCTGGCACCACTTGTTGAGTGCCGATTTCTTGGGGTCGTCGCCCATGCGCACGGTGCCTACCTCGTGAATGATGCGGCCAGGCGCTTCCAGCCCGTAGTTGGTTTCGGGGCCAGGAATTTTGGAAGTGATAACGGCGCCCATACCGTGCATGATTTCCTGGAAGGTTTCCTGCATGTGTTTGGCCTGCTGCACCTCAGCATCGGTCCACTTGTAGTGGAATTTCAGGACCGGAATACCATATTTATCCACTACGTCCTTGTCGATTTCGCAGTAGTTGTCGGCGCGGGCAATGGCGGTGCCGCGGCCGGCCATGCCCACCTGCGTGCCGTAGAAGCGGCGGTAGTCGTCTTTCAGCGAGGCGCCAAAGCCCCCGGCTTCTTTCTTATTACCGTCGCGGTCGGGCACCAGGCCGTTCAGCTTGTGCATGCCCATCCCGAAACCGTAGGAGGGCATGTGCATGCCGCCGCCGTATTCGATGTGGTAGCCACGGGGAAAGTTCAGCTTCTTGTTGTCGAGCCACCATGGGGTATAGATGTGCACGCTACCCACACCGTCTTCGTTGTAGCGCTTGCGGTCCATCAGTTGGGGTAGGAAACCGCCCAGGCTGGCACCCGTGGAGTCGTGGATGTACTTGCCCACCACGCCGCTGCTGTTAGCCAGCCCGTTGGGGTGGCGCGCCGAGACAGAGTTGAGCAGCAAACGAGCCGATTCGCCGGCGCTAGCACCCAAAATCACTGTTTTGCCCAGCACCTGGTACTCCTGCAACGTCTCCTTGTCTACGTACGATACGCCCGTAGCTATGCCGTCGGCATCGGTCAGCACCTCGCGCACCATGGCATTGGTGATGAGCTTCAGGTTGCCGGTTTTCAGGGCTGGAATCACCAAGCACGATGACGCGGAGAAGTCACCGTACACTTTGCAGCTACGGCCGCACTGCCCGCAGAAGAAGCAGGCGCCCCGGTCTTTGTTGTCGGGTAAGGCTTCGGTGAGCACAGAGCCCCGGCCCGTAATGACCTTCACGCCAGCTTTTTCGGCGCCTTTCTTAATAAATAGCTCGTTGAGGCGGGGCTTGGGTGGGGGTAGGAAAATGCCATCGGGTTCGTTTTCCAAGTTTTCTACGGTACCGTAGATGCCAATCATCCGGTCAATCTTGTCGTAGAACGGCTTCACCTCGTCGTAGGTGATAGGCCAGTCGTCGGTGAGGCCGTCGATGTGGTGGCTCTTGAAATCGTTGGGCCCCATGCGCAGCGAGATGCGCCCCCAGTGGTTGGTGCGCCCACCCAGCATCCGCGCCCGAAACCAGTCGAACTGCGTGCCGTCCTTCGTGGTGTATGGTTCGCCTTCCAACTCCCAGCCGCCGTAGGCTGCATCAAAATCTCCAAAAGGGCGCACCGTAGAGGCCCCGCGCCGCGGCGACTCGTATGGGAACTTCAACTGCTGTGCGTCCTTTGCTGGGTCGAAGTAGGCGCCGGCTTCCAGCATCAGTACCTTCAGACCGGCGTGAGCTAGCACGTAGCCCGCCATGCCGCCCCCGGCCCCCGAACCCACAATCACGGCATCGTATACCGTCCCCGATTTTTTAATCTCGAATGTGCTCATGGTTTGATTTACTTGTGCGTGGTGGGCTGCCGACTGCTGAGGCAAGAAGTCGAAGTAACAACTGGCACCGCACCGCGCGCAACTACTTTATATTTGTTTATAATTCAGTGATGGTGATGTTGCGAAAAGACACTTCGTGGCCGTGGTCTTGCAGGGCAATGTGGCCTTTAGGGTAGGCGGCAAAGTCTTTCCAGGTTTTAAACTTGCTATTGTTGATCAGCTCGTTCCACTCCGGGCTACCCATCTGCGTCTCCACGATCTTGGTGCCGTTCAGCCAGAATGTGAGGTGCCCGTCTTGCTTGCGCAGTTTCACCTTGTTCCACTGGCCAGCGGGTTTCGCTACATCCTTGGCTGGGGCTTTCATATCATATAAAGAGCCAGCTAAGTGATTGGCTTTCTTGTTGTCAGAAGCCTTTTCGTTGTCCAATACCTGCATCTCGATGCCGGTTTGGTAGGTAGCATGAAACTTAGGGTCTTCCTGCACACCGAAGATGATCCCGCTGTTGCCCGTCTCCGTAATATTCCAATCCAGGGCCAGCTCAAAGTTTTCGTATTCTTTGTCCGTCACCAAGTCGCCACGGCCTTCCGCTTTTGGGTCTAGTTGCAGAGTGCCGTTCACTGCTTTCCAAGCGGGCGTGGTCGTGGGCTTCAGGTACAGGTGCCAGCCGTTGGTGGTTTTGCCGTCAAACAAAACCTGGGGCTTTTTCCCTGCCGGCTGCTTGTGAGCCGACGCGAGCGGACTACAAGCTATCAGGGTTGCAATACTGACAACGAGAAATTTCATAGGGTGTGGGTTATGAACAGGGTAGGCAAGAAGGCAGGGACTGGTAGTAGGAGCAGGCAAACGAGCAAAAGGAAGCAAATAGTTAGCAGCAACACACCGCCGCTAGCTGCCAATTGACTCAACATACAGAGCATTAGTTGCTTTTCCTAGCACTGGTAGATAGGCTATTTAACTGGCATAAAAGCGTACTCAATTTACCATGTATTAATGCTAAAACGATTTTGCAACGTAAGATAAGATAAATGCCTGAACAATGAGATGAAACAGCGAATCATGTTGTACCGTAGGCTTAACTATACCGAAATGCCAATAGCTCCGTGGCTGTACCGGTCGCGTAGCCTTTAACACTTGTAGTTATGGCTCAGACAGAAAAAGGACTCAAATTCATCCGGGTACCTGCCTACACGCGCAGCTACCACGGCAAGACCATCACAGTGCCCGCCCACGTGCGTAGCACCCCTACTCACTGCCCTACCACCGAAAAAGTAAGGGTAGGAGAGAAGCAGTAGAAACGGTGTGTCATCCTGCGCAAGCTCAGGATGACAGAGAAAAAATAACGCAAAAAGGCCCGGAAGAATTTCTTCCGGGCCTTTCTTATTTAAAGCGTGTCAGCAATTACTTGCTGCCGTCCACTTCTTCATAATCTACATCGGTCACGTTGTCGGCACCTTGGGGCTGGCCTTGCTGGCCGTTGCCGCCGGGCTGACCACCGAAACCTTCTGCACCGGGTTGGCCTTGTGGGCCGCCCTGGGCGTACATTTCCTGCGAAGCAGCCTGCCAAGCAGCGTTGATGGCTTCCATCGCCGTGTCAATCTGCGCGAGGTCTTTGCTCTCGTGGGCCTTCTTGAGGTCGGCGAGGGCATTTTCAACGGCCGTTTTGTTGCCGCCGCTCAGCTTGTCGCCGTACTCTTTCAGTTGCTTTTCCGTCTGGAAAATCATCGAGTCAGCCTCGTTCACTTTCTTGATGCGGTCAGCTTCGGCGCGGTCGTTTGCTTCATTGGCTTTCGCCTCGTTGCGCATCCGCTCGATGTCAGCATCCGACAGACCCGACGAAGCTTCGATGCGAATCTTCTGCTCCTTGCCGGTGCCTTTGTCTTTTGCCGATACGTTCAGGATACCGTTAGCGTCGATGTCGAAGGTTACTTCGATCTGTGGTACGCCGCGGGGTGCTGGCGGAATGTCCGACAGGTGGAACTTACCAATGGTGCGGTTCTGCGAAGCCATCGGACGCTCGCCTTGCAATACGTGGATTTCCACCGAAGGCTGGTTGTCCGAAGCCGTAGAGAACGTCTCCGATTTCTTAGTAGGAATCGTAGTGTTCGACTCGATGAGCTTGGTCATCACGCCGCCCATCGTTTCGATACCCAGCGAAAGCGGGGTTACGTCGAGCAGCAGCACGTCTTTCACGTCGCCGGTCAGTACACCACCTTGGATGGCAGCGCCAATAGCTACTACCTCGTCGGGGTTTACGCCTTTGTTCGGCTTCTTGCCGAAGAACTTCTCTACCTCTTCCTGAATGCGCGGAATGCGGGTAGAACCACCCACGAGGATAACCTCGTCGATGTCCGAAGCCGACAGGCCAGCATCTTGCAGCGCCTTTTTGCAAGGCTCCATCGAACGACGCACGAGGTCGTCGGAGAGCTGCTCGAACTTAGCGCGGCTCAGCTTCACTACCAAGTGCTTAGGACCGGTAGCCGTAGCCGTAATGTAGGGTAGGTTGATTTCCGTCTCGTTCGACGACGACAGCTCAATCTTGGCTTTCTCAGCGGCTTCTTTCAAGCGCTGTAGGGCCAAGGGGTCATTGCGCAGGTCTAGGTTGTCGTTCTCTGCTTTGAACTGATCGGCTAGGAAGTTGATGATTACCTGGTCGAAGTCGTCACCACCGAGGTGGGTGTCACCGTTGGTGCTCAGTACTTCGAATACACCGTCGCCCAGCTCCAAAATCGAGATGTCGAAGGTACCACCACCCAGGTCGTACACAGCAATCTTCTCGTCTTTATGCTGCTTGTCGAGGCCATAGGCCAGAGCAGCGGCAGTAGGCTCGTTGATAATACGCTTCACGTCGAGGCCGGCAATAGCACCAGCTTCTTTGGTAGCCTGGCGCTGGGCATCGTTGAAGTACGCTGGAACCGTGATAACGGCCTCGGTTACGGTGGTACCGAGGTAGTCTTCAGCGGTTTGCTTCATTTTTTGCAGTACCATGGCCGAGATTTCCTGCGGCGTGTACTGCCGGTCGCCGATTTTCACGCCTACCGTGTTGTTCGAACCACCCTGTACATCGTAGGCTACGTGGTCGGTTTCACCGCGTACTTCGGAGAAGCTACGGCCCATGAAACGCTTGATCGACGCGATGGTGTTGGTGGGGTTGGTAATGGCTTGGCGCTTGGCGGGGTCACCTACTTTGCGCTCACCTTTACCGTTATCGAGGAACGCCACAATCGACGGCGTCGTGCGGCGGCCTTCGCTGTTCGGAATTACGACCGGCTCGTTGCCTTCCATTACGGCGACGCAGGAGTTGGTCGTACCGAGGTCAATACCGATTATCTTTCCCATGTTGGAGGGTTATAGTTTGTAGTTGAAGTGTCTTGGAATAGTGTGCAACTCAGGCACGCAAGGGTAGATACAAGCAATGTACCAGCCCTTTTTTTGTGACAGATTGTCATTTTTCAATATTCCGCGCCGCCGATATCCGACGGACTGACCTTTACGAAAATCCTAGGGTAGGGATTACGTGACAGGTAGGCAGCAACTGGTTGGGGTAGGCCTGTAGCCGGATGTTTTCCCCCAGCTGACAGCTGAGTAAGAAACCCCGCAATGGTCTGCTGCCACAGCGCAGGCTGTTTGCGCCAGTAGGGCTCGTGGCCGGCCAAGGCAAAGTCCTGCCGCTGCTTGGGACCGCGCAGACCACTAAACACGGCGTCGGTTTCGGCGCGGGTTACGCGGGCATCCTGCTCGCCCCATAGCAGCAGGGTAGGGGTCGTGATGCGCGGGGCATACTCGGTGGCCTTCAGCCCATAGGCCCAGAAGCCATTCTGCACGCCGCCCCAAAACACGAGTAGGTAGGCCATCGGAAAGCTCGGCACGTGCATGGAGGCGAAGCGGTTTTGGGCGGTTTGCAGCATGCTGCCGTACGGGCATCCCAGGATATTGGCTGCCGGGCGCACGCCCAATTCACTTTCGGACCGCAGAATGGCTACAGCGCCCATGCTAGGACCATAGAGCACTAGCGGGCCAGTGTCGGGTTGCCGTTGCAACCACCGCACCACGGCCGCTACGTCGTCGGCCTCGCGGTAACCGACGGTGGTTTGATAACCCTCGGAACCGCCGTTGCCGGCAAAATCGACCAGCAGCACCGCGTAACCTAACTGCCGGAAGTACGCAGCCTCCGTCACCAGCTTCGACTTATTGCTGGTGTAGCCATGAAACAGCGCTACAGTACCGCGCCGCCCGACCACTGGGCCGTACCACGCGGCCAACCGGCCATTGGGGCTCTTAATGAAAACCGACTGGTAGGGAAAGGTTGGGACGCCCTCGTTCACGGGTTTGGGGTTGCGCACGCCCGTGAGCAATAACATCAGCTTCTGCGCCGCCGAAACGCGCTCTGGGCTCTGGGTGCGGGGGCCACCAGCCTCCACAAAATGCGTAAAGCGCCACGCGTGAAAAAACGCTACTACGTTTACCACCAGCAGCGCCGCTACCAGCGCCCACAGCCACCATCGGCGCATTATTTTCGGCCGGCGTTGCGGCCACCGCTGGCCGGGCGGCTGGTGCCGGGCTTCCGGCTGGCGCCGCGGCTGCCCTTGTCGGAGGGTTTGGGTTTGTCGTTGGATCGAGCATCCTGTTTGCCGCCGAAACCGCCGCGCTTGTAGCCGCCAGCTGTGTTCTTGGGTTTGGTGCCGGGGCGCACGCCACCGGGCCAAAACTCACCTTTTTTGCGGCTGTCGGTGGCGCGGGAGGTGCCAGCCTCGGCGGTTTGGGCGGCCGTCAGGTCTTTCAGGGTTTGTACTTCGGTGGTGGTCAGCTCGCGCCACTGGCCGGGTGCGAGGTCCAACAGATCGAGGCCGGCGAGCCGGGCGCGCACCAGGCGGAGGGTAGGGAACCCCACGGCGGCCGTCATTTTGCGCACCTGTCGGTTCATGCCCTGCGAAATCGTGATTTGCACCCAGCTAGTCGGAATATTGGCCCGAAACCGCACCGGCTTACTCCGCTCCCAGAGAGTGGGGGGCTCGGGTAGCAATGCTGCTTCAGCAGGGGTAGTGAAGCCTGATTTGATATCCACGCCGCGGCGGAGCTGCTCCAGGGCTTCTTCCGTCGGCTCGCCCTCTACCTGCACCCAATACGTTTTCGGGATTTTGAAGCGCGGCTCCGACAAGCGGTGTTGCAGCTGCTTGTCGTCGGTGAGCAGCACCAGTCCTTCCGAGTCGTAATCCAGCCGCCCTACGGGGTAGATGTTGGGCACCGCTACGAAATCTTTGAGCGTGGCCCGCCCGCTTTCGTCGGTAAATTGGGTGAGGACTTCGTAGGGCTTGTTGAGCAGCAGGTAGCGCATAGGAGCAGGATGAAATACCCTGCAAAGGACGACAAATTTCGGGGCCCGTGACCTGACTTAGCGCCCCAGTTTGCGCAGGCGTGCCTGCACCAGGC
This sequence comes from Hymenobacter aerilatus, assembly GCF_022921095.1. Taxonomy (NCBI): domain Bacteria; kingdom Pseudomonadati; phylum Bacteroidota; class Cytophagia; order Cytophagales; family Hymenobacteraceae; genus Hymenobacter; species Hymenobacter aerilatus. The sequence continues at coordinate 500,903 of NZ_CP095053.1, forward strand.
CCGTGGGCACCACTTCGTGCAGGGTGCCCGAGCGGTACATCACGTACGTGGCGCTGTCCTGACGGGCAAGGCCGTGCCCGCCCGACGTGTTATACGTGTGTGCTATCAGTGTGCCGATGCGTACCGTGTCGGCAGGGCGGCGCGGAGGTAGGGTCAAGGCCAGCACAGTGTCAGGGGAAAGCATAGTGGCATTCAGCACCGCCATGCGTGCCTGGTAGGTAAGCGAGTCGTAGCGCGTGTAAGGACGTGAGCGGAACTCGCCTGGCTTGTAGTCTTCGCTGTGCGTGAAGTGGGTGCGCACAGCTTCTTGCACCTGGGCTTGCGCTTGCTCCTCTGCGGTTTGTTGGCAAGCGGGCAGGCAAAAAATCAGAAGCAGAGCGGGAACAAAGGCTTTCATATAAAGGTAGGGTAGGGCCAAAGCAAAACGGCGTGCTGGCAAAGCAGCAATTCCTTAGTGTTGCAAAAATAAAACGCCTCAGATGCTGCCCGAATATTTCCGAATCACCCACTCGGCCGTTACGAGCGTCAGCAACAGGAAAAACAACCATTTCTGGTCTATCAACTCCTTGAGGTCTTCTTGCGAGTAGATGACGGGCTTGTAGTTGGCCTTCTCGATATCCTGCGCAAGCTGGGCAAACTGACTGGGATAGTACAAGCGCTGCCCACTCTGGCGGCTAAGCTGGTAGAGCAGGTTGTGGTCGGCGCGCGATTGGAGGGCTTCCAACTGCTGCTCCTGCACCAGCAGCTCGCCGCTGGCCTGCTGGGGCTGGCCGCCCAGGGTGGCGCGGGCCTGGTAGCGGTAGAGCCCGCCGGGCAAGGGGCCAAGGTGAAGCGGCGCACCGTCCTCGCTGTTGCTGAAGGTGAACGTGCGCGGCTGATTCTGCTCGTTGGTGAGCGTGAGGGTAATCTTCTGATTGTAAATGCGCTCGAAAATAGCATTGTAGGTTTCTACCCCAAACGTCACATCGTCGCGGGTCGTGAAGTCGTCCTGGGTAGGGTACACGTCGAGGCGCTTCTTGTTGGCGTTTTGGGTGAGCAGCTGGAGCGTGCGCACCACTAGGCGGTCGTAGGCCTCGGGGCGGTCATCGTGCTCCACGGCTTCTTGCAAGCGCCATTGCCAACTGCCGTCTGTGAGTAAGGTAGCCGCTTTGGTTTGCGTCCCGCCGCCGAACACCAGTAGCGGCTTGGTGGTGCGCAGGCGCCCTACCTGTTGCAATAAGGCAGCCTCGCTACCCCCGCCCAACTGCACCTCCCCAAAGGGTACCGGCGCGGGGGGGTAGGCAGCAAAGCGCTGCAAGTCGTCCTGCGAAAATGTGAAGCGGGCAAAAGCCGGGTTGGTCGCAGGCGTCACGTCGTCGGTCTGCTGGCCGCGGGGCTGCACCGTAAGGCCCGCGCCGGCCTGGTTGAACGCCGCAAAATCGGACTGAGCGCCCAGAATATATAAAGCCGGCAGGCGCTGCTGGCGCACCAGGTTCAGCACTTCCTGCCCTACCCCTAAGCGACTGGGCAGTTGGTGCAAGATGGCCACGTCGTAGTCCTGCGCCTTCAGGGGCGTGATGCCGGGCAGGTAGGCCACCAGCTCGTAGTTGTCGTTGCTGCTGATGGCGGCGCGCAGGGCTTTCAGGTCGGGGTGGGGGGCGGCGGCGGCTAGCAGCACGCGCAGCTTGCCGCGCACTACATCCACATAGGCAAACTTGCTGTTGTTGAGCAAGGTAAATTCGCCGGCCTGCTTCTGCACCACTACCTCATAGCGACGTTTGCCGGGCGCGGGGGCGGTCAGCAGAAAGGTGGTTTTCACGCGGCGCTGCCCTGCGGGTAGTTTCACGGTATTAGTCGCCAGCACGCGGCCGCCTTCGCGCAGTTGCACGGTAGCCGTGCCGCCCGCAAAGCCATCATAGGCCACTTCGGCCTCAATCGGAAACTTGTTGCCGCTGAAGGCCACGCGGTTGTAGTTGAGCGCGGGTAGGCTCAAATCCTTTTTGGGCACGGTGTCGCCCACGGCCACGCTGTAAATCGGGAACTTATACGTGGTGTATTCCGGGGCCCTACCCTGGTTCACGATGCCATCGGAGAGCAGCACCACGCCGGCCAGATTGCGACCCTCATAGCCGTCCTGCACGCCCGTGAGCAGCGCATCAAGGTCGGTGGCCGGGGCCGAGAAGCGCACTGAATCGGGCGTGGCAGGCGGCCGCGGGGCGGGGGGTAGGGTTCGGGTTTCTACGTTGAAGCCGCGGCCGCGCAAGGTGGTGGCCAGCTGCGTGAGGCCGGTGCGCGCCTGCTGCAACACCGGCGCCGGCGTAAACAGCCCCACCGACTGTGAGTTATCCATAGCCAGCACCAGGGTAGGCGCCTCGGTGGTATTGGTAGTAGAGCGCACAAACGGCCCCAGCAGCAGAAAGCACAGAAAGCTCACCACCACAAAGCGCAGCCCGGCCAGCAGATAGTTAATGGGCTTGCTCCACGGCGCCCGCGCCGAGTAAAGCAAGGCCGCATAGCCGGCGCCCACGGCCAGGCACAGCAAGATAAACCAGGGAGAATAAGCGGTAGTCAGCAAAAGGCGACAGTATCAGATGGAATGCTAAGAACCCGGGAGCAGCGGGGATAGTTGCGTGGGGTAGGAGGTAGAGCGAAGGTAGGAAGTTACGCGGGGAGAAGTTAAGCCGTTGAAAAATCAATAGCTTAGCCGTAGCAGTATTTAATAGGCTATTATCATCTATCTTTTATGCTTCACTACTTGCAAAATCTACTATGCTGTAATGCATTCCTATTGCTGTGGTTGTCAACTAGCCTCGAAGGTATGCCAAAACGTAACCCAGTTGCTGTCACTTTCTCGGAACATCTACTCGGTAATTTTCGCAATGATACGTTGGTATTAAGTGCCAACTACTCAGAATGCGGTGAGTTTGGCGGCCACCGGGAAATGATTAAAATATATATGCGGGCCGAGGAGCAAAGGCAGGCACGCCAAGCAGATTGGAACTGGGCAGCGGTGCCGCTCACAGCAGTGTGGTATTTGGATACCGCACGCTGCTCCCAGCCCAATAGCATGCTTTCTCTAGTAAAGCAGCAACAGATTACTGTTTCGCATGAGGAAGCTATTGTGGAGTATATTCAAACGATGCTGACGCGCAACCTGGCAGATAACGGCATGACACTTACGAATGGTAGCAATCGATACTCTGTCAAGCGTACCAATAGGGAAAGCCTACATGTTGAGTATCGCGACGTGCGACGGGCATGGGATGGGTTTGAGCGTTTACGGGAAAGGATATTTGAGAAGTAAAAGGGTGAGTTTATAAGCAGTAGGCATTCTTACCGCTTTATCACCGTCACCAACTCTCTACTCTCCAGCATCCGCACAGGCGAAATAACTAGTTCATCCAGCGGCAATTGACTGCCGTAGCGTTCCTTCATCTTGGCCTGCACGGCGGGGTGGCTCAGGTCGAACTCGCGCAGGTGTTGTAGTTGGCCTATTTCGCGGCCAGTGGCCTGTTGGTACATCTTCCACAGTAGCTCGGAGCAATAGATACGGTCGTCGGACCAGCCGAAGTAGAGGTCGTACGGCTTCCCACGGTACTGTTCGCCAGCAGCGCGGAGGCGGCGTAAGACGGCAGGCGTAAGCACCTGTTCGGCGTCACGCAAACGCTTCACCACAAAATGGTTGCCGGCACCGCGTGCAATCCAACTATTTAGGGGGGTGTCGCTCACGGGCTGCACAGCTTCATACACGCGCCACTCGCTTCCCTGGCGGTAGAGGATGCCGCAGTGGCTATAAGGTGAGTGCGTGGCCAACTGAATAGCCCGGCTCTGAGCGGAGGTGGATGTCTGGAAAATCAGGTCGCCGTTGTGGAGTTGTGGGGCGGCCTCCATTGCCTGCAATCTTTCTAGGAAAAGAGCACGGCGAGCGTAGGGGCGATAGGCACGCAAACCAACAAAAGCAGTCACTACGAAACCAAGCAGCAACAATAGTAACGGAGCGCGCTTGTGCATGGATAGAGGATATAAAAAGCGATACAATCTACCCAATTAGCTTAAACCCTACCCCTCGGATATTCAAAATATCCAGCGTCTCATCCTGCCGCAGGTGCTTGCGCAAGCGCGACACGTACACGTCCATGGTGCGGGCGGTGAAGAAGTTGTCGTCGCCCCAGAGGCGGCGGAGGCAGGTGCGGCGGTCCACCACGCCGTTGCGGTGCTGCACCAATAGCAGGAGAATCAAGATGAATCGATTGCTGTGATTCAGCGACTATGAACTCTGATTTCTACGACTTCCTCTTTTTATTCCAGTAAATAGTAACTACTTAGCTGCATGAAGCAGTGGTTTTTCCTTCTTACTGTCAGTGTCCTTTTAGGTGGTAGCCACCGTTTGCTTGCCCAGGTTGCAAGTGCTGACACAAGCGCAAGGGTAGCGGAAGCCAGTCTCCGCCAGCAGTACGAGCGGGCATTGCGCAATGAGTGGAGCCTGTACAACGGCCCGGAATACGTGGATTACGTGCGGAGAAACACAAAGGGCCATCGGTTTTTTGGCAGCCCAGACGAGCAGCTTGCAACCGTGACGTACGGTGGAACCACCTACGCCAAGATACCGCTGCGCTACGATTTGGTACGGCAGCAGCTCGTACTCAGGCCCTACCAGGATGATCATCAGATACAGCTGGTGGATGAGCTAGTCGAGCAGTTTTCCATCGGCGGGCACACCTTCGTGCGGCTCGGCGCCGAGGCGCCGGGCCGGGGCCGGTTCTACGACGTGTTGGTAGAAGGACCCGTGAGCGTTTTGGCGTCGCACCACAAAAACTACTCGGTGCGCACTGCTGCTACTGCTATAGAAGGCGAAATAACCGCTGCAACCGACTACTACATTCGCAAGGAAGGGGTTTACCATTCCGTCAAAAAGGCGAAAGACGTGGTGCGGCTCTTTCCGGAGCACCGGGCGGCACTGCGCAGCTATCTGCAAGCCAACAAAGTTGCCGGGCGGGAGCAGGCTATTGTTGCCCTGGTGCGCTACCAGGCCGGGCTACCGACTGCCTCCAGTCAATAAGTGCACTTATGCCTGCTCAGCAAGCCAGTGGCTTCAGATGCTGAAAGGTATTTTCAGGGTAGGAGCCACCCACGTAGAGACGCTGGGCTGGCTTTTCTTCCAACACGTATGGCTGAAGACCATTACAGATCTGCTATATTCTTATAATAAATCAGTTACTTAACGGCTGCCTTTACTTACAATACCCGTTAGTCTGCACCGAACAGCGGCGCCTACAGCGGCAATTTACCTTTATGCTTATCCAGCGTATTTCGAATGAAGCATATTTACGTAGTGGTATTGCTGTGTTGGTGCGGCATGAGGTGCGTCTACGGACAGCAGGTGCCTCCGCTCGTTACAGGCAATTTTCAACGGCTCAGTCTTGTGCAGTTTGCCGAGCAGCTGGAAGCGCAGACTTCTTACCGCGTTTTCTTTGACTCGGCGGCGGTGCGGGGCGTGACAGTGACGTTGCAGGCACAGCAGCAGTCGTTGCCGAGCGTGCTGCAACAGGCCTTGGCCGCCAGCGACCTACACTTTGTAGTAGACGAGCAGCGCAACGTGTTCATTTTTCGTGGCACTGGCCCATCCACCGCGCTGCCGGAAAATTACTTTCAGCAGCAGCCCGTGGCCGGTAGGGTAGCGCCACCGCAGCCGGCTCCTGCGCCGGCGCAACACCCTACCCCGCGCCCTACCTCGAAGGCAACCGCAACGGCTAGTAATTCAGCTCGTCTCTACGAGATAGGCACCCCGCAGGCCAGCAGCCGCAACAGCCGCGTAACGGTAGCGGGTGTGGTGCGCGAGGCCAAATCAGGTGAGCCGGTAATTGGGGCCTCGGTGGCCGTGGAGGCGCTGGCGCTGGGTACTGCGACCAACCAGTTTGGCTACTACACCCTCACGTTGCCCGTGGGGCAGCACACGCTCAGCGTTCGGGGGCTGGGCCTCAAGCCGGCCGAGCGGCGCATCCTGCTGCACAGCAGCGGCAAACTGGACATAGAGGCTGCCGAGGACATCACAGCCCTGAAGGAAGTGGTAGTGCAGGGCGAAAAGAGCGGTAACCTGACGGGCCTGCAAATGGGCGTCGAGCGGCTGGATATTCGCACTATCCGGCAGGTGCCCACCGTGTTTGGCGAGACGGATATTCTGCGGGTAGTGATGACGCTGCCGGGCGTGAAAACCATCGGGGAAGGTAGCACCAGCCTGAGCGTGCGCGGTGGCAACACCGACCAGAACCTGATCTTGTTCAACGATGCCGTGGTGTACAGTCCTTCGCACTTGTTCGGCTTTTTCTCGGCCTTCAACCCCGACCTGTTGAAGACCGTGGAGCTGTATAAAAGCGGCATTCCGGCCCAGTACGGCGGGCGGCTGTCGTCGGTGCTCAACATTACGACCCGCGAGGGCAACAAGAAAAAGTTTGCTGGCTCGGGCGGCATTGGGCTGCTCACGAGTCGCCTCATGTTGGAAGGTCCCATTGTGAAAGACAAAAGCTCGTTCATTATTGGGGGGCGCACGTCGTACTCTGATTGGCTGTTGAACCTGCTGCCCGACCGCGCCCTGCGCCAGAGTTCAGCTTCTTTCTACGATATCAGCGCCCATGCCACCCACGAGTTCAACGCCAACAACACGCTCTACGCCACCGGCTACCTGAGCAGTGACCGGTTCAAGCTCTCAGCTGATACCTCGTACCGCTACCACAACCGTAGCGCCAGCCTGAAATGGAAGCACGTGTTCGGCGACCAGCTCTACGGCGTGCTCACGGCCACGGGCAGCCAGTACACCTACCGCATTGCCAGTGAGCGAAATGCGGTAAACTCATCGGAGCTGGAGTTTGGCATTGCGCAGTTCGGTGGGCAGGCCGATTTTACGTATTTCCCTACCGCCGCGCACACCATCGACTTCGGCGCCAGCACCACGGGCTACCGCACCCGGCCGGGTAGCTTGCAGCCGCTCGGAAGCGAATCGTTGATGATGCCGGATGTGCTGCCCCGCGAGCAAGGTCAGGAAAGCGCCTTGTACGCGGCCGACCAGTGGACCCTGACGCCCAAACTCTCGCTGTACCTGGGGCTGCGCTACTCGCTGTACCAGGCGCTGGGGCCGCGCGAAAGCTATACCTATCTGCCCGGCGTGCCGCGCAGCCTCAGCAGCCTCGCCGATACGGTGCGCTACGGCCGGGGTAGCCGCGTGGCTACTTACCACGGCCCCGAGTACCGGGCGTCGTTGAAGTATGCGCTGTCGGAGAAGTCGTCGGTGAAAGTCAGCTACAACCGCACCCGGCAGTATTTGCACCAGCTTTCCAACACGGCCTCCATCTCGCCGGCCGATACCTGGAAGCTCTCCGACCAGCATGTGCGCCCCCAGATTGGCGACCAAGTGGCGCTGGGTTACTACCGCAACTTCCACAATAACAGCATTGAGTTGTCGGTGGAATCGTACTACAAGCGGCTGCGCGACTTTGTGGACTACACCAGTGGGGCGGTGTTGCTGCTCAACCGCCACATCGAAACCGATCTGGTGAATGCCGAGGGTAGGGCCTATGGGGTGGAAGTGTCGTTGAAGAAAACGGCGGGCAAGCTCAACGGCTGGCTAAACTACACCTACTCCCGCGCCCTGGTGCGCGTGCCCACTGGCCCTGAGGCCGAGGCCATCAACGAAGGGCGCTACTACCCCAGCAACTTCGATAAGCCCCACGACGTGAGCTTGGCCGGCAACTACCGCTTCAGCCGGCGCGTGAGCACCTCCCTGAACGTGAACTACAGCACGGGTCGGCCCATCACGCTACCTGTTTCCACCTACGATTTCGGGGGTGTGGAGCGGGTGCTGTACTCAGACCGCAACCAGTACCGGGTGCCCAACTACTTCCGCATTGATCTGGGCCTGAACATAGAAGGTAGCCATATAGCCAAAAAGCTGGCGCACAGCTCCTGGACGTTCTCGGTGTACAACCTCACGGGGCGGAAAAATCCCTACTCCGTGTATTTCAAGTCGCAAGGCGGCCGCATCCGGGGCTACCAGCTGTCGGTGTTCGGCCGGCCCATTCCGACGGTTACCTACAACTTTAAGTTCTAACGCTGACTACATGATAGCCCAGAAACCGATTCGCTCCGTTGGACTGCTGCTCAGCCTGCTGCTGTGGCTGGCAGGCTGCGTCGAGCCCTTCGAGCCCGACGTGGTCAGCTCGCCCCAAAGCTACCTCGTGGTGGAGGGCCTCATCAATCTGCGCGGCGTGACGACGGTGCGCCTCTCGCGCACGCGTGAGCTGAGCGCCACTGCCTCGCCGGTGGAGGCCCAGGCTAGCGTGGCCATTGAGGATCAGGCCGGCACGCGCTACCCCCTCACCGAGCAAATGCCTGGTACCTACACCTCGGCTTCGCTCACGCTGGATGCTAGTCGCCAGTACCGGCTGCGGCTGCGCACGGCTGTGGGCCGCGAATATGCTTCTGAGTTGGTGCAGGGCAAGCTGACACCGCCCATCGACCGGCTCTCGTGGGCATTGGAGCGCAACGGCGTGCAGCTCTACCTCGACGCCCACGACGATGCTAATGCCACTCGTTACTACCGCTGGACCTACCACGAAACGTGGGAGTTTCGCTCGCCCTACACCTCGCAATTTGAACTTGTGAATGGCGCAATGGTGCCGCGTACCGAGGATATTCGGCAGTGCTGGCGCTCCGACTCTTCCACTGTGATTCTGCAAAGCAGCACGGCCCGCTTGAGCCAGGATGTGGTGTCGAAATTCCCGCTGAAGCTGCTACCCAGCAACTCCGACAAGCTGCGCTTCCGGTACAGCATTCTGGTGCAGCAGTATGCGCAAAGTCAGGAGGAATTCACCTATTGGGAAACACTTAGGAGAAACACCGAGAGCCTGGGCACGCTCTTCGACCCATTGCCTACCCTGCTTACGGGTAATGTGCGTAGCCTGAGCGATGCCTCAGAGCTAGTGCTAGGCTACGTAGGAGCCAGCTCCATGACTGAGCGCCGCTTATTTATCGCAGCCAGCGAATTACCGGCCGATTCTCGCTTCCTGACTGGCTACGAGAACCTATGCGACCAACCTGATACGGTAGCAGCACTGGATCCACGCACGCTAACGGCTTCCTTTAGTGCTGTCCGATTGCCCCTCTGGGAAGTGTATTCCCTACCCCCAGCCAACGCTCTAATAGGCTATGCCCGCGCCTTTGCCTTCTGCGCCGACTGCCGCTTCCGGGGTACCAACGTGAAGCCCGATTTCTGGCCCTAGCGCAAGCCGCAGTTCTTACACTCACTTATCCTACTGTACTATGGATGATTGTCGCACCTGGCCTCGGCAGTTTCGGTGGTTGGTTTTTATGGGGTATGGGTGCGTAAGCCTGCTGCAAGCGGCTCCAGCCCATAGCCAGGCTCCTGCTATGGCGCTGGATAGCATTGGGCGACGCTTTGAGCGCTACGGTCAGCGCATGCCCATCGAGAAGTTGTTTGTGCACCTGGACCGGCCGGCGTACGTGAGCGGTGAAACCATGTGGTGCAAGCTGTACGCAGTGGAGGGCATCCGGCATCAGCCACTGGCCAGCAGTACGGTGGCTTACCTGGAAGTGCTCAACGCGCAGCAAAGCCCGGTGCTGCAAACCAAAATAACCCTGCACAAGGCCACTGGCCAGGGCTCGGTGGTGCTGCCGCCAGAGCTACCCTCTGGCAACTACACGGTGCGCGCCTACACCAGCTGGATGAAGAACTTTGGGCCCGCGTATTATTTCCATAGTACGGTTGCTATCCACAACACCCGCACGCCACCGGGTAAGGCCGCCCGGTCCGCCACAAGCTACGAGGCGCAGTTTTTTCCCGAAGGCGGCTATCTGGTGCGCGGGCTACCCAGCAAAATTGGCTTCAAGCTGACAGATGCGGCCGGCCGGGGCGTGGAGGGGCAAGGCACGGTGCTCGACCAAGCGGGCCGCGTGGTAGCACAATTCAACACACTGCGCTACGGCCTGGGCAGCTTCCTGTTCACGCCGGCCACGGCGGGTGCCGCCTACCGAGCCGTGGTCACGTTTCCTGATCAGCAGACGCGTACGTATGAGTTGCCCCTGGTGCAGGCGCAAGGCTACGTGCTGCGCCTCGAAGACAACGGCGCTGCCGACCTGCGCCTGGAAGTGCAGGCCACAACACCAGTTGCCGAAACGCTGTACCTACTTGGGCACGCCCGGCACCGGGTAGCCGTGGCGGCGGCAGGCCAGTTGCAGGCCGGGCGGGCAACCTTCCTGGTGCCCCGGCAGCACCTAGTGGCCGGAGTTTCGCACTTCACGCTGTTCGACAGCCGCCAGCAGCCCGTGTGCGAACGGCTGTATTTCCGCGCCCCAACGGATACCTTGCAACTGAGCATCCGCCCCGACAAACCCGCCTACCAAGCCCGCGAGAAAGTCACGCTCCGCCTGTCGGCTGCCGGCACCACGGCCGCCAACCTGTCGGTAGCCGTTTATCAGCTCGATTCAGTGTCGGCCCAGGCGGGGCCCGATATTACCAGCTACCTGTGGCTGAATGCGGACATAAAAGGCCAGATCGAAAACCCTGCTTACTACCTGAAAGCGGCCAACCACCAAGCGGCCGACAACCTGATGCTGACGCAGGGGTGGAGCCGTTTTCGCTGGACCAACGTGCTGGCGGATACCGCCAGTAAGCTGCTGTTTCCGCCCGAACTGCACGGCCACCTTGTGCGCGGTCGGGTAGTAGATAGCCGCACGGGTGCCCCGGTTGTCGGCCAACGGGTATACCTGACGGCTCCCAGCCGCGTTCCTCAGCTTTATAATACATTGAGTCAACTAGACGGAATCTTCCTGGCAGAAGTGCCCGATTGGTATGGCCCCAAGCAACTCATCGCCCAAACCGATACTCGCCAGTCTGCTTCCTATCGGGTAGAGCTTTTTAGTCCGTTTTCCGCAGACGTTGCCACCGGACAGGTAGCGCCTTTTGTCCTGTCGGAACGCTTGGCCCCGAGCCTGTTGCGGCGCCACGTGCAGGCCGAAGTGCAGCAGCAGTACCCGCAGGGCGGCCCCATTGTGTACCGGCTGCCTCCCACCGATAGCCTACCCTTTTATGGGAAACCCAAGGAACAATACCTGTTGGATAAGTACACCCGTTTCAAAACGCTGGAAGATGTGATGCGGGAATACGTGCCGGGCGTATTGGTGCGAGCCCGCCAAGACGGTTTCCACTTCCTGATACCCGACGACAACAGCCGTACCACCATGGAAAACCCGCTGGTGCTGCTCGATGGAATGCCAGTATTTGATGTCAACCGCATCATGGCCTTCGACCCGTTGAAAATTCGCCGGCTAGACGTTATAACGAAGCGCTACGCAATAGGTCCCGTACTGCACGACGGCCTTGTGAGCTACACCACCTATTCGGGTGACTTGAGCGGCTTTCCGCCGGATCCGCAGGCGTTGTTGCAAGCGTATGAGGGCATGCAGGGGCAGCGCGATTTTTACGCCCCACGCTACGATACACCCGCTGCCAGCAAAAGCCGCCTACCCGATTTTCGTAACCTGCTGTACTGGAATCCGCAAGTCACAGCAGGCACTGCTGCCGGCACGTCGCTATCCTTCTACACCTCCGATCAGGTGGGTAGGTACCGTGTGGTTGTGCAAGGCGTTGGCCCAGCAGGAAATACCGGCAGTACCAGCTTCGATGTTGAGGTAGGGGCAGTGCAGTAGGATGGTGTTTTATTCAGTTAAGTAGAAGAAGGGTAGGAAATAGCTGTGTAGGAGAGTAGGCTACAGTACCACCAGACGCAAAGAGCCGCACCCTGTGGCTGCGGCTCTCGTGCTTTGGCAAACGCCAGTGCGTGTTGCCTATCTCGTGGCGGTTTTGATGACCTTCGGGGCCGCTGGAGACGTTTGCCAGGGTAGGCCCAGCAGCTTGGCTGTGAGGGGCGCCACGTCCTGCAGATTCATTTGCGGCACCACCTTGCCCGCCTCGAAGCCGGGGCCGTAGCCAATAAAGCCCGTCCGAATCTGGTCGAAATCGGGGAAGAAGCCGTGGGTGCCGCCCTTGCCGGGGCGCACCACCTGCCCCTCGCGGGCACTGCTCATCGACACGCCCGGCACCGGCGCTAGGGCCAGCGCGGCGTTGGGGTCGGCGCCAACCTCATCCAACTCGGCGCGCTCTACCACCCGGAACAGCTTGCGCTGCTCGGCAGGGGCGGCCGCCAGTAGCTGGCGTACCTTCGCCAGGGTTTTTTTGTCCTTGGGGTCTTTCAGCATCAGAAAAGCCGCCGCGCCGGACGTGTGGAACTGCGCTTTCCAATCACCTTTTTCGGCGTTGTAAAGGCCGTTTTGGGCCAGCCACACGTTGGGCGCCAGCGCAGTGTTGATGTCCACAAAACCATGGTCGCCGGTAACGATAACGGCCGTTTCCTTGTCGATGCCGGCTTTGGCGAGGGCTTCCAGCAGGTGGCCCACCACCCAGTCGGCGGTGGCCAGGGCGCGGCGCACGTGGGCGCCGTCGCGGCCGTCCTGGTGCTCGGCGTGGTCTACCCCGAACACGTGCAGGGTGAGTAGGTTGGGCTTGTAGGTTTCGAGCAGGTAGGCGGCCATGCGGCTGCCGTTTTCGTCGCCGCTCACATAGTCGCTGCTCATGTCGCGGGCCGTGAGCTTGCCGGTGGCGTTCAGCTCAATCTCCTCCATCAGGCCCTTGGGCATAGTGTTTTGGCGCACCGGCGTGAAGCGGTCCACGCTCTTGTCCAGAGACCAGAACTCGGGAATGTTGTAATCGATTGGCGCGCCCACCGACACGGGCCACATCACCGAGGCCGACTTCAGGCCCGCCTTGCGCACGGCATCCCACAGCGTTTCGGTCTTGATCAGGTTTTCTTCCCAGTACCAGCGGCCGGTGGCGCCATCGGGCTCGAAGGGCGAGTTATAGTAGATGCCGTGCTGGGCCGGCGCTACCCCCGTAATCAGGGTGGTGTGCGAAGGGTAGGTCACGCTCGGAAACACGCCCCGCACGCCGTCGGCCGAGGTGCCCTCGGCGGCTATGCGCTGCAAGTTGGGGGTAGGCCACTTGGCCTCGCGGTAGAAATCAGGCCGAAACCCATCGATGCTAACCAGCACCACGTGCTTAGCCGTTTGGCTGAAAGACGCGAGGGGTAGGGAAAGGAATAAGCTGATGGAGAGAAAAAAAGATTTCATTGTAATTGAGTGTGTTGGTTTGTTGCGGATGGAGAACCTCACCCCCCGCCCCCGCAAATACTTGATGCGCATTACCTCAGGGAGAGGGGGCTGGGGGGGGAGGCGAAACGTTAGAACGAATACCGGGCGCCCAGCTGAATCTGGTAAGGCGTGCCGTTCTGGCGGGTGGTGCCCACATTTTCATTCACGCGGTACACATAGCGGCGCGTGGCCTGGTCGAAGCCCGTGACCGAGAGCAGGTTCTGGTTGCCCAGGTTGTAGTTCACGCCCCAATCCTTATTGAGCAGGTTGGCGAAGTTGAACACGTCCACGCTCAGCGTGAAGGCCTGTGTTTTGAAGGTTTTGAACGTCTTTTGCAGGCGCACGTCAAACGTGCCGGCAAAGGGATTCACGCCGCCGTTGCGGTCGGCAATGGTGCCCAAGCTGCGGCGGATGTAGTCGCGGGCGCGGTTGTCAGGGTTGTCGAGCACCTTCTGCATGGAGGCAGCCACGGCGGGGTCGGTGGCGGGGTTGCTGGGGTCAAACACAAAGGCTAGGTCGTTGTCGGTGCCAGGGCCGCCCACAAAGTCACCGTTGATGTCGGCATCCACCGTGAGGGAGTAGCGCGTGCCGCCCAGGCCTGTGAAGCGGCCACTCAGCACAAAGCCCTTCACGCTGGGCGAAGCGCCGAAGAACACCACCTTATGCCGGAACTGGTTATCAGAGTAGTTGATTTCGCTCAGGCTGCGTGGGTCCGACTTAATGGGCCGGAACGTGGACGTGTTGGCCACGTTGCCGTTGTAGGAGCTGTTGTCGCGGGTGCTGTTCCAGGTGTAGCTAGCATTGAAAAACCCGTCGCGGAAGTAGCGCAGCTCCGCATCGGCCACCACCGTTGCCTGCTGAATCTTGGCCCCGTTCACGAACTCCAAGGTGCGGCCCACGGCCTGGGTTTTGCGCCCCAATACGTTGTTGGTGATGCCCGCCCGCGTAATCGTATTGGCTGGCACAAACACCCCGCGGCCGGCTTCGTTGTCGAGCGTGAAGTAGGGCTGATCTACCAGGTTGCGGTCCAGGTACACGTAGTTGTCGGTGGTGTAGGAGTACAGGAAGTTGACGCCTACGCGCAGCACCGGCCCAAATAAGTGGTTCAGGCTCAGGTTAGCCTTGTAGATATTTGGCACCTGCAAGTCCTTATTGTTCAAGTTGATGGTCGACACGTAGGGCACGCCGGGTAGCAGGCCTGGCGCCGTGTTGGGGTCGTTGCGGTAGGCCGGGAAGTCGGGGCGGGGTACCGGGTTAGCGCCCGTCGAAGGCCGCGTCACGTCGATGGAGGCCACCTTGGTGCCGCTGTTCTGGATGTTGTTCACCTGCGCATAGTTCACGGGGTTGGCCGAGAAGATGCCCCCGCCCAGGCGGATGATGCTTTTCCGCTCGCCCTTCACGTCCCAGGTAAGCTGCAGGCGGGGCTGAAAGTTGTTCCAGTCGGTTGGGTTGTTGTCGGTGCGCAGGCCTAGGGTTTCCTGCACTACCGGATTGTAGGCACCCGCCGTGAGGTAGCTGGTCATGTCCCAGCGCAGGCCCACAATGGCCTCCACGTGCGGCAGTGGGTTGTACTGCATCTGCCCAAACAGCGAGGCGTTCAAGACCCACTGCTGCACCGACGGCACACCCTGCAACGGCACCTCGCGGGCGTAGCGCGAGGGGTTCAGGTCGTCGAATTCCTGCAAGCTGTTGAATACAAAGCGGCCGTTCTGCTCGCTGGAAATGTACGTGTCGAGGTAGGTGAGCGTGTTGTCGGTGCCGAAGGTGAAATTGTAACGCCCTTTGGTGAGGTAGGCCGTATTCACCAGCTGCAGCTGGTTTTCCAGGTTGTTTTCGGGAGTGAAACGCTGGCCGCCCAGCTGCACCGAGGTAGTGCCCTGGCGGCCGTTGGGTAGGCGGGAGCGCACCGTCACAATAGCCCGCGGGATGTTGGCGCCAGGCAGCAGGTCGTTGGGCGTGTAGTCGCGCCGCACGGTCTGGTACTGCACTTTTAGCTCATTCAGCAGGGTAGGGCTGAACTGAGTACGCAAGGAGGCCAACGTGCTGTTCTCGCGCGACTTAAAGTTGCCGTACACCTCAAACAGGTTGATGGCCGAGTTGTCGTTCACGCTGTTGGGGTTGTCCCAGGAGCTATAGTTGTTGCGCAGCGTCAGGCGGTTCCGGTCGTTGATCTGCCAGTCTAGGCGAGCGAAAAACGTGTTGGCTACCGTCTTACGGCCAAACTCGCCGGTTTGCCTGGCGTCGCTCAGACCGTATTTGGTGCGGGCAATGTTCAAGACCGTGTCCAGCGCGCCCGCGCTGATGCCCAAAGCGTTGGCATCGGCATCGGACTTGATGTCGGCAATGAAAAACGGCGCCGACTCATTCTGCCGGTCCAGGGCCGTGAAGAAGTGCAGCTTGTCTTTGATGATGGGGCCGCCCAGGCTGAAACCGTACTGGTTGGTGGTGAAATTTTGTTTGCGACGGTTGCCCCGGATGTCGTAGGGGCTGGCCAGAAAATCGGCGCGGTAATAGTCGAAAATAGAGCCCGTAAACGTGTTGGTGCCCGATTTCGTGACAGCGCTAACGGTGCCGCCGCCTTGCCTGCCCTGGGTCACATCGTACACGTTGGTAGCCACCTCAAACTCCCGGATGGCTTCCAGCGACAACGAGTACGGCCCGTTGCCTACCGCCCCGGAGGTCAAGTTATTGCGGGCACTCACGCCGTCAATCAGGTAGTTGGTCGACGAGGGTAGCTGCCCGCCCACGCTGCCCCCGTTGGAGGTAGGCGCCAGCGACACTAGGTTGGTGAAGCTGCGGTTCAGGGTCGGAATCTGCCGGATGGTTTGGTCCGTGATGGCCGTGCTGCTGCCCAGCCGGTCTACGCGGCTGTTGAGGGCGTTGCCGCGCACTACTACCTCCTGCAAGCCCACGGCTTCGGGCTGCATCCGGAAGTCCACTCGCAGCTGGTCACCTAGGTTCAGAGCCAGGCCGTTTTTCACTTGCGGGGCCGAGCCCACGTAGCTCACCCGCACGCTGTAGGGCTTGCCCAGCGGCAGCTGCCGCAGCTGGTAGCGCCCGTCGGTAGTGGTCACGGTAGTGGCCTGAAAGCCCGTGGCCTCGTTGCGCACGACCACCGTCACGCCGGGTAGGGTAGTGCCGGCCTCGTCCACAATGCGTCCTTCAATGGTCGCGTCGGTGGATTGGGCGAAGGTGGAATAGCCGCATAAGAGCAGCCACACACTGAGAAAGAGTAGAAAGTGTTTGCGCATGGGGTAGGGTTGGTTTTGGATGCGCAAATGTCTTCCGGCAGTGTAAAGCGTATATTAAGGGTGTGCGATATTGCGGTTATGAGTTGTGAGAGAAAACCAGGGATTTTGTAACGATTTCACAATGCAACCTCCTACCCCCAAAACGCGACGGCGTGCCCGGCGTCAGCCGCTAGGGCCATGCCAGGCACGCCGTCGTGCCACTAGGGTAGGGAGTGGGTTAGGTCAGCATTCCGCCATCCACTTGCAGTACTTGCCCAGTGATGTACGAAGAGTCATCCGAGGCTAAAAAGGCAGTGGCTTTGGCCACATCCTCGGGCGAGCCACCGCGGCGTAGCGGAATAGCCTTGCGCCACTCCTCCACCTGCTTCTGGTCGAGGGCGCCGGTCATTTCGGTTTCAATGAAGCCGGGCGCAATGGCGTTGCAACGAATGTTGCGCGAGCCCAGCTCTAAGGCCACCGATTTAGTGAAGCCAATGATACCCGCTTTAGAAGCGGCGTAGTTGGCTTGGCCCGCGTTGCCCTTCACACCCACCACCGACGACATATTAATGATGCTGCCCGTTTTGGCGCGCATCATGGGCTTGGTGGCGGCTTTGGTGAGGTTGAACACCGACTTCAGGTTCACGTTGAGCACCTGGTCCCACTGCTGCTCGCTCATGCGCATCAGCAGCCCGTCCTGCGTGATGCCGGCGTTATTCACCAGAATGTCCAGCTTGCCGAACTCTGCCACCACGTCGTCTACCAGCTTTTCGGCCTCGGCGAAGATGGAAGCGTCGGAGCGGAAGCCTTTCACCTTCGTGCCGAACTCCGCCAGCTCCTGTTCTAGCTGTTGGCCTTTTTCTACACTAGAAAGGTAGGTGAAAGCCACCTGTGCGCCCTGCTGGGCAAAATATACGGCCACCGCGCGGCCAATTCCTTTGGAGGCGCCCGTAATCAGGGCCACTTTTCCGTCGAGCAGTTTTGTCATGCAGCGAAGGTAGCAATTACTACCTTCGCCTTCATCTCTATGCTCGAAACCGACATCTGCATCCTCGGCGCTGGTCCGGGTGGGGCCACGGCCGCCCTGCACCTCGCCAACGCCGGCCAGCCCTGCCTGCTGCTCGACCGTGCCACCTTCCCGCGCGACAAAATCTGCGGCGACGCGCTCAGTGGCAAGGTTATCAACGAGCTGCGCCGGATTGATGCGGCCCTACCCGCGCGGCTGGCGGCCTCGGCCGTGCAAGTGCCCTGCTGGGGCATTAGCTTTTTTGCGCCCAACGGCCGGCCCGTGGAAGTGCCCTTTCGGGCGCACTACAACCCCGCTGCCGAGCCCGCGCCCGGCCACGTAGCCAAGCGCCTCGATTTCGACAACCTACTGATCGAGCAAGTGCGCCAGCGTCCGGAAATCGACTTCCGCGAGGGCGTGGAGGTGGCCCGACACGAGCGCCTACCCGATGGTCGCTGGCAGCTCTTCGCGGCCGATGGCACCGTGGTGGCTACCCCGCGGCTGCTGCTGATTGCCAACGGCGCGCAGTCGGCGCAGGCCCGGCAGATTGGTGGGCACGTGCTGGAACCGGCGCACCACTCGGCGGGGCTGCGTACTTACTACCAGGGCGTAAACGGAATGCACCCGCACGGCTTCATCGAGCTACATTTCTTGAAAGAATTCCTACCTGGCTACCTCTGGATTTTCCCCCTACCCAATGGGCAAGCCAACGTGGGGGTAGGGATGCGCACCGATAAGGTTTCGGCCAAAAAAATCAATCTGCGCGCCCGCCTCGACGAAATCCTTACCACTCACCCCAGCTTCAAAGACCGCTTTGCCCAGGCCCAGCGACTAGGACCCGTGCGCGGCATGGGCCTGCCGCTGGGTTCCAAACGGCGCTCCTTATCGGGAGCCGGCTACTTGCTACTTGGTGATGCGGGCTCCCTCATCGACCCCTTCACGGGTGAGGGTATCAGCCACGCCATGGTGTCGGGCCGCCACGCCGCCGACTGGGCCGCCCGTGCCGTGCAGGCGCAGAATTTCAGCGCCGACTTTTTGAAAGGCTACGATGCCGCCGTGTACAACCGCCTCTGGCAGGAGCTACGCCTGAGCCGCGCCATGCAGCGCCTGCTGGCCTACCCCTGGCTGTTCAATTTTGTAGCCAACCGCGCCGTGCGCAACCCTACCCTGGCCCAAACCCTCACCAACATGTTCCTCGACCTGGACCTACGCGAACAGCTTCGCCGGCCGGGGTTTTATCTGAAGATGATGCTGGGTAAGTAGAGAAGCATCTTTGCGTCTCGGCGTTGAACGACTGACGGAAGCATTATCTAAAAACAACCTCAGCACCGACGAGACGCAAAAGATTGTGTCTCTACCTCATACCTACGCCCTGTCGCAAGCATACACAACAAATGATGCGAAATAATGACTCCTATCTTGTGCGACTGTTCAGCTGCTTAGGACAAACGAAATAACAGAGCAGCGACGCAATTAGTGGTAGTCAAGTAGTAAATATAAGGCTGATTATGAGATTCTTATTGTCGATACCCGGCTATACGCGCACCATTCCGATGGGCCGTTTCGTGGAAAAGGCCTTGCAGGAGCTGGGGCACGAAGTGGTGGTGTTCAACTACGAGCGCAACAGCCAGCTGGAGCGAGCCCGCGAAAAAATGGGCTTTAAACGGTTTCTGAAGTATAAAAATCGGCAGCTGCTGGAGTTGGTAGAAGCCACCAAGCCTGACGTTTTCTTTACGCTCTACGGCAAAAACCATGACGCTGATACCGTGCGCGAGCTGAAGCGGCGCGGCCTGCCCACCATCTGCTGGTGGCTCGACGACCCCATCTCCTTGGCGCACAAATACATTGAGCCAAGTCTCTACGACTTTTTCTTCTCCAACAGCCGTGGTACGGCGGCCGTCTACCGCCACTACGAGGTGAAGGAGCCGCACTACCTGCCCGTGGGCATCGACCCCGCCATTCATCGGCCCGTAGAGGGCGCCGAGCAGCTCTACGACATCGTATTTGCCGGCGACTGGCACCCTACCCGCGAGCGGGTACTGCTGGAGCTGACCCGTCACCACCGGCTCACCATCATTGGTCCCTGGAAGCGTCGGATTCCGGAAGACTCGCCTCTGCGGCCGTTTTTTTTGCAGGTTGGCTACTTCACGCCCACCGAAATGGCCCTGCTGTTCAACCAAGCTCGCATTGTGCTCAACGTGCACCAGTGGTACCAGCGCTGGTCTTACGGCATTAATCCGCGCTTGTTTGAGGCCAGCGGCTGCCGGGCTTTCCAAATCAGCGATGCGAAGGAGGAAATCCCGGCCCTATACACGCCCAACGAGGAAATCGTGTTGTACGAAGATGCACGGCAACTGTCGGAGCTGTGCACCCACTACCTGGCTCGCCCTGAGGAGCGCGCTCGTATTGCTGAGCAAGCCTACGCCCGCACCCTGCGCGAACACACCTACCAGCATCGCATGCAGGAGCTGCTGCGCGTGTGCGGGCTGGACGGCTAGCGGCGGGCAGTGGGCTTCAGCGCGGCCGCTTTTTCCAGGTCGGCGCGGGCGGCAGTGGGCTGATTGACGGAGGAATAGCTGGTGCCGCGGGCTTCGTAGGCAGCGGCATAGGTAGAGTCAAGGGCAATGGCCTGGGTGAAATCATTGATGGCGGCCTTGAAGTTAAGCTTCTTCAGTTGCGCCTGTCCGCGCTGGTAATAGGCTTCTTTGTCCTGAGAGTTGTATTTCAGGGCTTTCGAGAAGTCGGAAATAGCGGCGGAGTACTGTTGCAGACCGGCATGTGCTAGCCCCCGGCCGCGGTAGGCATTGGCATCGGTAGATTTCAGGCGCAGCGCGGCCGCGTAGTCGGGGAGGGCTTCTGCGTAGTGGCCGAGCTGGGTGTGGGCCTTGGCGCGGGTGAGCAGCAAGTCGAAGTTGCGCGGGTGCTGCTTCAGGCCCGCATCGGCTGTGCGAATGGCCTGACGGTAGTCGGCTGGGGTAGTGGGCAGGGTAGGGGCGTTCGGCACCGGAGCCGTAGCCGCCGCCGAAAGGCTGGCATCGGGGGCGGTAGCAGCGGCACCCAACGTATCCAAGTTAGGGGTGGCCGCCTCTTCCATGGCTACGGCCCGGCGGGCCGCGTCCGATTGGGTGTAGGCCGGGCTATCAGGTTCAGTGGTGCGGGCGCACTGCGTGGTGAGCAGCAGCGTGGCCCCGCAAATCAAAAAGGTAGGTAGGATTGTTCGCATGAGAAGCAAGAGGCAAAAGACCCGGCGGCAACCGCCAGGCTATGGCGCCTTTGTACGGACGAGCGCGGCAACCGGCTGCTCTTCACCGAAAAAAATGGCCAGCGCAGCCCTTGCGAGTGGCGCTGGCAGGGCGGTTGGGGCGAGTGCGCCCGGCTGCCTATCTTTGTCCTGGCCGGCGGCACCGTTGCCGGGTAGTCTTTTCCTTTCTAGTTTATTTAGCAACACAACAGTATGGCATTGCAATACGACCTGGTCGTTATCGGCAGCGGCCCCGGGGGCTACGTAGCCGCCATTCGGGCCTCGCAGCTCGGACTGAAAGTAGGCGTGGTAGAGCGCGAGTCGCTGGGCGGCATCTGCCTCAACTGGGGCTGTATCCCCACCAAAGCCCTGCTGAAAAGCGCCCAGGTATTTGAATACCTCAACCACGCCGCCGACTACGGCCTGAGCGCCACTGGCGTAGGCCAAGATTTCACAGCCGTGGTGAAGCGCAGCCGCGGTGTGGCCGACGGCATGAGCAAGGGCATCAACTTCTTGTTCAAGAAGAATAAAATTGAAACCATCATGGGCACTGGCAAGCTGCT
Source organism: Hymenobacter aerilatus (assembly GCF_022921095.1). Classification (NCBI taxonomy): domain Bacteria; kingdom Pseudomonadati; phylum Bacteroidota; class Cytophagia; order Cytophagales; family Hymenobacteraceae; genus Hymenobacter; species Hymenobacter aerilatus. The sequence continues at coordinate 522,137 of NZ_CP095053.1, forward strand.
GGCGCCCGGCAAGATTGAGGTAACCAAGGCCGACGGCGGCAAGGAAACGGTAGAGGCCAAGAGCATCATCCTGGCTACCGGCGCCCGTTCGCGCCAGCTACCTAACCTGCCCATCGACGACAAAAAAATCATTGGCTACCGCAAGGCCATGTCGCTGGAGCAGCTGCCCAAGAAGTTGGTAGTAGTAGGCTCGGGCGCTATCGGCGTCGAGTTTGCCTACTTCTACCGCACCATGGGCTCGGAGGTAACCATTGTGGAGTACCTACCCCGCATTGTGCCAGTAGAGGACGAGGAAGTGTCGAAGCAGATGGAGCGTTCCTTCTCCAAAATCGGCATTAAGGTGCTCACCGAGGCCGAAGTGACCAAGGTAGATACCAGCGGCCAGGGCTGCAAAGTGACCGTGAAAACGGCTAAAGGCGAGCAGCAACTCGACTGCGACGTGGTGCTGTCGGCGGTAGGTATTGCTACCAACATCGAGAACATTGGTCTGGAAGAGCTGGGCATCAAGACCGACCGCGGCCGTGTTATCGTAGACGACTACTATAAAACCAACGTAGACGGCATCTACGCCATTGGCGACATTGTGCCTGGTCCGGCGCTGGCGCACGTGGCCTCGGCCGAGGGTATTATCTGCGTAGAGAAGATTGCCGGGCACCACCCCGAGCCGCTCAACTACCAGAACATTCCCGGCTGCACCTACGCTCAGCCCGAAATTGCCTCCGTGGGCCTCACCGAAGCCGAAGCCCGCAAGCGCGGCCTCGACATCAAGGTAGGCAAGTTCCCCTTCTCGGCCTCCGGCAAAGCCTCGGCCGCCGGCGCCAAGGATGGCTTCGTGAAGGTGATTTTCGACGCCAAATACGGCGAGTGGCTGGGCGCGCACATGGTGGGCGCCAACGTGACCGAGATGATTGCCGAAGTGGTAGTGGCTCGCAAGCTCGAAACCACCGGCCACGAAATCATTAAGTCGGTGCACCCGCACCCCACCATGAGCGAGGCGGTGATGGAAGCTGCCGCCGCCGCCTACGACGAGGTAATTCACCTATAAAACCTGCGCCGCTGCGCACCTGAACCAGAGCCCCGGCCGCCACTGCGCGTGCCGGGGCTTTGTATTGTTTCCTACCCTCCTAGGGCTTCGGCAAGCACTGGGAGGGGCAGCAATTCAGCCGTAAGATGTGTCGGCTGCAGAGCTACTCAGACCTATAATGGTGTACCTTGGGGTACTTTTCGTTTGATAGATTTCGTATGCCTTCCTCCCCAGATTCACCAACCCTACCTATTTCTGAGCCGGAAAGTTTGCTAGATGTTCTATTGAATGTTTCGCTGACGGGAGTTATCCTTTTTCGGCCCATAATAGCAGCCGACGGCGAAACAATACTGGACCTGGCCTATGTGCACCTGAACCCGGCCGCCCAGCAGCTGCTCCAGCAACCGGCCCAACCAGCCGAAACGTTTCTGACGCTGTACCCCAATGCGCAGCCTGTGGGCGTGTTTGCTTTTTACTGCGCGGCTTTTCGCTCGGGTAGGGTAGAGCGCCACCAGGTGCTATACCAGCACGATGGGCTCGATGGCTACTTTCACCTGGTGGCCCAGCGCCACGGCGAGCTGCTGGTCGTTAGCTTTACGGACACCAACGAGCACCCGCGCACGGCTGTGGAAGAGGCGTTGCGCATTAGCCAGGCGCACGAGCAGGAAGCCTACGCAGCGTTGGAAAAGGAGCGTAATCTGTTGCAGGCGGTACTAACCCAGTCGCCAGTGGCTATTGGCTTGTTTCAGGGCGACGACTGCACGGTGGTAGCGGCCAACGACCAGTTGTGCGCTATGTGGGGCTACGCTCCGGCAGAAGTGGTAGGCCGACCCTTGCTAGAGGGCGTGCCCGAGCTGCGGGGGCAGGGCTTCACGGAGCTGATGCGGGAGGTAGCCGCCACGCGTACCCCTTTTGTGGGTACGGAGGAGCCTGCTGATCTGCTACACCATGGGCGGGTAGAAAAGCATTACTTTAATTTCGTCTATCAGCCCATATACGGTCCCGATGCCAGGGTGCTGGGGGTTATTGATATTGCCATCAATGTAACCGAGCAGGTGCTGGCCCGCCAGCATGTGCAGGCGCTGAATGAAGAACTACGCGCCAGCAACGAAGAATACTTGGCCACCAACATGGCCTTGGATCAGGCACAGCAGGAGTTACAATTTCTCAACGAAGAATTAGAAGCGCGGGTAAACCAGCGCACGCAGGAAGCACAGGCAGCACTGCGTGAAACTGAATATCAGCGCGAGCGGCTGCAAGTACAGCAACGTCTTTTGCAACAGATTCTGGGGCAGGTACCGGCGGCCATTGCTACGCTCAATGGCCCTGAGCACCGCTACTCCTTTTTCAACGACCAATACCAGCAGCTTTCCGCCCACCGAACTCAGCTGGGGCATACCGTGGCCGAAACATTTCCCGAGGTACTAACGCAGGGTTTCATAGAGCTGCTTGATGAGGTGTATGCCACTGGCAGACCATTCATCGGCACCGAAATGCCAGCCTTACTGCTGAACGCTACCACCAGCCAGGAAGAGCAGTGCTACGTTGATTTTATCTATCAACCGCTTTTCGACAGCAAGCAGCAAATTCAGGGAATACTGGCCTTCGTGCTGGACGTAACTGAGCGGGTACTGGCCCATCGGCAAGTGGATGCGCTGCAAGCTGAGATGCTGGCGGTGGCGCAGCGGCAAGCCCGGGAGCGAGAAAACCTGTACCAGGTTTTTGAGCAAACGCCGGCCGTTATCTGCCTGTTGCGCGGGGCCGAGCACCGGTTTGAGTATTTCAATCCGGCCTACCAAAAGCTGTTTCCGGGCCGCAGTATGCGCGGCCGCACGGTGGCTGAAACCCAGCCAGAAGCGGTGGCCCAGGGCTTTGTGGAGCTGCTGGACCAGGTATACCAAACCGGCGAAACCTTCTTTGGGCACGCCGTGCCTTTGACGATTGAAGACGTAGAAACGCAGGAGCTACAGACCATCTACCTCAACTTCACCTACCAGGCCTACCGCGAGGAGGATCAGGTGGTGGGTATTTCCGTCTTTGCCTACGATGTGACCAACCAGGTGCTGGCCCGCCAGCAGCGCGACGCGCAGCAGGCCGAGCTACAACGCATTTTCGAGCAGGCACCAGTAGCCATTGCCATTCTGCGCGGCTCGGAGCTGCGGGTAGAGCTGGCCAATACGGCAGTGGGGGCCATCTGGGGTCGCTTGCCAGCGCAGGTGGTAGGCCAGCTCTACTTCGAGGCCATGCCCGAAACAGCAGGGCAGGGCTTCGAGGAAATTCTGGCCGAAGTACTGCGGACGGGCGAGCCATACTTCATCACGGAAGCGCCCGTGCAGCTGGCCCGCCAGCAGCTTGATGGTCAGCCGCTGACAAGCTACGTCAATTTTGTTTTTCAACCGCTCTACAACGCGCAGCGGCAAGCTACCGGGCTGGTGGCCGTGGGTATAGAGGTGACCGAGCAGGTGCTGGCCCGCCAGCAGGTGCTGGCGCTGAACAGCGAGCTGCAGACAGCCAACAAAACGCTGGGCCAGACCAACCAGCGGCTTGCCCGCATCAACACCGACCTCGATACGTTTGTGTACACCGCCTCACACGATTTGAAGGCGCCCATTGCCAACCTCGAAGGGCTCCTGCTGGCCCTGCGCGAGCAGTTGCCCCCCGAGGCCCTACAGGCCAGTCTGGTACAGCGCCTGCTAGATATGATGGACGATGCCGTTCGGCGCTTCCAGCAAACCCTGGCGCACCTCACCGATGTATCGCAACTGCAGCCCAATGAGGCCACGGCCGAGCTGGTAGAGCTGCCTGCCTTAGTGGAGGCGGTGCGCCTGGATCTGGCCCCTGCGCTGGCCGCTGCCAATGCCACGCTCACCGTAGACGTGGCCGGTTGCCCTGCAATACATTTCTCGTCTAAGAACCTGCGCAGTATCTTCTACAACCTGCTCAGCAACGCCATCAAATACCACGCGCCCGACCGGCCCGCCACCGTGCACCTAACGTGCCACCGCGCGGCAGATAAAGTAATAATGCGAGTGGAGGACAATGGGTTGGGCCTAACGGAAGCGCAGCAGGGGCAATTGTTTCGGATGTTCCGGCGTCTGCACACGCACGTACCGGGCTCGGGCGTGGGCTTGTACATGGTTAAGAAAATTGTGGAAAACGCCGGCGGCACCATCACCGTGAAGAGCCAGCCCAACGTAGGTACTACCTTTACTATCTCTCTGCCCGACTGACAGTCGGCGTATCGTGCCTTATGGGGTACTTTTTTACTTGCTGATGGAAAAACTGGCCAGCGTGTTGCTCGTGGATGATGACTCAACCAATAACTTTTTGAACGAGTTGCTGATTAAGCGTTTGGGCGTAACCGACCACCTGCAGGTGGCCGAAAGTGGTGCGGAGGCGCTAAACTTATTAAAGGAAACCAAGCCCACCGATGGCCCGGCGCTGATTCTGCTCGACGTGAGTATGCCGGGTATGAACGGTATTGAGTTTCTGGAAAACTACGTGCAGCTGCCTGCGGCGCAGCGTCATGCCACCGTCGTGATTATGCTCACGACCACCATGGACGCCAGTGACCTGAGCCGCCTCAACGACTTGCCAATTGCGGGCCTGGTCAGTAAGCCACTCACGCAGGAAAAATTGGCTACCATTCTGCAGTTGCATTTTCGGCGCACATTGCCAGAGCAGTAAGCCACCACACTGTAACCCAGAACACGGTATTTTCTAGAAGCTATGAACGAGTTGCCTTCCTACCCCCGCTTATTTACATTTTTCTTCGCCGGCGTTGCCTTCGTGCTGTTGGGTGCGTTGCTGAAGATACAGCATGCGCAAGCTGCCAGCTGGCTGATGTTGGTGGGGTTGTCTGTGCAGGCCGTGGCCGGGACGTTGCTGGTGTATCGGTTTGCCAAGAGTAGGCAGCCGGAGGAGTAGGAAGTGTGGGTTACTGAGCCTGTTTTAGCGGGTAAATATCTATAAATAAGTGAATAGTGAGGGTAGTAGGTAGATGCTATAGTTAACTCAGATATTACTCAGCGGTAGGCGTAAGCGGCACAGGCGTAGCTTTCGGCTTCTTGCTGACCAGGAACACGCCCGCGAAAATCAGGGAAGCCTGCAGGGCTTTTTCCACCGTGAAGGTGTCTTTGCCCAGGGCCACGGCAATGAGCACGGCCAGGACCGGTTGCAGGTAGAGGTACACACCGGTGAGGGTAGGGGAGGCATACTTCAGCGCCCAGTTGTTGAGCAGGTAGGCCACAATGGTGAGGAACACCACCATATATAGTATCTCGGCCCAGATAACCAGCGGCAGATGCGCAAAGTCGATGGCCAGGGCCTGCCGCCAGCCAAAGGGTAGGGCCGCCACAGCCCCCACCAGAAAAATGCGCGCCAGCACTGTGAAGGGATTGTACTTGCGCATCAGCGGCATCACGATAACCAAGTATACGCCGAAGGCTGAAGCATTGCACAAGATCAGAATATTGCCCAGCACCGGGTTGGCGGCGTGGGCTACGGTAGGTGCTTCGCGGCCCAGCACAATCAGCGCGGCCCCTACGCCGGCCACCAGAATGCCCACAATGCGCGTAGGTCGTATTTTCTCGCCCAGCAGCACCGCCGAGGCCAGCACCACCACAATCGGCGACACGGTTTGCACCAAAGAGGCGTTGATGGGCGTGGTCAGGTTCAATCCGCCGAAAAACAACAATTGGTTGGCCCCAATACCAATCAGGCCGCTCAAGATGGCGCGCACGTTGTCGGCGCGGCCCATGATGCGGTCCTGGCTGACGATGCGGCTGAGCACCCCAAAAAACAGTGCTGCACCCAGCGTGCGCAGCACCACCAGCCCATACGGCCCGGCATACACGGGCATCACGTCTTTCGACAGGCTATAGTTAGCCGCATAAATCAGAGCAACTAGAAACAGAGCGGCGTGCAGCAGGATGGGGTTTTTCATGGCCGGCAAAGGTACGGAGCCTGCGTACCTTTGCACCATGTCTACTGGTTCTCTCTTCGACTCCGAAACGCCTTCCCGTCCTACCCCCGCCAGCCCCGATGCCCCTCTGCCGGAGCGCCGCCGCCCACGCACCCTGGCCGAGTATGCCGGGCAGCAGCACCTCATCGGGCCGGAGGGCGTGCTGCGGCGCTACCTCAATGCCGGCCGCCTACCCTCTCTGATCTTATGGGGGCCGCCCGGCGTGGGCAAAACCACCCTGGCCCACCTGCTGGCTCAGGAGCTGGGTAGGCCGTTTGCGGCGCTGTCGGCCATCAATGCGGGGGTGAAGGACGTGCGCGACGTGATTGAGCGTGCCAAGCGCCAGCCGGGTACCCTGTTGTTTATCGACGAGATTCACCGCTTTAGCAAGGCCCAGCAGGATGCGCTGCTGGGCGCGGTGGAGCACGGCACCATCACGCTGATTGGCGCCACCACCGAGAACCCATCGTTTGAGGTGATTCCGGCCTTGCTGAGCCGGGCGCAAGTGTATACGCTGGAGGCACTCGATAAAGACGTGCTCATCGACCTCATCAACAAAGCCCTGGCCGAAGATGAAGTGTTGAAGCGCAAGAAAGTACGAGTAGACGAATACAATGCCCTGCTTACCATCTCGGGCGGCGATGCGCGCAAGCTGCTCAACCTGCTCGAAATTGTGGTGCAAGCCGCCTCGCCCGCACCCATTACCGGCGAAATCGTCATCACCGATGCCGTGGTGCAGCAGCTAGCCCAGCAGCACCTCGCGCGCTACGACAAAGGTGGTGAGATGCATTATGACGTGATTTCGGCTTTCATCAAGAGTATCCGCGGCTCTGATCCTAACGCGGCGCTCTACTACCTGGCCGTGATGCTGGAAGGTGGCGAGGACGTGAAGTTCATTGCCCGCCGCCTGCTCATCCTGGCTTCCGAAGACGTAGGCAATGCTAATCCCAATGCCCTTCTGCTGGCCCAGAGCTGCTTCCAGGCCGTGACGGTCATCGGCCTACCCGAATCGGATATTATTCTGGGCCAGACGGTGGTATACCTCGCTACCTCTCCCAAGAGCAACACCTCCTACAAAGCTATTCGAGAGGCGCGGGCGCTGGTGCGGCAGCAGGGCGTGCAGCCGGTGCCCATTCCGCTACGCAACGCGCCCACCAAGCTTATGAAGCAGCTCGGCTACGGCCAGGAGTACCAGTATGCGCACGACTACCCCGGCAACTTCGTGCAGCAGGAGTTCCTACCCGAGCAACTCAGCGGCACCACCTTCTACCACCCCGGCGACAACCCCGCCGAGCACAAAATCCGCGAACGGCTCCGCCAGCAGTGGGGCGAGAAATATGGATATTGATCAAAGTAGAAAAAAAGTGTTTGTCATCCTGAGCGTAGCGAAGGAACTTTTCACGTAAGCTCGACAAGCGTTACAACGACTCGTGCCAACGTGAGAAGCTCCTTCGCAAGCTCAGGATGACAGTCGTCTTAATTTACTACTCACCATTTTTCTTACGCCGATAATCTCCCTGCCCGTTCCAGCAGTCGATCCACTGGATGGTCAAAACGCAGCGTGAAATGCTGCTTGGGCTGATTGGGCCGGAAAAACACGAGGCCTACGTAAAACAAATCAATGGTGAGCGACACGGCGGGGTGCTGTTGCACGGCCGCCCAGGCGCGCTCCATTTCCGCCGACCAATGAATATCGTCGAGCACAAACAGGCTGTCGTCAGTGCGGTGAGCCAGGCACTGCTCAAAGTAGCGCAGGGTAGGCTCGTAGCGGTGGTTCCCATCGAAAAAAGCCACATCAATGGGCGCTTGTAGCCGACGAAGGGTAGGGACGAGGGTGGAGTCGAGGTTGCCCAGCACTAGTTCAACGTTGGACAGCTGCATTGCTGCAAACGTCTCGTGGGCCACGCGGGCGGTTTCGGGGCAGCCCTCAAACGTGACGACGCGAGCTCGCGAATCGGCCGCGGCTAGGTAGGCAGTAGTCAGTCCCAGCGACGTGCCCAGTTCTAGTACCGTACGCGGCTGCCGCCAGTTCACCAACCGAAACAGCAACTGTGCCAACGCGGGCGGTTTGGCAGCCGTGCGGGCCACGTCGCGCAGGCGCCGCTGCCGCCCGGCACCCGTGTGCGAGCCGGCTCCAAAATCCGTGACCGTGATGCTAGTGTCGCTATCGAGCAAATACTGCCGGCGCTCCTCAATGGCTGCAAAGGCTTGGTATGCGCCCGTGTGCTGAATGACGTCGTTATACAACCCAAAAACAAACGGGGAATGCAGCCCATGTGCATTCCCCGAGCGGGTCAAAAATCGTAAGTAGCTGAGTGCCTGTTGAAGCAAAAGAAATTATGTATTGCTTAGTTGTTAGAAGGGGGGTGTCAGGATTTCATTGTTTCCTGACAGCTTCCTTCTAACAACTAAAAAGTTAATTCAGGCGGAATGGCACGATGAGAGTGAATTCGGGGATATCGACGGTAAACTCGCGGCCGTCGGCGAGACGCTCCATCTGGTAGGTGCCGCGCATCTTGCCCAGGCCCGTCTTCAGATTACAGCCCGATACGTACTGGTGCGCTTCACCGGGTTCCAACACGGGTTGCTGACCTACCACGCCGTCGCCCTCCACTTCGCGCACTACCCCATTGGCATCGTAGATGTGCCAGTGACGGCGCAACAGCTTCACTGTATACTCGCTGTTGTTGCGAATATCAATTTTATAGGCAAATACGTAGTGTTCCTGGCTCGGGCTCGAGTAATCGGGTAGGTAGTTGGTCGTAACACTCACCGTTACTCCCTGCGTAGTGGTAGTATTCATGGCTGCTGCTGTGCTGTGTAGAATAGGACTAACGCTAGTCTGCAAGATTTGGTTTATCTACGCAGTTGGCATCATCCAGGGCTTACCCACTTCGCAAAATAAACTATTTCCGCATGAATGTAAAGATAGATGAGAGCTGGCGCAAGGTGTTGCACGAAGAATTCGAGAAACCGTACTTCCAGCACCTGACCACCTTCTTGCGCGGCGAATATGCCACTACGGCCGTCTACCCACCCGGTCCACAGATTTTTCATGCGTTTCAGGCCTGCCCGTTTGATCGGCTGAAGGTGGTGATTCTGGGCCAGGACCCCTACCACGGCAAGGGGCAGGCACACGGCCTGTCGTTTTCGGTGGCGCACGGCGTCCGCACGCCCCCTTCGCTGCAAAACATCTTCAAGGAGCTGTACGATGACATTCCCGGCACCGCTCCCGCGCCTGACGGCAACCTCGACCGCTGGGCCGAGCAGGGTGTACTGCTGCTGAACGCGACCCTCACCGTGCGGGCCAGTACGCCCGGCTCTCACCAAAAGAAAGGCTGGGAGCAGTTCACAGATGCCGTTATTCAGAAAATATCGGAGCAAAAAGAGCACGTGGTGTTCATTCTGTGGGGTGCCTACGCACAGAAAAAAGGTGAAATCATAGACACGAAAAAGCACCTCGTGCTGAAAGCCGCACATCCCTCGCCTTACGCCGCCGATCGGGGCTTCTTCGGCTCCCGCCCGTTCAGCAAAACTAACGCTTACCTCGAGCAACACGGTGAACAGCCAATAAACTGGTGAGTCTGGACCACGGATTCGCTCGGATTTATTGGATGACGCGGATTTCGTAAGCAGTTTTTACAAAGTCCGCAACGAAAAAGAGCTTGCCATTTGGCAAGCTCTTTTGGTTTGAATCGCTCACGAAATCCGCGTCATCCAATAAATCCGAGCGAATCCGTGGTGCAGACTAATCAATTAGGTTGAACAAACGGCTCCAGCGGATCTTGTGGAAGAAATCGGCGTAGGGGTCTACCGACATCCAGATTAGCACAGCCTTGCCCACGATGTGGTCTTCAGGTACGAAGCCCCAGAAGCGCGAGTCCTCTGAGTTATGACGGTTGTCGCCCATCATGAAGTAGTAATTCTGCTTGACGGTATAGCTGGTCAGCGGCTTACCATTTTGGTAAATCATGCCATTCTGCCACGTAATGCCCTCGTTGTGCTCATAGCGAGCTACTATCTTATAGTAGATACCCGCGTTTTCGGGAGTCAACGTAACCGTCTGGCCAGCCTTTGGGATGGGTAGGGGGCCATAATTATCCACGTTCCAGGGGCGCTCGGTGGCGCTGGTCATGGTCAACGAAGGGTAGTCTACGCGGCTGGGGAACAAGGTAGGGTTGGCCACGCCGGGTGCGGCTTGGGTGGGTACCACATTCTTCACATAGGGCTGCTGGCGGAAATAGCTAACAGCTGCGTTGGTCATGTGCAAGCTTTGGTAGATGTAGGTGCCGGCCGGCGTCTGGCCGCTGGGGTAGGGGAGGCCGTTGCCGCCGGCCATACCGCTGCCGTCAATCTGATAATCGAGCACGCTTTGCTCCTGAAAAAACTTGTCGCGCACAGGCGCGGTGGTTTCCATATCGTAGGTGGTCTGCGACTCTACGGGCGTTTTGAGTGGCTGTCCGTTGATGTACACCTGCCCTTCCTTGATAGAAAGCAAGTCGCCGGGCATTCCAATGCAGCGCTTGATATAGTTGGTGCGCAAATCGGCCGGAAACTGGCTTTCAAACGGCACGTTAAATACCACCACATCGTTGCGCTTCACCTCCGAAAAACCTGGCAGGCGGTACGATGGCAGCTGGATAGCATCGGAATAGCTTGGAATCGTTGTGCCCCAGATGGTTTGGTGCGTAAGCGGCACCTGCAATGGCGTTTGCGGCGTGCGCGGGCCGTAGTGCAGCTTGCTTACAAACAGATAATCGCCTACCAGCAAGGAGTGCTCCATGGAGGGGGTAGGGATGGTATACGCCTCAAACGTGGCCCAGCGAATGAGCGTAGCGGCCACTACGGCAAACAAAATAGCATCGCCCCATTCGCGCCACACGCTTTTGGGTTTTTTGTGTTGCGTGGGTTTGGGTTTTGCTTGCTGTGCCTTGAGGCGGTCTTCCCAAGATTGTACGGCCATAATACAAAAGGCAGAAATACAGAATAATGCCGGCTACTTGGCCGGCTCACTACCCAAAGAACGGGTTAATTTTGCTTAGTAGGCTAGGCTATCATTTCGAACGCAGTAAGAAATCTTGTGTGCTACGGTAATTTCTGCTGATTGAATTACTCAAGCACACAAGATTCCTCACTGCGTTGGAAATGACGACTACTTTGAATAGATTTTATAGCCCCAACAAGTCTTTCATCCCAAACACGCCCTGCCGGCCCGGCAGCCATTCTGCGGCTAGCAACGCGCCCTGCACAAACCCATCGCGGGTGTGGGCTTCGTGCTTGAGTTCGATGGTGTCGGCGGTGGAGTTATACGTGACGATGTGGGTGCCTACTACCGCGCCTGTGCGCTCCGATAGGACCGCCAGCTCGTTAGGAACATCGGTAGGCTCGTTGCGCCACGTGGTTTTGGCCGGAAAGTGGCGCAGAATACCTTCGGCGGCCGTGAGGGCCGTGCCACTGGGCTGGTCCACCTTCTGGGTGTGGTGAATCTCGCGTACCTGCACATCATAGCCGCCAAACTGGTGCATTTTGGCCGCGATGTATTCGTTGAAGTGGAAGAACAGATTCACGCCTACGCTGTAGTTGGAAGCATAGAACAGCGGCGTACCGGTCTGCTGGCTTAGCGCCTGCGCCTCCGCGAAATGATGTAGCCAGCCCGTAGAGCCGCACACCACCGGAATACCCTGCTGCAGGCACGACCGCACATTGCTAAAAGCCGCGTCGGGGTGCGTAAATTCAATAGCGACGTCGGCAGTTGCGGCGGTGAAATCAGTGATATGTACGCCGGGGTGGGTAGGGTCTACGATGCCAGCAATCTGGTGGCCGCGGGCCGTGGCTTGGGCCGCAATGGCCTGGCCCATTTTGCCGTAGCCAATAAGAAGCAACTTCATTTTCGGGAAGATCGGGTAGAGGTAAGCGAAAAAGTAAGCGATACGCCCGGCGCTGCCGCTACCATAGGTGTGCGCAGCATAGTCGGCTCGATGTTCAAGCTGAGGTCGTCGCTGATGTCAAAGTCTTTTAGGTGAGCATCCACCAAAGCATCAAGCACTGTAAGGCCGTAGGCAATGGCTGAATAAGCAAGGAACTGGTCACGGTAGCGACGGTAGAAAATAACACCTCGCTGTGCCCCTGCCACTGTATTTCCGGCATTTAAATTAGGGTAAGGAGATCTTGGTAGCGCTGCTACACCGCTGTCTGACAAAAAGTTGTATTGCTCAACGTACCGTTTGTAACGGATTTGGTAGAATACTTCCGCCGCTACTACCCCCCCAATTAGCCCTACCGCCAGTGGTACTTTCCAGTACTTTTTGTTGTAAAACTGTCCGCCACCAGGAATAATAGCCCATACTGCCGCCTTCGTCGGGCGCGTCACGCGGCGGCCAAACAGGATTTCGGTTTTGCGGGCCGAGTCGGCGGCGGTTTCCTGGCGGGGCTCCGCTACCTGCGACGAGTCGGCCCCGGCCGTAACGGCTATTTGGGCGTATGCCTGCTGCAAAGAGCCTAAGAAGGCCAGTAATAATAAAAGTAGCCAGCAGCGGAAGGAAAACAGCATAACTATTTGCGAATACTAGTAGGAAGTGTAATAACGACAGCCATACCCGGAGCTATTACTGTATTCTGACAAATAAAAGTAGGTGAACAGCGCCATGTCAGATTGTCGTCAACATTGAAATCACGCAAATGTGCATCCACTAAAGCATCCAAGATAACCAAACCATAAGCAGCAGCTACACCACTGATTAGCACGTCGCGGCGCGGCCGAAATCTATTAAGGTAAAATTCAATGCTGTTATTGCTCAGGCTAGCTGTGCGCTTTCCTTTGTCAATAGTAAGCGGGTCATTATCTTTTCGTATCTGCTTTGCGTCCTTGAACTCTCGATAGAGTTGCTGATAATGTACCTGACCGGCAACAGCACTGCCTAGTACAGTATATACTAATGGTAGCTTCCAGTATTTCTTATTATACACCTGACCAGCACCGGGTAGTATAGCGCTGAAAAACGCGGCTTTGGTGGGACGTGTCACGCGGCGACCAAACAGGATTTCAGTTTTGCGGGCTGAGTCAGCAGCTGTTCCCTGGCGGGGCTTCGCTACCTGCGACGACTCTGATCTGGCTGTAACAGTTACTTGCGCTTGGGTTTGGTGAGTGATAACGAGGAACGCCAGCAGCAAGACTAGCACGCAACAACGGAATGCAACAGACATAGAGATAGGAAAAAAGAGCGTCGAAATAGCTAGGAACTATATAGCGCCCAACCAACGATGCCCGGGGCGCCGGTAGTATAGCACACTACCGGCTACCTACTCTACGCCGGCTGCAGAATGTGCAGAATGCGCTGCATGTCCTCCACCGAGTCAAAGGCAATCTTGATTTCGCCCCTACCCTGGGGGCCCGGCTTTACTTGCACGCGGCTGCCAAACCGGTCGGAGAGGTGGCGCTCGGTGCGGCGTAGCTCGGCTACGGGTACCTGTGGCTCAGTGGGTTCTGGGGTAGGCGCATCAGCCTTGGCAGGAGGCGTGAGGCCGTTGCGCACCAACTGCTCTACCTTGCGTACCGACAGTTCCTCATCCACGATGCGGTGAAACAATGCCAGCTGCTGCTCCACGCTGTCGATGTTGACTAGTGCCCGGGCGTGGCCCATCGAAATCACGTTGTCACGCAGGCCAATCTGGATGTCGGGTGGCAGTTTGAGCAGACGCAGGTAGTTGGTGACGGTCGAGCGGTTTTTGCCTACCCGGTCGCCCAACTCTTCCTGCTTCAGGTTACACTCGCTCACGAGGCGCTGGTAGCTGAGGGCAATTTCAATGGCGTTGAGGTTCTCGCGCTGGATGTTCTCAATGAGCGCCATTTCCAGCATCTGCTGGTCGTCGGCCTTGCGGATGTAGGCTGGAATGGTCTCCAAACCCGCCAAGCGCGAGGCCTGCAAACGCCGTTCTCCCGAAATCAACTGGTAGGAGTTGGTGCCCATCTGGCGCACCGTCACGGGCTGGATGATGCCCTGGATCTTGATGGATTCGGCCAGTTCCTGCAGCGCGGTCTGGTCGAAGTGGGTGCGGGGCTGGTAGGGGTTGGCCTCGATGTGGCCCACCGGAATCAGCCCAACGGAGTTGACGGGATGCGGGACCAAGCCAGCGGAGCCTACCCGGTCGCTTTTCTTTTCGTAGCTGCCCTCAATCAGTGCGTTCAGGCCACGGCCCAGGCCGCCTACTTTGCGCTTGGGTAGCGACGGAATATTCTTCTCTTCGTTTTTCTCTGACATACCTGCGAGCGGCTGTTATTCATCAGCGGATAAAAGCCGGATTCAAAAATACACAAACCGTTCGGAAGGGTAGGAAATTTTCGTGGGGTAGGGTAACCGAAAGCTACTACTTAATAACGTTTGTCATCCTGAGCGGAGCGAAGGACCTTCCCCAGTAGAATAAGTCAGTGTTTTCTCCTGTCATCCTAATTGATACGCGTCAGCTGAGTCTTTATAAGTTAAGGGCTCTCATGAAGCCCTAGTATTTCTATGACTTCACATACAGCTATTCGCTTACCCTCCATAAAATAACCTCTCACTCCTACCCGAATGTGCTGGTAATGAAAGGCACGCATATCCCGATTGATAATATACATATCTGCTATTCCGTGAAGAGGAACTGGACCAGCAGGTAGAACTTCACCTGTTGGTTTAACAAATTCCGGCCATATCATGAAGTGCCCCGTTGAGATAGCTGGATCATCATATCGAAAATCCCAACGAATATGCTGATGAGGTGGCGAATAGCGTCCGCCTTCTTCTTGTGTATAGAAACGATAAGTTACTTTGAAATCTGGTAGATAACCAGCTTCTCTATATGAATTCATGATTAGCAGTTGCGTAAGATATATCTGTTCAAAGGGTATAATCTATCCTTTGTATATAAAAGATGAAAGGGTAAGCGATGCACGCTTACCCTTTCATCTTTAAAAGCTAATAAGCTGTTAGGCAGCCTCGTCGCTGGCTTCTTCCTGCTCGGCTTCGGGGGCTGCGGCCTCCACGTTTTTCTCCACAATCTCGCGGGCTAGGTTCAGGTAGCTGATGCTGCCTTTGCTCTCGGCATCATGCATAATCACGGGAATGCCGAAGCTCGGCGACTCCGACAGCTTCACGTTGCGCGGGATAATGGTATCGAATACCAACTGCTGGAAGTGCAGCTTCACTTCCTCTACCACTTGGTTGGAGAGGCGCAGACGCACGTCATACATGGTGAGTAGGATGCCCTCGATTTCCAGCGTCTCGTTGAGGCGGCCCTGAATGATTTTCACCGTGTTCAGGAGCTTGCCCAAGCCTTCCAACGCGAAGTACTCGCACTGCACCGGAATGATAACCGAATGCGCGGCCGTGAGAGCATTCACCGTAATCAAGCCTAGCGAGGGTGAGCAGTCGATGATGATGAAGTCGTACTGATCGGCCAAGGGGCGCAGCGCGTCCTTCATCTTCTCCTCCCGGTTGGGAAGGTTAATCATCTCTACCTCAGCGCCTACCAGGTCGATGTGAGAGGGCATCAGGTCGAGGTGGGGGAGGATGTTGGTTTGCAGAATGGTATCCTCGGCACTTACACCGTCCACCATGCACTCATACACGCTGTTCTCGATATCCTTGGGGTCGAACCCTACCCCCGATGTAGCATTGGCCTGCGGGTCGGCATCGACCAGCAGCGTCCGATATTCCAGCGCCGCCAGGCTGGCTGCCAGGTTAATGGCCGAGGTGGTTTTGCCTACGCCGCCCTTCTGGTTGGCTACCGCAATGATTTTGCCCATGTGTTTTAAAGCTGTTGGCTGTTAGCTGTTAGCTGTTAGCTTTTCTATAAAGTATACTTGTGCTGTAAAGAAGGTGGCTAGCAGCCAACAGCTTCTGTTACAGGTCAATCGTTTCGCCGATTTGCAGCAGCGTCAGCTCTTTACCGGCTTGCTGCGCTTTGGTTTTAGCGGCTTCCTGATCGATTTTGATGGCCGGGAAGGTATCGTAGTGCATACCGATGAGCTTGGTAGCGCCTACCCAGTTGGCTGCAATCAGCGCATCGTCGATGCCCATGGTGTAGTTGTCGCCGATGGGCAGCAGGGCAAAGTCCAGCTTATAGTACTCACCGATGATTTTCATGTCGTAGGTGAGGGCCGTGTCGCCGGCGAAGTAGAAGGTTTTGCCTTCGGCTTCCACGATAAACCCAGCCGCCAGGCCGCCGTAGGTGCCATCGGGTAGGGAGCTGGAGTGTGTGGCAGCCACCATCTTCACGGTGCCGAAGGGTAGGGTAACCTTACCGCCAATGTTCATGGGGTAGGCGGCTTTCAGACCTTTCTGCCCGAACCAGCCAGCTATTTCGGCAATGGCTACCAGCTCCGCACCGGTGCGGTTGCCGATTTCCTCCACGTCGGCCACATGGTCGCCGTGGCCGTGGCTGAGCAGGATGTAATCGGCCTCAATCTTCTCCACCTCCACGTCCTTAGCGAGAGGGTTGGGGCGAATGAACGGGTCAAAAAGCACTTTCTGGCTGCCGGTTTCGAGCAGGAAGCACGCGTGGCCGAAGTAGGTCAATTTCATGTTAGAGCGATTAGCGGCTGATGCTTAGCAGGTAACGGCTGGAAGAGGGGTAGGCCGACTGCTTGGTAAGTCATCAGAAATCAAAGAAAGAAAGCGGTTCGCTAACCGCGAACAGCTTAGTTTAGCACAAAGATACACTGTTTCGCCTTTCTCATGAGTTCGTTTTTGCGTCGTTTTGCCGGTTTTTCCTTTGTCTGCACGGGGCTGCTGAGCGGCTGCGGCGGCCCGGCGCAGCCCACCGACGACCGACGCGTGTTTCGCTACAACCAGCCCGAGGCGCTCACCTCGCTGGACCCGGCCTTTGCCAACAAGCAGGCGAATATCTGGGCTGTGACGCAGCTCTACAATGGCCTACTGGAGCTGGACGATAGTCTGAAGCCTGGCCCGGCCCTGGCGCGCCGCTACCAGATTTCGCCCGATGGCAAAACCTACACCTTCACCCTGCGCCCCGGCGTGCGCTTCCACGACTCGGAGGTGTTTGCCGGCGGCAAGGGTAGGTCCATCACGGCGCAGGACTTCGTGTACAGCTTTCGACGCCTGTTCGACCCGGCTACGGCCAGCCCCGGCGGCTGGATTTTTCGGGGCAAGGTGCTGGAAAACAGCAAGGGCGAAATCAGCGACACGGCCTTCGTAGCCGCCAACGACTCTACCCTGCGCATCTACCTGAAAGAGCCGTTTATCCCGTTCTTGGGCATTCTGACAATGTCCTATGCCTACGTGGTGCCGCGCGAAGCCGTGCAGCGCTACGGCAAGGACTTCCGGGAGCACCCGGTAGGTACGGGGCCGTTCCGGTTCAAGGTGTGGGATGAAAGCAACGCCATCATCTACCACCGCAACCCGAGCTACTGGCGCCGCGATGCCCAGGGCCGCGCGCTACCCTACCTTGATGCGGTGCAGATCAGCTTTATCACGGACCGCAAAACAGAGTTCCTGACCTTTCAACAAGGAAAGCTGGATTTTCTGTCGGGCATTCGGGAAGGCTCGCGCGACCTGATTATGCACCCCGATGGCACCGTACGCGAGGAGTTTCGCAATAAATTCAGGGTAGAGAAGGTGCCTTACCTCAACACCGAGTACCTGGGCTTTCAGCTTGACCCCAAAAACCTACCCACCGATGACGACACGCCCGCCCTGCGCGACCGGCGCGTGCGCCAGGCCTTGAGTTACGCCCTGAATAAGCCCGAGATGGTGGCCTACTTCCTCAATAATGTGGGTGTGCCGGGCGTGTCGGGCTTCGTGCCGTCGTCGCTACCCTCGTACAGCGCTACCCTGGTGCCCGGCTACGACTACCAGCCGCAAAAGGCGCGGGCGCTGTTACGGGAAGCGGGTTTCGGGCCCGGCAAACCGTTGCGGTTGCGCCTGAGTACGGTGCAAGAACGTAAGGAAATCTGCGAGTATATGCAGAAGAAATGGGCCGAGGTAGGCGCACAGGTGCAGATCGACGTCAATCAGGCTGCTGCCCACCAGGAGCTAGTGGACAACGGCCGCGCTGCCTTTTTCACCAAGAGCTGGCTGGGCGACTACCCCGACGCCGAGAATTACCTGGCCCTGTTCTACAGCCCCAACTTCGCGCCGGCCGGTCCCAACAAAACGCATTACAAAAGCGCGGCCTACGACCAACTATATGAACAGGCCAACCGCGAGCAAAACACCGAAAAGCGCTACGACCTCTACCGCCGAATGGACCGCCTGATGATGGTCGATGCGCCCGTGGTGCCACTTTATTATGATGAAGTAGTGCGCCTGACCCAGAACAACGTACGCGGCCTACGTCCCAACCCCATGAACCAGCTCACGCTGGAGCGCGTTCGGAAGGAATAATGTCATTCCGAGCGCAGCGAGGAATCTTAATAGACCGTTATGCTTCGACAAGCTCAGCAGGACGGTCTTAGTGGTAATGCTCGATAGTGTCGTTTTGCCTACCTTACCCGTATCCCTACCCTGCCCTCCATGAAGTCCCTCCACACCCAGCAACACCCGCTCGCCGACTTACGCTATCAGCTGAATGTGCTTACTCACGCGGAAGCTGCCGGTAGTCACTTGCCGCCGTTTGCTGCCAAATTGCGCGAAACGGACTTGCTTCCCCTGCGCCCCACGGGCCTCACGGTGATGCAGATCAACGTGGGCAAGATGTGTAACCAGACCTGTCACCACTGCCACGTAGACGCCGGCCCCGACCGCACGGAAATCATGACGCGCGCCACCATGCAACAGTGCCTCAATGCGCTGGCGCAGACCGATATTCCGGTGGTAGACCTGACGGGCGGTGCGCCGGAGATGAACCCGGATTTTCGGTGGTTTGTGGAGCAAATTTCGGCGCTGGGACGCAGCATTATCGTGCGCTGCAACCTCACCATCATCGTGGCCAACAAGAAATACCACGATCTACCCGAGTTCTTTGCCCAGCACCGGGTGCGGGTGGTGTCATCGCTGCCGTGCTACACGGCCGCCAACACCAACAAGCAGCGCGGCGAGGGTGTATTTGAGCGTTCTATCCGAGCTTTACAAATGCTGAATGCCGTGGGCTACGGCGTGGCCGATACGGGCTTGGTGCTGGATTTGGTGTTCAATCCCGGTGGCGCTTCCCTACCCGGCCCGCAGGCGGCGCTGGAAGTGGATTATAAGCGCCAACTGATGCAGGACTATGGTATTGTATTCAATAACCTGCTCACCATCACTAACCTGCCCATCAACCGCTTCCTGGAATTTTTGCTGGAAAGCGGCAAGTACGAGCTGTACATGGAGAAGCTGGTGACGGCCTACAACCCGGCTGCCGCCGCCAACGTGATGTGCCGCAGCACGCTCTCCGTGGGCTGGGACGGCCAACTCTACGACTGCGACTTCAACCAACAGCTCGATTTGCTGGTAGAAGCATCGGCCCCGCGCCACATTCAGGATTTCAACCAAGTGGCGCTGGAAAGCCGGGCTGTGGTCATCAACCAGCACTGCTACGGCTGCACGGCCGGGGCGGGCTCTAGCTGCGGCGGCGCCACAGTATAATCACGTATTGCAAATCGATGGAGACTACCACGCAAGCCCAAGTGCGCGACTATTACGGCACGCAACTAACGACCAACCAGGACCTGAAAACCAACGCCTGTTGTACCACCGATATTCCGGCAGCGCACCGCCAAATTCTGGCCACGCTGGAATCTGAAGTGCTGGATAAATACTACGGCTGCGGCGTGTGCGTGCCTCCGGCCGTGGCGGGTTGCACCGTGCTGGACCTGGGCAGCGGCAGTGGCCGCGACGCTTTCCTGCTCTCGAAGCTGGTGGGCGAAGACGGCCACGTGATTGGCGTAGATATGACGGATGAGCAGCTGGACGTGGCCCGGCGGCACGTGGCCACGCACACCGAGCGGTTCGGCTACAGCCAACCCAACGTGGAGTTTCGTAAGGGCTACATCGAAGACCTGCGCACCGCCGACCTAGCCGACAACAGCGTGGATGTGGTGGTGAGTAATTGCGTGCTGAACTTGAGCACCGACAAAGCCGCCACTTACCGCGAAATATTCCGGGTACTGAAACCGGGTGGAGAGCTATTTATCTCGGATGTATTTGCCGACCGACGCGTGCCCGAAGCCCTGCGCCAGGACCCCATACTGTATGGCGAATGCCTGAGCGGCGCGCTGTACGAGCAGGATTTCCGCCGTCTGCTGCATGAGCTGGGCGTACGCGACTACCGCCTCACGGCCCGTCGCCGCCTGACGATTGAGAATGCGGAAATTGAGCAGAAAGTAGGCAACATCAAGTTCTACTCGCTCACGGTGCGTGCCTTCAAGCTCGACTTAGAAGACCAGTGCGAGGACTATGGCCAGGTGGCTACCTACCTGGGTTCCCTACCCGATGAGCCCCACGGCTTTACCCTCGACGACCACCACTACTTTGAAACTGGCCGCCCCATGCTGGTGTGCGGCAATACCGCCGACATGCTCAGCCAGACGCGCTACGCCCCGTATTTCGCTGTAGCAGGCAATAAAGACCGGCACTTCGGCTTGTTTCCGTGCGGCCCGGCGGCCGCTGCCGGTCCTGACGAAGCAGCAGCGTCGTCCTGCGGTTGCTGATGCCCGTGCCTACCCCCGCTACGTTCGTCAGCATCATCATCCCTACCTTCAACGAGGCCGATTCTATTGCGGACCTAGTGCGCTACCTGCGCGCCGCTACGGCTGGGGAAGGGGTAGAAATTGTGGTAGCCGATGGGCAAAGCCCTGACGCCACGGCAACCCTGGCGCAAGCGGCCGGAGCGCGGGTAGTAGTGTGCCCGCGCAAAGGACGCGCGGCCCAGATGAACCATGGTGCCCACGTAGCCACCGGTGAGGTGCTGTATTTTCTGCACGCCGACACCTATCCACCCATGGGCTTCCTCACCGACATCCGGCAGGCGTTGGCCCAGGGCTACCGGAGCGGCTGCTACCGCCTAGCCTTCGACCATCCGCACTGGTTTCTAGGGGCCAATGCTTGGTTCACGCGCTTTCGGTGGACGGTGGTGCGTTTTGGCGACCAGAGCCTCTTTGTGCCGAAAGTGCTGTTCGAGCAGGTAGGCGGCTTTCGGGAAGATTTGCTGGTGATGGAAGACCAGGAAATTATTGTACGCTTAAAGGCTCAGGGGACTTTTCGGGTGGTGCCGCGCACCGTCACTACCTCCGCCCGCAAGTACCTCGACAACGGCGTATATCGTTTGCAAGGGCTGTTTACCAGCATTGCGGTGCTTTATTGGCTGGGCGTCTCGCAAGCGAATCTGGTGCGTTTCTACCGGTTTTTCATCCGCAAAAGCAAATTATAGCCATTGGATACGCACCAAAGTAGAGTATGACAACTAATAAACAGGACCAGACGCACCTGCTAATTTTTGCCCGCGAGCCGATGCTAGGTCGCGTCAAGACCCGGCTGGCGGCTGGTATTGGGGCCGAAGCGGCCTTAGCTGTGTATCGCGAGTTGCTGACGCACACGGCCCAGGCGGTAGCCAAGGCCCAAATACCCGCCACCGTGTGGCTGGCCGAAGCGCTTACCCTGCCGCTTGCTTCCAACGAAGCGCTACCCGAGTGGCCCGGCCTACCCTGGCGTGTGCAACCTGCGGCCGACTCGTTGGGTGCGCGTATGGCCCACGCTTTTGCCGAAGCTTTTGCTGCGGGTGCTACCCACGTCGCCATCATCGGCACCGACTGCCCTGGCCTCACGTGTGCGCATATCGCCCAGGCTTTTAGCTTATTGACAGACCATGATGCAGTGCTCGGTCCCGCCGACGATGGAGGCTATTATCTGCTAGGCCTGCGCCAACTCCAGCCAGCGCTGTTCGAAAACAAAACCTGGAGTACCCCCACTGTGCTGGCCGACACTCTCGCCGATGCCCAACGCCTGAACCTGCGTACAGCCCTACTCCCTACCCTTCACGACATAGACTCGGTCGAGGACCTGGCCCGCTGGCGGGCAGGGTAGGGCTACACGCAGATGCCTGCCTAAGCGGCACGAGCATCAGCAACGATAACCGGCTGGATGCCGTGAGATCGGACCGGCTCAATTCAGCGTTATTTCTTCGTTTCGTTGCCTGCTATTTTGCTGAACTGCTCCGTGAGGTAAGCGAGCAACTCTTTCAGCTCAGCGGGCGTGTTGTTGGTAAGCTCGGTTTGCACGGTTTTTGGCGTGCCATCGGCCAGCGTGAGGGTGAGGTAGGTAGAGGGCAAGTCGCTGACGCCTGAGAGGTACTGGTTTTGCAGTTGGCTGAAATGCAGCTTGTTGGCCCTTTGCAGCGCCTGGTTGATAACGGCGGTAGGGAGGCGAAGCTCGTGCTTCCCCTTTAAGTTTACAAAGTCCTGGCCGTCGTAGGCTACGCGGCCGTCGGCGTACACGGTGGCGGTGTAGGCGGGGCAGGTGCCAAAGCAGCGCGTTTTCCGAAACACCATCACGGGAGCATCTTTTGCGGCTGGTTTTATTACGGGTTGATCCTTCTGCGGAGCCTGCGGCTGATTCATGGCGGGGTCCTGCGTAGGATCATACTGCACCGGCAGGTTCCTTTGGGTAGGAGCAGGCGTTTGCGACGTGGTAGGCTGCTGGGCACTGGTCGAGCAAGCCGTCAGACTTCCAAAAACAACAAGCATAGGCAGGCAAGAGAGGCGCATAGAAAGTAGGAGTAGGAGAATGTACAGAATGAGTAGGCCAAAAACCAGGCCCAAGTAGGGTGTCGTAGAACACGAAGCACAAAAAAGACCCGCGCCGGGTAGGCGCGGGTCTTTGCGTATTCAATATGTAAACCAGCCTTACTTCTTGCCAGCCTGGCGCTTGGCGGCGGCCTCGCGCTCCTGGGTGGCCTTCATAGCTTCGGCCAGGCGGGCCTGGAAGCCACTGGGCTTTTTGTCCTTGTTTTTCACTTGGTTGGCTTCCAGCTTGGCCCGAATCTTTGTGTCGTCCACGAAGCTGCGCGTGATGGCCTGCTGGGCAAACGTAACCATGTTCGATACGAAGTAATACCACGTGAGGCCCGCTGCAAAGCTGTTCAGCACAAACATGAAAATCAGGGGCATCAGGTAGCTATAGAACTTCATCGGGCCCTGCATGGCCGTGTTCATCTGCTGGCTCTGCCAGGTCATGAGTAGGGTAGAAGCCGTCATGAGCAGGGTGAACAGGCTCACGTGGTCGCCGTACCATTTCACGTAAAACGGCAGCTTGATGAACACGTCGTAGCTACTCAAGTCCTTGGCCCACAAGAAGCTCTGCTGCCGCAGTTCAATAGCGTTAGGGAAGAACTGGAACATGGCAAACAGAATCGGGATGGTAAGCAGGGTAGGCACGCAGCCACTCAGCGGGCTCACCCCGAAGGTCTGGTACAGCTTCATCGTTTCCTGCTGCTGCTTCATCTGGTCATCGGGGTACTTCTCCTTAATCTCGTCGATTTCGGGTTTCAGCACCTTCATGCGCGCCTGCGACTCGTAGGTTTTGTAGGTTAGTGGCCACGTCACCAGCTTAATAATCACTACCAGGATGGCGATGATAATGCCGTAGGAGCTAACGAATTGCTCCAGAAAATGGAAGATGGGGATGATGACGAATTGGTTTACCCACCGGAATAAGCCCCAGCCCAGGTACACGTTACGGTCAAACTCGGGTGCTACTTCTTTCAGTAGGCTAAACGAGTTAGGACCGAAGAAATACCGCATGCCCGCCTTGCCACTCTGTGCATCGGCTACCGGGATAGTCAACGACGACGTGAGCGTTTTGATGAACGTGGAATCGTTCAGGTCAACCGTCGAGTTGAATTTGCCGGTCGAGAAGTTGTTGTCAGCAATTAGGCCCGCCACGAAGAAATCGTGCTTGTGCGCAGCCCACTTCACTGGCTCGCTGAAGGTCTGCTCCTCGGGGTTTTCGCTGGCTTCAGTCAGAGCGCCCTGGTCGTCCTTCAAATAATAGTTGATCGTGCTGTGGTTGCGGTTCTGCTGGGCGTCTTGCTCGGTCTGGCGCACGTTATCCACGAAGGTGAGCGTGAGCGGCTCCTGCGCCACCACACGGTCTAGGCCCTGCATCCGCAGGTTGTAGCCTACCTCGTAGCTGCCGGGCAGCAGCGTATACACCTGCTCGATACTACCACCAGCCACCTGGGCCGTAAAGGTCAGCCGCTGACCCGTTTTGCCCTCAACTGCAAACGGCTGCGGCCCGCTTGACTCAAAATACAGATCGGAGAAGCGTACGGTACGGCCATCCAAGGTGCGGAAGCGAGTGTCCAGCTGGGCACTCTGCGCGTCCAGCAGGAAAAGCGGCTTGCCGAAAAATGTCTTGTAGTTGTTCAGGCGTACTGCTTCAATACGCCCGCCTTTGCTGGTGAAGGTCAGCGTAATGTTATCGTTTTGCAGCTGTGCTTGTTGGGCCGTTCCCTGCGCGGCGCCGGCAAAAGCGCCCAGCTGGCGCACCATCATCGCCGAGTCGGGGGCGGCGGCCACGGCGGTATCGCGAACAACAGCCGTGGTAGCGGCCGGTTTGGTGGCATTTTTGGCTTCTTCCTCTACCTTGGGGGCAAAAAAGAAAAGATACACCAGAAGCATAGCCGCCATCAAGAACAGGCCCGTTGCTGAATTTCTATCCATGAAAAATGGGTACTGAAAAAATAAAAAGTAGGAGTCGCGCCACAAAAATCCGGCGCGACTCCTACAAAGGTCGTGGTTGTCAGGCGATTTTTCCTAGCCCGGTAGTTTTGGCAGGGTAGGGGTCCAAATTCATCTGTCATCCTAAGCAGAGCGAAGGACCTTATGCCCGCAGAATGGTAAGCGTCACAATGACTTGCTCTCACGTGAGAAGGTCCTTCGCTCCGCTCAGGATGACAGAGGTTATTGATGACAGGCGAGTAGTAATGCCCTACCCTACAACTCGTTCTTATGCCGCTGAATAGCAGCTTTCACGAAGCGCACAAACAGCGGGTGAGGGTTCTGCACGGTGCTTTTCAGCTCCGGGTGAAACTGCCCGGCCACAAACCATGGGTGGTTCGGGATTTCCACTACCTCTACCAGACCCGTATCGGGGTTGGTGCCCGAGGCCACCATGCCGCCGTTTTCGAACTGTTGGAGGTAGTCGTTGTTGAACTCGTAGCGGTGACGGTGCCGCTCGCTGATGTGGTTGCGGCCATAAGCCTTGGCCGCCTTGGAGTTGCGGCGCAGCTCGCAGTCGTAGGCGCCTAGGCGCATGGTGCCGCCTTTCTGCGTGATGGCCTTTTGCGCCTCCATCATTGAAATCACCGGGTTCGGCGACATCGGGTCCATTTCCGTGGAGTTGGCACCTTCCAGGCCTAATACGTGGCGGGCAAACTCCACCACAGCCACCTGCATACCCAGGCAGATACCAAAGAACGGAATCTTGTTCTCGCGCACGTATTTCACAGCGGCAATCTTGCCCTCGAAACCCCGCTCGCCAAATCCCGGCGCTACCAGCACGCCATCCACACCGTGCAGCAGCTGAGCTACGTTCTCGGCTGTGATGTGCTCTGATTGAATGCTGCGCAGGTGCACTTTGCACTCGTTTTGCGCGCCAGCGTGCACAAAGGCCTCGTTGATGGATTTGTAAGCGTCAGGCAGCTCCACGTACTTGCCTACCAGCGCAATCGTCACCTCCTCCGTTGGGTTTTTCAGGCGGCCCAGGAAATCTTTCCAGCCTTCTAGATCGGGGTGGGTGCCACCGTTCAGGCGCAGCTTCTTAATCACGCGCTCATCCAGGTGTTCTTTCAGCATCAGCAGCGGCACCGAGTAGATGGTGTCGGCGTCGAGGCTCTCGATAACGGAGTTGATGTTGACGTTGCAGAACAGCGCAATTTTGCGGCGCATTTCCGGCGGAATAGGATGCTCAGAGCGGCACACCAGAATGTCGGGTTGCAGGCCGGCGCTGCGCAGGTCGCGCACCGAGTGCTGGGTAGGCTTGGTTTTCAGTTCGCCGGCCGCCTTCAGGTAGGGCAGCAGCGTGAGGTGAATGACCAAGGAGCTGCTTTCGGGCAATTCCCAGCGCAACTGTCGCACCGACTCCACGAAGGGTAGGCTCTCGATGTCGCCGATGGAGCCGCCGATTTCGGTAATCACCACGTCGAACTGGCCGGTTTCGCCCAGCAGCAGCATACGGCGCTTAATCTCGTCGGTGATGTGAGGCACCACCTGCACCGTTTTGCCGAGGTAGGCGCCCTCGCGCTCCTTGGTAATCACGTGGTCGTAGATGCGGCCCGTGGTCACGTTGTTGGCCTGGGAGGTAGGCGTGTTCAGGAAACGCTCGTAATGGCCCAGGTCGAGGTCGGTTTCAGCGCCGTCGTCGGTCACGAAGCACTCGCCGTGCTCGTATGGGTTCAGCGTGCCGGGGTCGATGTTGATGTAGGGGTCGAACTTCTGGATGGTGACCCGGAAGCCCCGCGCTTGCAGCAGCTTGGCAAGCGACGCGGAAATGATTCCTTTTCCGAGGGAGGATGTCACCCCGCCGGTGACAAAGATATACTTGGCCGTTGGAGCCGCGGACGTTGGGTTTCGGTCTGGCATAACGGGAAACAAAGGTACGAAAAGAACCGGGCGGGCGAGTGTTGCTTTTCGGGTATTTCTGGTGTAGGGGGAGGGTAGAAGGCAGATCGATACTATAGAACAAGAGGAAATTGCCGTAATTCACTCACTTCTCTGACAATCGACTCTGTCGAATTACCTTTTAGTATCGTAATCTTCTAAAATCGGCTATGAGTAAATACATGAAATTTATTATATTATTATTTGGGTTACATTCTTGTGACAACCAAAAAATAAAACATGAGCCTTTACGTATAGTTGATAATAAGATATTTTCTGACACTCAAACGATTGATGGTTATACTAAAAAGGCAGTATTTATAGAAACTATTGATAGAGGTGATTACTTTTATATTCCTAAATCGTCATTTTTAGATACTGTAGATGCGGTCATATTTCAAGATAAGAATTTTGAAAAGGTAAGTCCAGACAAGAGGTCGATAAAGTTGTTTTGGAATACAATATGTAACGATGGGTCTTATATTATAACAATCACTCCCGAACAAATTTTCCTTTCTAGCGGGCACAATAATCCAAACCCCAATGGGTTGTATTGGGTATTAGAAATAGATAAAAGTCAATTTCAGGCTATTAATAGTGGCATACGTAAAAACCCGCCTGCAAACTTTTACAATCTTTCAATCCCACGTAATGACAGCTTGTTTCAAGCACAAAACGTCTATCAATATCTCGAAAATAAAGACTATGACTCCTGCTTAATTCCATCGGATTGGAATGAGCAGACAGAAAAAGTTTTTAATACTTGTTGTAATAAAATGTTTGATAGACAATTGATTGCATATTCTGCTATATTGAATTCTTATATTCCAAAAAATATAAATAGAATAAAATTTCCTGATAGAAATAGTTATAAGGTAAAAACTTTTGGTATGTCGAAAAATATGATATTCGATTGGATGTCAACAGTTTATATTAAAAAGGAAAATTAAAAACAACTTTTAACCTCTCATGAATCTGAAAATAAACCACCTGCAACACGTTGGTATTCCAGTGACGGATATTGAATCGTCGGAAAAATTCTACCAACGCCTAGGTTTCGAAAACGTGATGACCTCTACGTTTGCGCACGAGGGAGGCGAGGGTAGGGTGATGATGATGCAACACGGAACAATTATCGTGGAACTGTATCAGATGCCCGAGCCCACGCTGACGGAAATCAGGAACCGCGCAAATGGTAAAATCGACCACATTGCGTTTGATGTGGATGATATTGATGAAACCTTCGCCACGCTGAAAGCAAACGGTTTTCGTGTTGTAGAAGAAGCGCCGGTGTATCTGGGCTTCTGGAAAAATGGCTGCAAATACATCAATATCTTAGGTCCCAATGATGAACGTTTGGAGTTTTGTCAGATACTGTAAGCCTTACGTGCGCAGTATCTACATGCTCGGCTGAATTTGTGATTCGGCTGGCAGAGTAGCAGATTTGTAATCTGCATGTAGAACCAGACCAGCGCCTTGCAAAAAGCCTAACGCATTTTGTTCTCCTGGTCAGCTTCCGCATCTTGCGCGTCTATGCTGATTGCTCTTTGTCGCCGCGTCGCGTTACTGGCGTTTCTGTTGTTGCCTGCCCTGGCGGCTGTTGCCACAACCCCACCTACCCCGCGCCCTCCCGATGTGGCGTGGCTCATTAAGTTGCTCACAGAGTCGGCAGTGTTGCGGCAACATCACGTGGGCGTGAGCCTGGTAGATGTAGCGACCGGTGAGAAACTCTACGAGCAGCAGGCCGACCGCTACTTTCTGCCGGCCAGCACCATGAAGATGTTTTCGCTCTACGCGGGCCTGCACCTGCTGGGCGACTCCCTACCCAGCCTGCGCTATGTGCGCCACCAGGACTCGCTGATTTTCTGGGGCTCCGGCGACCCTACCCTGCTGCACGGTGATGTGCCCTCGCGCCGCGCCTTCGATTTTCTGGCCAGCCGACCCGAGAAATTATACTATGCCTCCGTGCCCTGCGTCACGGCGTTTGGGCCTAGCTGGAGTTGGGACGATTACAATTATTACTACCAGCCCGAGCGCGGGCCATTTCCGTTGTACGGCCACACCGTGCGCTTCTACGCCCGCACTAGCCCTACCCCGCATCTGCGCTTGGTACCGCGCTACTTCGCGCCGGTAGTAGAACCCATGCCCACTGACTACCCCGCCGCCTCCGACGACCACGTGCGTCGGGCCGTACTAGAAAACAAGTTTTTCGTATTGCCGTGGGCTAAAAACTGGATTGACGAAACGCCTTTTCGGGTAGGGCCGGAGCTGACGCGGCTGCTGTTGCAAGACACTCTGCACCGACCCGTGACGGCGGTGCCCTTCCGCGCGCACGCCACCGAAACCGTATATACCCTGCGCGGCCTACCCGCCGACTCGCTGTACCGGCGCATGTTGCAGGTTTCTGACAACTTCTTGGCCGAGCAGCTGCTGCTGATGTGCGCCGGCCAGCTCCGCCCTGATTCGCTTAACTCGGCCCTACCCATCAAGGTCACGCTGGCCAACTACCTCCCCGACCTGCCCGACGTGCCGCATTGGGTAGACGGCTCGGGCCTTTCCCGCCAGAACCTCGTCACGCCCCGCGACCTAACGGCCCTACTGCTTAAGCTGCACCAAGAGGTAGCCGAAGCGCGTCTGCTCAGCCTGCTGGCGGCTGGCGGTGGCCACGGCACCCTGCGCCGCGTGTACCGCGACCCGAAAGGTCCTTGGCTCTGGGGCAAAACCGGCACCCTCAGCAACACGCACAACCTATGCGGTTACTTGCGCACAAAGTCGGGTAGGCTGATAGCGTTCAGCTTCTTGAACAACAACCACGTAGCCTCCACCAGCGCCGTGCGCGCCGAGATGGAGCGCGTGCTCACGCAAGTGCGGGCACGGTGGTAGGGTAGGGGATACACAAAAAGCGCCCTCCCAGGTGAGGAAGGCGCTTTTCAGAACGTCCTGCTGAGCGGAGTCGAAACATCTCTACTGTGAGTAATTATTTACTATCAGTAGAGATGCTTCGACTCCGTTCAGCAGGACAAGTACTATCGGACGATATTCTACTTAATGTACTTGGCCAGCGTTTCGCGGAGGTCGTCGCCGCGCAGGTTGGTGGCTACGATTTTGCCGGTAGGATCTACCAGGAAGTTCTGCGGAATAGCCTGCACATGGTACTGCACAGCCACTTCGTTCTGCCAGCCTTTCAGGTCCGATACCTGGGTCCAGGTGAGCTGGTCATCCTGAATGGCTTTCAGCCATTTCTCGCGGGCTTTTTCGTTGTCGAGCGACACGCCCAGGATATCGAAGTTCTTGGCTTTGTAGTCGTTGTATACTTTCGTGACGTTGGGGTTTTCCTGGCGGCAGGGGCCGCACCAGCTGGCCCAGAAATCCACCAGCACGTACTTGCCACGGTAGTCAGCCAAGGACACCTTTTTGCCTTCGGGAGTTTGCTGCGTGAAGTTGGGGGCCACTGCGCCGATGGAAACCGCTTTGATGGCTTGCAGCATCTCACCGTACTTCTTGCCCTCAGGGCTGTTCCGTACGGCCGGTGCCAACGACTCGTATAGTGGGGCTACCTCAGCATAGCTAGGTACAGATCCTCCAACTTGCTTTACCGCGCCCAGGCTTACGGGCGAACCGGGATGCGCTTTCACAAAAGCCAGATAATGCTGCTTGCTTTCAGCGGAAATGGCTTCCTCCCGCGCATCCAGCTGCTTCATAAACTCCGGCGACTTGCGCTGCTCTTCTGAGGCGGCGCGGTAGTCGGCCATCAGCGCCTTCATCTTGTCGTTGGCAGGTTTCAGGGTAGTCTGCAGCTGCTGGTGCTCCGTCGTCAGCTTGGAGCCGGTAATTTTGGCGGTGGTCAGCGAGTCGGCGCTGGTGAGCATTACAGGGCCTTTTTCCAAGAAGGTAGTGGTGCGGTCGGCCTTCTGGAAATTGGAAAGCGCCTGCTTCAGCTTGCCGTCGCGGGCCAGCACCAGCATCACTTGCTGCGGCGCTTCTACGGTGCCTTTAAACTCAAACGCGCCGTTGGTGAGGGCCGTGGAGTCAGAAAACTTGCCGTCGCGCAGCATATACACTTTGGCTGGTGCACTGAGCTTGCCGATTTTGCCCTTCAGTGTGTAGGGGGTAGGGGCTTGCGCCTGCGCCAACCAAGGCGCCAGTAGTAGAAAACCGAGCAGGTGTTTTTTCATGATGTGTAGTAGAATAGAGGTGAAAGGAGAGAAGTTACTTGATGTATTTCGCCAAGGTCGTTTGCAGATCGGCGCCGCGCAAGTTCACAGCTACGATTTTGCCAGTAGGGTCTATCAAGAAGTTCTGCGGAATGGCATTGATATGGTAGCGGGTGGCTATAGCACCTTGCATACCTTGGAGGTCCGAAACCTGCGTCCAGGCCAGCTTGTCTTCCTGCACAGCCTTCACCCAATTCTCCTTCGTATCATCCATCGACACAGCCAGGATGTCGAAGTTCTTGCCTTTGTAAGCCGTATAGGCCTTCGTCACGTTGGGATTCTCCTGGCGGCAAGGGCCGCACCAACTGGCCCAGAAATCGACTAGCACGTACTTGCCGCGGTAATCGGCCAACGACACCTGTTTGCCTTCGGGCGTCTGCTGCGTGAAATTGGGCGCTTGCGCACCAATGGCTATAGCTTTCAACCCTGGCAACATGGCCTTGTATCGTTGCCCTTCGGAGGTATTCTGGAGGGTAGGCGACAACGCGTTGTAGAGTGGTGCCAGTTCTGCGTACTGCGGTACAGGTCCAACAGCACTTGGCATGGCATCTAGGCTCACCCAGGAGGCAGGATTGGCTTTTATGAAGTTTGCAGTTGCCTGCTGATACTCTTTGTTGGTCGTATTAAAATACTCCTGCATACGCTCGCGGAACTCCGGAGCCTGTTGTTCTTGCGGTGAGGCTTTTTGTGCTGCTGCGATGAAAGCTTTTGCTTTGGTCGCAATGGGTACAAAGGAAGCCTTCATCTTGTTGTAATCCGCTGTTAGTTGCGTACCCGCAAGCGTAGCATTCGGCAGCGAGTCGGGGGTAGTTACAACCACAGGGCCGGGCTCCAGAAATATTTTAGTGCGATTAGCGGAGCGAGAAAAACCGTTTTTTAGACCTCCATTGCGTTCTACAATAAGATCTACCGCTTTCGGTTTGTCAACGGTACCTGTGAATTTAAACACACCATTTTTCAGCGTGGTGGAATCTAATAGCTCACTACCTCGCACCAGATAGATTTTTGCCGGTGCATTGAGCTTGCCAACGGTGCCTCTTACGGTGTAAGGAAAGGACGTTTGCGCCTGCGCCAACAAGGGCGTTGCGACAAGCAACGTAAGCAGATACTTTTTCATTGAAATAGAGCTATAAGTGAAAGAACAGGTAATACATATATAATCTGCTTGGCCCAAATGCCAAGCGCCGCGCAAAACCCGGGCGGCGTCTCCCTGGGTTCTGCGCGGCGCTTGCTGCGGCAGGTGGCTGAAAGACAGCCTAATATAGTACTCGGAACTTAATCGTGTGCTCTACCTGCTTCAGGTCGTCAATCAGCTCAGGCTCGTACTGCTTGTCGATGTCGGTAATCACGTAGCCGATGTGCTCGTTGGTCTTCAAATACTGCCCCAAGATGTTCACGTGGCGGGTAGCCAGCACGTTGTTGATGCGGGCCAGTACGCCGGGCACGTTGGCGTGAATATGGATGAGGCGGTGCGCCTGCTGCTCGGGCAACTGGATGTTGGGGAAGTTGACGCTCTGCTGGGTGTTACCGCTGTTCACATAGTCCATGATGCGCTCGGGCACGAAGTGCGCAATGTTGCGCTGGGCCTCGGCTGTGCTGCCACCAATGTGGGGTGTGAGCAGCACGTTGGGTAGGCCGCGCAGCTCGCTCTCAAACGACTCGTCGTTGGTTTTGGGCTCGTGCGGGAATACGTCGATGGCCGCGCCACCTAGGTGGCCCGAGCGCAGAGCGTCGGCCAAGGCGGGCACGTCCACCACGTGGCCGCGGGCGTTGTTGATGAACAGCGTGCCGGGCTTCATCTGGGCAAAATGTTCAGCGCCGATGAAGTTCTTGTTTTCCGGGCGGCCGTCGATGTGCAGAGTCACGATGTCAGCCTGTTGCAGCAGCTCGTCCAGGGTGCGGCACTTGGTGGCGTTGCCCAGTTGCAGCTTCTCGGCCACATCGTAGTAATATACTTGTAGGCCCACCGCTTCAGCTACCACCGAGAGCTGCGCCCCGATGTTGCCGTAGCCTATAATACCCAGCTTCTTGCCCCGAATCTCAAACGCGCCGTTCGCCGACTTGTCCCACTCGCCTTGGTGCATCTTAGGGTTTTTCTCCGGAATGCGGCGGGCCAGCATAATGATTTCGGCCAGCGTCAGCTCCACCACCGAGCGGGTGTTGCTGAAGGGGGCGTTGAACACGGCCACGCCCTTTTTCATGCAGCCCGTCAGGTCAATCTGGTTGGTGCCGATGCAGAAGGCGCCTACCGCAATGAGGCGGTTAGCGGCATCTAACACGCGCTGCGTCACGTTGGTTTTGGAGCGAATACCCAGGATGCTCACACCCTGAATGCGCTCCACCAGCTCGTCTTCGTCCAGCCCGCCGGCTATCTTTTCCACCTGGTAGCCTTCCTCGCGGAACAGCTTTTCGGCCGAGGCTTCAACGTTTTCGAGTAGGAGGACGCGGATGCGATTTTTGGGGTAAGAAAGCGACATGGGTAGTTTGTTCTGGTACAAAAACTCGTCGAAAGAAGGCAGAATTTCGTCGGCGCGGGCTACGACAGCCTCGCGCGCCACGTTCTCGGTGAAGGCGTAGAAGCGGTTGGCTAGGCCCGCCTCGCGGATCTGGTAGTCAGTGTAGCCGTCGCCAAGGGCGTACACGTCGCCGGTGAGGTCGAGGCGGCGCAGCTGCTCTATCTTACCGCCGTCGCGGCTAAGTACGTTTTCCGGGTCAAAGCCGGTAATGCGGCCTTCCGGGTCATAGGTGAAGGTGTTGGCCAGCACGTAGTCGGCGGTGATACCGAAATCGGCTACCACGGGCTCAATAAACTCCCGAAAGCCGCTGCTGACGATGTACACCCGTCCTGGAAACTGCCGGAAAAAGTCGCCGTTGCGCCGGATGCTGTCCGATACTTTGCCTTTCAGGCGCTCCACCAGCAGCGGCAGGTGCTCGCGCCGGGCCGGCAGCAGGGTCAGTCGCCGCCGCAATGATTCTGAAAAGTTGATGCTGCCGCTCATGCCTAAGTCGGTGAGGGCGCGGATTTCGCCCACGATTCTTTCGCGGCTGGGGTCGCCGGTGAGGGCAATGTCGGCTAGCTCATCGAGGCCTTCCACCTGCGTGAAAGTGCTATCGAAGTCGATGATGAGGTAGGGGAGGGTAGCGGTAGGAGGAGAGGCCATACGAAAAGCAAGGTAGGGCAGAATGACGGAACCGGCACACTCATTACTAGAAATAGACGACTTATGAGTCATTTTCGTGGTTCAGCAACAGAACTTTACGGCCCTCATCTGCACAGGCGGACTGCACAAATAACGTGCGTTGTGCAAGGAAATGCATGCAACGGGCTGTTTCCGTCGGATTCATCAGGGCATAATAAAGCCCACTGCCAGCATGTGGCAGTGGGCTTGTGCGTGGGGCTCTGGGAAATTACTGTTTCACCACTCTGGTTTGATATGCTACGCCGTTTGCCTTGCGTAGCACTAGAAAATATATCCCAGTAGGGTAGGAGCGCAGATCGACCACGAGGTTGTTCTGGCCGTATTCTTCGGTTAGCGTACGCTGGGTTACGGCGTGGCCTTGTGCATCATACACGTGCACTACGGCTGCGGCGGGGGCGGTAGTGGCCCAGGCGAGGCGCGCTTCTTCCGTGGTAGGGTTGGGATAGAGACTATAGGTAATGGCCTCAACGGCTTCCTGGCGAAGCGTCTGCGTGGCTACCACGGGGCTGTACGTGGTGGTGCCATCGGTGTCGGTTTGCAGTAGGCGGTAGTACACGAGGCCCGATGGGGCGTTGGCATCTAGGTATTGGTAGGAGCGCGCGCTGGTGCTGGTGCCAGCCCCGCGCTGGTAGGCAATACGCTCGAAGGCAGTACCGTCCAGGGAGCGTTGCAGCTGAAAGCCCTGATTGTCTTTCTCAGAAGCTGTAGCCCAGCGCAATTGCACGCCGCTAGTGCCGGCCGTGGCCGTAAATGACGTCAGCGTGACGGGTAGGGGAACCAAGGGAGTACCCGTGCCAGCGCCATATACCGCAAACTCGTAGAGCGAATAGCCATACTGGGTGGTGCGGGCGGTGCCGTACATGCGTACATAGCGGCCCTGCACGCTCAAACCAGCGTAATCGTTAACAAGGCTCGTATTGCCGACCACTTTTCGTACGGTGGTCCAGGTGGTGGCGTCGTTGGATACCTGCACTAGAAAATCCTTGCCGGCAGCAGTTTCCCATGTCAGTTTGATTTCATTGATGGTATAGTCCTGGCCTAAATCCACATACAGCCAGCCGGGGTCAACACCGTGCGTGCTCTCCCAGCGCGTATTGTCTTTTTCATCAAACGCATTGGCGGTGGTATTACCACCAAGGGTAGAGGAGGCAGTGCCGGGTTTGCCAAAGGCCAGATTGGATACGTTGTATACACCAATCTCAAACAACGAATAGCCATACAATTCCTGGCTGCGGGCCGTGCCATATACCCGTACGTAGCGAGCCATGGCATGTAACGCCGAAAAGTCGTTTACCAGCTCCGTATTTCCAGTAATGGAACGAATGGTTGTCCAATTTGTCGCATTATTGGAAATTTGAAGAAGATAGTCTTTGGCGTATGCATTTTCCCAATTCAGCTTCACCCGGTCAAACGAAATGACTGAACCCAGGTCCACGTAAATCCATTCCGGATCGTGCTTAAACTGGCTCGACCACCGCGTGTTTAGTTTGCCGTCTGTGACAGCCTCAGCGGGGTAAGCTGCCGCGTCTTGAAAGGATGAAGCCGTAGCAGGTTGATTCAGAGCCAGATTAACAATGTTTTGAGCTTGGGCGGCTCCAGCTAACGTAACAAAGAATAATAACGACAGGATGCGGTAAGCGAGATGATGCATAATAACTGGTACAAAAGAGTACTGATTGAATGCATCAAAAGTAGAGTAGGCATTAATGTATATACACGCATTTCGGCGAACGTTCGGTTGTGCACGATGAAATGGGTTATACTCTATTTAACGAGTTTTATTCCTAAATAGGGAAAATGACAGGTTGGGACGCACGAAAGCCGCTAAACCTTGCTCCAGCTGCCAATGCATAGCAAAATCCCTTTCTAAAGGCCACACCCGTGCACCAACAAGCGCAAGGCTGTTAGTGTACGGGTGTGGTCTTAGAAAGAGATTCTACTCTTCGTACAATTCTAGGGGTAAACCGTCGGGGTCGGCGAAGAAGGTGAAGCGCCGCCCGGTGAACTCGTCTACCCGAATGGGCTCTGTCTCGACGTGGTGCTGTGCCAAATGCGCTACGGCTGCATCCAGATCGGCCACGGCAAAGGCTAGGTGGCGCAGGCCCGTGGCCTCAGGCCGGCTAGGGCGGGGCGGCGGGGTAGGAAACGAGAACAACTCGATGATGTACTGTCCATCCAGCAGCAAATCCAGCTTCCACGAGTCGCGCGCTTCGCGGTACACTTCGCGCTCTATCTGCAAGCCCAGTACCTGCGTGTAGAAGTGCTTGGAAACCGGGTAGTTGGTGCAGATAATGGCAATGTGGTGGACGCGTTGCAACGCGAGCATAGGCTGTGGCTTTTAAGAAGTAGGTCTGAAGAGGGATTGCTAGGCAGATGTTGTGCTACCCACGCCGCCGCACTGGCGCGTGGTTAGCCCAGTCGGGGTCGTAGCTGATGCCGCCAAACAGGTAGAGCATGAAGGTGCGGGAGTATCGCAGGCTGAGCGGGGCCAGCAGCACCGTGGCCACCGCCACGGCCGATACATACACCCACGTATCAGGGTCGCCGGCGAAGTAGTAAAGCAGCACGCCCACCACTAGCATAATCCCCGTGCTGAAGGCAAAGCTGATGTACATGGCTCCCCAATAAAAACCAGTTTCCGGCTCGTAGGCTTGCCCGCACACGGGGCAGTGCTCAGGCATATCAGTGAAGTGGGCGAGGTTGTAGGCGCCATGGGTAAACAATGGCCCCTGGTGGCAGCGCGGGCAGCGCTGAGCGAGCGAGGCAAGAGCAGACGATTGGATAGGTTGCATAGAGCAGAAGAAAAGGACGCGCAATAGTCATTCTACGCGCAAGAAGAAGCGGTGGCTGGTTCCCGACGGGATATGTGCCACATAGTAGGTGCAAAAGTAGCCAGCGCGGCCTACCCCCGCACGGACTACATGCGGGCAAATACAGGACAAATCAACGGGCGCGCCGGAAGGCTTCGGGCGTTTGGCCGCTGTACTTGCGAAAATACCGGCTGAAGTACGAAGCATCTTCGAAGCCCAGCGCCACGGCTACTTGTGCTACCGACTGCGCGGAGTGCGTGAGTAGGCGTTGGGCCTCCATCACCACGCGCTCGTGAATGAGTGAGCTAGCGGTTTTGTTGAGCCGCTGCCGGCAGATGGCATTCAGGTGGTTGGCCGTGAGGTGCAGCAGTTGGGCGTAGGCGTGCACCGTGCGGTGCGTCCGAAAATGCTGATTGAGCAGGCGACCAAACTCCCTGATTTGTGCCTCGCTGTGGGTCGGGGTAGGCGCGGCAGCATCGGGGAGGGTGTAGTGGCGGGCAGCCAGCTCCAGCAGCAGGTGCAGGTAGGAGCGCACTACTTCGGCCTGGTTGGGATGCACCGTGGTATACTCTGCCAGCAGCCGCGCAAACAAGGGATACAGTTCCGTTTCGTGCGGCGCCAGGTAGAGCACGGGTACCTGTGCAGGAGTGAAAAAGGGATAGTCGAAAAATTGATTCTCCGGATAGCGAAACAGGTAGAAATCAGCGTCGAAGAAGACGATAATTCCCTGCGCATCGGCCGATAACTGCCAGCAGTGCACCTGGCCAGGCGCTATAAAAAATAGGTTTCCCGGTTGCAAGTCGTACGTAATCAGATCAATCGTATGCGTGCCGTGGCCGGCCGTTACGTAGAGCAGCAGGTAGAAATCGTGGGCGTGAGCCGTGGCAACGTGAGGGAAATTGGCGGCGTGGGTTTGCAGATACTCCACGTAATAGGGCCGCTGCGCAGGTATCCCCGGGAAAGAGGCCAACCCCAGCACCGGAGGCGTTGTCGACGGTTTCATGGGTGCAAGGTAGACCAGCGGCGCCAGTAGTACTGCCAGTCTATTGCCTAGGCTTCGCGCTGGCGTGTGCAAGCTGGTACCCAGCAATGCTCATGGCAGCCTTCGCAGATAGAGGTAGCAGCTGGCAGCTCCGCCACGCGGCCACACTCGGTACAGGCATAGGTGCCAGGCTCTGTTACGTGGGCTTGTGCCGATTTCAATATCTCGGGCCAGATGGGTAGGCCGGGGCGCACGGGTTCGTCCTTGGGATAAAAGAAAACGCTGACTTCGCCCGTAGCCTCCATGTACATCTTACGCACCTGCCCCAGGTGCTCTACTTGCCGTTGGCGCAGCTCCCCGAATAGCTCTTTGTAGGTGAGATTCTGTCGGCGAAATTCTTTTAAATCAATCACGCCGTCCTCTATCATGCAAATGGTGGCACCTTCCAGCCAGTTACTGAACCGTACCGACTTCTCAGTTATTTTGTTGAACAGCAAATACAGACTCGGTACCACCACAAACACAACCAGCACGTGCAACAGTGGCACATCGTTGTAAAACATGGCGTCGCCGCCGGCCGAACCTAGGGCCAGAATAATGCTCAGCTCGAAGATAGAGAGCTGCCGCACCCCGCGCCGACCAGTTACGCGCAAGGCGCCCAGCACCAGCAGGTAAGTGATGACGCAGCGCAGCGCTATTTCCCACAGAAAAGCGGGCGGCGCATTTTCGGACCACAACATGCGGTGCCAATCGAAAGGTGTTACCTTATCCATACTACTCTACCTGATTGTCGGAATTGACAACGGCCCGAACCACGCCGGGGCGGATTCGGGCCGTTGGGTAGAGCTACTACGTAAACTCCTCAGTAAGCGCTGGCGTCAGTCAGCGTTTTCACGTCGTTGGGGCTGAGGGTGAGGATGGTTGCCTTCATGATGTCGCGCACCTGCTCCACGGTGGTTGCGCTGGCAATGGGCGCCGTGAGGCCGGGCTGAGCCATAATCCAGGCCAAGGCCACCTGTGCCTGGGTGGCGTGGTGACGGTCGGCTACCTCATCTAATGCTGCCAAAATCTTGAAACCTCGGTCGTTGAGGTACTTCTTGCCGATGCCGCCGCCGCGCTGGCTTTTCCGCAAGTCCTCTTCGGAGCGGTACTTACCCGTGAGGAAGCCCGACGCTAGGCCGTAATACGGAATCACGCCGATGCCAAACTCCTGCACCACCGGCAGCAGTTGCTTCTCAAAGTCCGTCCGGTCGTAGAGGTTGTACTCGGGCTGTAGCGATTCGTAGCGGGGTAGGCCCTGGTCGGTGCTGGCTTGCAAGGCGGCGCGCAGGCGCTCAGCCGAGAAGTTGCTGGCCCCAATGGCCCGGATTTTTCCTTCCTGAATCAGCTCAGCATACGCTTGCAGCGGCTCCTCTACGGGTAGGGTCTCGTCGTCTTGGTGCGACTGGTAGAGGTCGATGTAGTCGGTTTGCAGGCGGCGCAACGAGCCCTCCACCGATTTCTTGATATAGTCTTTGGCTAGGCCCTTGGAGCCGTCGCCCATCTGCATGCCTACCTTGGTGGCAATGATAACGTCGTCGCGGCGGTGGCGCTGCTGCAACCACTTGCCAATGATGGTTTCCGACTCGCCGCCCTGGTGGCCGGGCACCCACGCCGAGTACACGTTGGCCGTGTCGATGGCGTTGCCGCCCTCGCCCACAAAGGCGTCGAGTACACGGAAAGAAGTCTGTTCGTCGGCAGTCCAGCCGAATACGTTGCTGCCCAGTACCAACGGGGCGATATACAGGCCGGAGCGGCCTAGTTCACGTTTTTCCATGAGAAAGATTGAAAGAATAGTTCGGTCGGAGCCGGGTGGGGCTCCGGGTAGTAGTACCAGGTAGGCGGGCAATAGGTTTACGCCGGTGGGTCCAGCTCGATGCGCTTGCTGGGCACGTAGTCGTTGTAATCAGCAATTACCTCCCGCAGAATTTTCATGTCGCGGGGACAGGCTGCGGCAAAGTCCTGCCAGTGCTGCAACGTGAGTACGACAGGCATATCGGCAATGGCCACGATACTGTCCCAGAAGGCATCCCAACTGACGCCGTACCAGTCCTCAAACGCTAGCTCCCGCTTGAAGAACATGTGCAAATCGGCTTTGGTCGTGAGGCCGCTAAGGTCGAGGGTGAGGTGTGGAACGGACATAGGTAGGGTAAGTTAGGCCACGTACTCCAGCA
Source organism: Hymenobacter aerilatus (assembly GCF_022921095.1). Classification (NCBI taxonomy): domain Bacteria; kingdom Pseudomonadati; phylum Bacteroidota; class Cytophagia; order Cytophagales; family Hymenobacteraceae; genus Hymenobacter; species Hymenobacter aerilatus. Next base: position 562,112 of record NZ_CP095053.1, read on the forward strand.
CCCGCCAGCCGTGGGCCTCCACGGCCAGCGCCCGGCCCGGCAGCAGCTCTTCCGTGAGGCCGCTGAATACGTCGTACCAGGCATCGGTTATAGTATCGGGTAGTTCCCACTCGAGCGGGGTAGGGCCGCTGTTGACGACCACCAACACGGCCGCATTGCCATGACGGCGCACAAAGGCATAAGCCGAATCCGGCGCCGGCAGCCGCTCAAAGACACTCTCGCGGACGCCGTTGTGCAAGGCCGGATGGCGCTTTTTGAGTTGAAGCAGTGAGGTATAGAAAGCCTGCAACGGGTAGTCGTTCCAGTCGATGGGGTCTTTGTCGAAGAAGGCAAGGCGCTTGTTCAGGGCGGCCTCTTGGCCAGTATACACCAACGGCATGCCCGGCAGCAGGGCGCAAAGCACGGCAAAGGGTAGGGCGTTTTCGCCCAGGCGTTCGTACTCGGTGCCGTCCCAGCTGTTCACGTCGTGGTTGCTGGTGAAGTGCATCAGGTATACGCTACGGGGGTATTTGGCGCGTTCGGCGGCTAGGTAAGCATCCACTTGGCACAGCGGCTGTTTACCCTCGGCTACATGGTCAAGGAAGTAGTGCAGGCGCAAGCCAAAGGTCATATCAAAGGCGCGCTCCAGCAGGCGAGTGTTGCCGTTAAAGTTCTCCCATGTTTGCCCGCCCGACGGATACAGCTCGTCCCACTCGGCCAGCATAAACACGGGCTTCACCTGATCCAACTCTTGGCGGGCATCATCCCAGAAATCGGTGGGCACTAGGCCTGCCACGTCGCAGCGGTACCCATCGATGTCGGCCTCGCGCACCCAGTAAAGCAGGGCATCGGTCATGTAGCGGCGCAACTCCTGGCTGTTGTAGTCGAGGTCTACCACGTCTTCCCAATCGGGAATAGGCGGCACCATCTGGCCGTTTTGGTCTTTCGTGAACCACTCGGGGTGCTCGGTCACTAGCGGGTTGTCCCAACTGGTGTGGTTGGCCACCCAGTCCAGAATCACGCGCATGTCGAGGCGGTGCGCTTCCTCCACCACGTGGCGCAAGTCGTCCAGGGTGCCGAATTCCGGATTCACCGCAAAGTAGTCGCGCACGGCGTACTGGCTGCCCAGCGTGCCCTTGCGGTGCAGCTCCCCAATGGGGTGAACCGGCATCAGCCACACAATGCCGATGCCCATAGCGGCCAGGCGTGGTAGGTGCTCGGCAAACGCCCGGAACGTACCCTCGGGCGTGTATTGGCGCACGTTTACTTCGTAGATGCTGGCGTGTGCAGCCCACGCGGGGTGCTGCACTTGGAATAAATGCTCGTGCGGATGCGGTGCGTAATCGGACATGAAAACAGCGTTGACGGAAATAAAACCTACCGTCCTATACGCAAGAGCAGCCTAGAGGTCCGTCTTCGTGCAACTGTCTACTGTGCGGCTTCTTCCACCAACTCGTACACTTGGTAGCCGTGGGGCGTGAGCGAAACGCGGCTGCGGGCACCCAAGCGCAGAGTCCGTTCGCTGAAGATTTCGCGGTAGGTACCGGCCGGTACGGTGGGTAGGGCAACAGTCTGCTCCTGATTGGCGGTATTCACGCACACCACTACGGTAGCGGTGCTTGGCGCCCGGCCACCGGGCCGGCGCGCAGTGGCGGGTGTGTCGGGCACGCTAGTGGCTGAGTCGGTGGACGAAGCGGTGCCTTGGCGGTAGAAGGCATACACACCGGCCGGTGTGGATAGGCGCTCGAAGGTGGCACACGCGTCGCCGTTGGTGAGGGCGGGGTTGCGCTTTTTCAGTTGCAGCAGCTTGGTGTAGAAGTCGCCCAGGGGGTAGGCGTTCCAGTCGATCTGGTCCTTGTCGAAGAATTTCAGGCGCCGCTCAAAAGCCGCTTCCTGCCCGCTATACACCATCGGGATGCCGGATAGGGTAGCAGTGAGCACGGCCATAGCCAGCGCGTTTTCGCCCAGGCGCTCGTACTCGGTGCCGTCCCAGCTGTTCACATCGTGGCTGCTGGTGAAGTTCATCAGGTAGATGCCCGCCGGGTACTTAGCGCGCTCCGCTTTCAGGTAGGCATCGATGGCCGCTACGGGCTGCTTGCCTTGCGCGATGCTGTCGAGCAGGTAGTGCAGGCGCAGGGCATAGGTGGCATCAAAAGCTTTTTCCAGCAAATGCGTGTTGGGCGTAAACTCGCTGGCTTTTAGGAATGGCGGGTGATGCAACTCGTCCCACTCGGCCAGCATAAACACGGGTTGAATTTTCTCTAATTCCCGGCGCGTATCGTTCCAGAACTCGGTGGGCACTAGCCCAGCCACATCGCAACGGAAGCCATCGAACCCAGCGGTTTTCACCCAATAGGCCATGGTTTCAGTCATGTACTGACGCAGCGCCGGCTTGCTATAGTCGAGGTCGATAACGTCTTGCCAATCGGCTACGGGCGCTACAAACTGGCCCTGGGCGTCTTTGGTGAACCACTCGGGATGCTGCCGGGCCAACTCGCTGTCCCAGCTGGTGTGGTTGGCCACCCAGTCCAGAATCACGTGCATGCCCAGTCGGTGCGCTTCCGCTATCAAGTGCTGCAAGTCGGCTAGGGTGCCCAGGTCAGGGTTCACAGCGCGGTAGTCCCGAATGGAGTAGGGGCTGCCCAGCTTGCCCTTACGCTTTTCTACCCCGATGGGCTGCACCGGCATCAGCCACAAAATCCCTACCCCCATCTGCTGCAAGCGCGGCAAGTGCGCCTCAAACGCCCGAAACGTGCCCTCACGGGTGTACTGCCGCACGTTCACCTGGTAGATGCTGGCGTGGGCTACCCAAGCCGGGTGCCGAACGGTATAGGGTGCCGGCAGCGGCGGGCAGGTAGGGTTGGACTGACAGGCTGTGAGAAACAGGCTTACCAACAGCAGAAGGCGGAAATACATGCCGAAAAATAGTGCTTTTCTGATATTGTATGGGAATAGATAGACGCGTAGCTAAAACTTTTATGCTTCCTGTGCAATCTGCTGGCCGGATATGAGTCGTTCACGAAGAAAACATACCGCTGGCGCATCTTGCTGGCATTTGCTCGAGTACCACCCGTTTACTACCCTACATTTCCATCTTTCGTTGCATGCGTAAACTCCGTTTTTTAGCAGCCGCGGCCATTAGCCTCACAGCCGCTACTGCCCAGGCCCAGCTGCCAGCTCCTAATTCGGGCACCTACGATGCCCATACCCTGTTTTCGCCCCTGTTTCTGAACGAACCCGGTACGGCCTACCGCACTGGGGGCGGGGCACCGGACGCCGCCTACTGGCAAAACGCCGCCAGCTATAAAATAGACGCAACGCTGGACGAAAAGCAGGAAATGGTGCGTGGCTCTGTCACCATCACCTACACCAACAACAGCCCCAACGCCCTACCCTTCGTGTGGGTGCAGCTCGACCAAAACCTGTTCAAGCGCACCTCCCGCGGGGCGCTGACGACGCCCGTGCGCGGGGCGCGCAACGGGGCGCGCTTCGGCAATGCGGCCAACGAGCCCGCCGGCGGCGACAGTCTGCAAGCCGTGCGCATTGAATTGCACGGCAAGAAAAGCACTGCTAAGTATGTCGTCACGGACACGCGCATGCAGATTCAATTGCCTGAGGTGCTGAAGCCCAACGGCGACAAGCTGCGCATCAGCATCGATTACTCTTTCTACATACCCGAATACGGCTCCGACCGCCTAGGCCGCAAGCAGACGCCCAATGGGCAGATCTATGAAATAGCGCAGTGGTATCCGCGCATGGCCGTGTACGACGACGTGGAGGGCTGGAATACGCTGCCCTACCTTGGCGCGGGCGAGTTTTATCTCGAATACGGCGACTTCGACTACACCATCAACGTGCCCGCCAACTACATCGTGGGCGGCTCGGGTGAGCTGGTGAACCCCAAGGAGGTACTGACCTCGACCCAGCAGCAGCGCCTGCAACAAGCAGCCGGCTCCGACAAAACCGTGATGGTGCGCACACCTGCCGAGGTAACGCAACCCAGCTCACGCCCGGCCGGCAAAAATGGCCGCCTGACGTGGCACTTCCGCTGCCAGCAGGCCCGCGACGTTGCCTGGGCCGCCTCGCCGGCCTTTGTGTGGGACGCGGCCCGCATGAACCTACCCAGCGGTAAAAAATCCATGGCCATGTCGCTGTACCCGCCCGAAGTGGCTGCTGATTCGGCCTGGGGGCGCTCTACGGAGTACGTAAAGCACAGCATCGAATACAACTCCAAGCAGTGGTTTGAGTACACCTACCCCGTGGCTACCAACGTGGCGGGCATTGTGGGCGGCATGGAGTATCCGGGCATCGTGTTTTGCAGCGTCAACTCCACCCGCGGGCGGCTGTGGAGCGTGACCGACCACGAGTTTGGCCACAACTGGTTCCCTATGATTGTGGGCTCCAACGAGCGTAAGTATCCGTGGATGGACGAAGGTTTCAATACTTTTATCAACATCCACAGCACCCGCAACTTCAACAACGGCGAGTACAAGCCCAACAGCGACAGTGCCAAGTATATCTTGCCCTACCTGCTACGGGTACCCGATGCCGACGTGCCCTACACCGCGCCCGATGTCACGCAGTCGCAATACCTGGGTTTTGCGGCCTACTCCAAGCCGGCCTTTGGGCTGGTGCTGCTGCGGGAGGCTATTCTGGGACCCGAGCGGTTCGACTACGCGTTTCGCACCTACATCAAGCGCTGGGCCTTCAAGCACCCTACCCCCAAAGACTTCTTCCGAACAATGGAAGATGCAGGCGGCGAAGACCTGGGCTGGTTCTGGAAAGAGTGGTTCCTAGAGAACTGGCTGCTCGACCAAGCCATCACCAACGTCAGCTACGTAAACCAGAATCCTGCTCAAGGCACCCTCATCACCATCGAAAACAAGGACCGCGCCGCCATGCCAGTCTTCGTGGCCGTGCGCGAAAGCAACGGCAAAATAGGCCGCATGAAGCTGCCTGTGGAAGTGTGGCAGCGCGGCGGCACCTGGACATTCCGCTACCCCTCCACTTCACCCCTGGCCCTAGTGCTCCTCAACCCCGACAACCTGCTCCCCGACGTGAACCCTAATAACAACTACTGGCTCCCGATGGAATTAGGGAAATAGGTAGACCTCCCCCTCTCATTCAAGAGAGGGGGAGATCTACCGAAAGCGCCTTTTGCTCAGCTCATAGCCAATAATAGCCGGTACATAGAACGTGATGTCAGCGGCGAATTTGGCCAGGAGCACACCCCCAGCAAAATTGCCTACCCACAGCGGCATGTAGTATAGCAGGGTAGGGCGAATCAGAAAGCTATCCAGTACTTCGGCTACGCCAAACTCCACGACCAGGGCCCGCAGGTTGCGCAGCAAATCGGGTAGGGCGTAGGGGCGGCCGGCGGCTTGCAGCCGGCGCCGGGTGGTGTGCACATCGCGGGCTAGGATCAGGCCGAAGTAGGCCACATTGCCTGCCCAAGTGCCTGCCAGCGCTGCCGTAATGCGCTGGTGGGTGGCGGCGTAGGCTAGGGCTGCACCCGCCAGCGTAGCCACCACCGAGGCCAACTCGGCCGGCAGGTAGCGCCGCAACCACTCACGTACTTTCTGCCGCATAGGGTAGGGGTAGGCCGGGGCCCAAGAAGGCTATCCGGCAGGTCAGAATTGGTGGTCGAAGATAATGCCCCTATCTTGCCGGCTCATTTGGCGGCCCGCAACAGCCGCGGAAACCGTCCGTAGAAAAACTGTTCTTCCTTCTTCAATTTACCTGCTCATGTCTGTTACCTCCGATATCGAAAGCACCATTGCCGCCCTGGATGCCGACCTGCACCGCGTAGACGCCACCGGCCTGCTCGACCAGTGGATTAACCGTTTGCAAGGCTTTGATGGTCAAATCAGCGCGGCAATTGTAGACGAATTGCGCCACCTGCGTGGTATGATTGGCGGCTCTACCAGCAGCGACATCACCAAAGTGGCCGACTCACTGCAAAAGCTGTCCAACCTCTCGGCCCAGGCGGCTTATGATGGCCACAGCTTCGCCTACGATGCCCTGCGTCACCTCAACCAAAAGCTAGCTTCCGCCGCTGGCCAAATCCGCGCCGGGTTGTAAGCAGGTGTAGCGTTAAGTAAGCATAAACCCGTCTGTCATCCTTCGCAGCGAAGGATGACAGACGGGTTTTCTCGTTTATTTTCTGTTTGCCTGGAACGGCGAGGCGGGCAGGCCGGCTTTATTGTAGAGGTTGGGGGTAGGGCTGTTGCTCCAATCGTAGCGCACGGCCTGGGGCTGGGATACTTCTTTGCTGCTGAGCACCAGGGTATTGCCTTCCAGGCGGCCTTGGGCCCAGTGAAACTTACGGTCGGCTCCGGCTACGGCAAAGCCTTTCAGGTAAGGGCCGCTGGCATCTTTCAGCACCAGGCCGCCGCCAAGGTTGGAGAACGTGAGGCGGACGGTAGTGCCTCTAGGTTCCATTTTCTCGAAGGTAGGGCCGCTGTACACCACATTCTTGTCGTTGTAGGCCACGCGGCGGGCGGCCAGGGCCAGGCGGCGGCCCACTTCCTGCTTGTTGCGTGGGTGAATGTCGTTGGTATTGCCAATATCGATGGCCACGGCCATGCCGGTGTTGGGTAGGCTAAGGGTCTGGCGCTGGGCCTCGCGCAGCTCCGCCCACTCGTAGTCGGCGGGTTGGTCTTGGTCGGGCTGAAAATTGGCCAGCTGCACAAACAAAAACGGAAAATCACCCTCCTGCCAGCGCCCGCGCCAGTCCCGAATCATGGTTGGAAACAGCTTTTGGTACTGCGCCGCGCGGCTCGCGTTGCTCTCGCCCTGGTACCAGATAACGCCTTTGATGGCGTACGGAATCAGTGGGGCAATCATGGCGTTGAATAGCAATGTGGGCTCGTTTTGCGCGCCACCGGGGAAGGGATTGGGCGGCGCCAGCCGATTGTCTACTCCGATGTGGTAGCGCCAGTCGCCGGAGAGGGGTAGGGTGCGGGTAGCGGTGGTGAGGTGCAAGTCTTCGGGCTTTCCCCAAATGCCGCCGCCCTGCCCAAGATCGAGCACGCGCACAGCAATGGTGTTGCGCCCCGGCTTCACTAGGGCGGCGGGCACGGTATACGCACGGGGCGTAGCGTAGCCATTAGTAGTGCCTACAAACGTACCGTTGAACCACGTAGAATCGGCGTCGTCTATCACGCTCAAGTGTAGCGTCAGCGGCTTACCGGCCTCGGCAGCCGTCAGGTCTACCTCCTTGCGAAACCACACCACGCCATCGAGCGCGGCCAGGTTGGCGTGCTGTTCCCACGGGCCGGGTAGGGGCATGGTGGGCCAGTCGGGGGTTGCTACCCCAGCCGCCGACCACGGCGCGTGCCCGGCAGCGCGGCCCTGGTCGTGGGCGGCGGGGGTGCGCTGCCACTGCGCCAGCTGCGCCGCGTATGCCTGCTGACGTTGCTCAATATCGCCAGTAGAGGCAGCTACCTTTCCTTTGAAGTCGGGTAGGGTGCCCAGGGCCTCGGTGCTGGTCCAGGCCTCGGCCGGCGTACCACCCCACTCCGACGAAATCAGCCCAATGGGCACGTTGTACTGCTTCTGCAAATCGCGCCCAAAAAAGTAGGCTACAGCCGAGAAGCCCGCCACTGTTTCGGGCGTGCACGGGTGCCAACCGGTACCGCCAAAATCGGTCTTGGGGGTGCTGGCTACGGCGTTAGGCACATCCAGCAGCCGGATATTGGGAAAGTTGGCAGCCGCAACTTCCTGAGCGCCGTTGTTGGCCTCGCGCAGCGGCCACTCCATGTTCGACTGTCCCGAAGCCAGCCACACGTCACCCATCAGCACATCGTGCACCGTGATGGTGTTCTGGCCCTTCACTACCAACGCATAGGGCCCACCGGCCGGCGTGGCGGGCAGCTGCACCATCCATTTGCCCGCGTCACCAGTGGGGGTAGCTTTATAGGTTTTGCCTTTAAACATGACCGTCACTGCTTCCCCGGCATCGGCCCAGCCCCAGATGGGTAGGGGCTTGTCGCGCTGCAACACCATGTGGTCGCCCACTAGCTTAGGCAGGCGCACGGCGGCGTGGGTGGTAGTAGCGGCCAGGGTGGCTGCCAAAAGCGGGAGAACACAGCGCATGGGGAGGTGAGAAAAATGACGGAATAGATGAGAATGCAATGTCGTATAGGTATTCAGAAAGTCGTTAGGCTATCCTGCTTCGACAAGCTCAACAGGATAGCCTAACGACTTTCTAAGCAGCTTCATCAACTATATTATTGTCTCAGCACCACCCGCATCTTAAACTCCTTTGTCAAAGCTGCTTCCGTACGCAGATTGTGGGTGATGCGCAGCGTATACGTCCCATCCTGCGGGGTAGGGATGGAAACCGTGGTGCCGAACGGCCCCTCCGCCTCGCCGTCCGGCCGAATCACCTGCGCAAAGCGGATATTGGGCAGAGAATCCGGAGCAAACAGCGTAGCCGACAGCCGGCGCTTGCCTTGCACTAGCACCCGCACCAGCATTTCCTGATTGGTGGTTCTCAGCTCGCCCAGCATGGTCACGGCGCTGTCGCCTGCCGGGAAGGTAAGCGTGGTGGTGCTGTCGGCGCGGGCATCAATGGGTGCCGGGGCGGCTGCCGGTAGAGGGGGAGCCATGGTGATTGCGGCCGGCGTGCTGCCGGTTTCGGGGTTGCTACTGCACGCTACAGTGCAGAGCGCGAGACCTAGACAGAGCCAGTTGCGTAGTGTCGTTGCCACGGTGGAAGGAAATGAGCGAGTGAAAAAGTGCTTTCGCGTAGGTGAGTGACCGTCGGCGAATGGTAGGGCAAACCCATTTGCTCGCACCGCACCGCCAGCGAATGCGGGTACCAGCGCGAGCCATATAGTCTGCGTTAATACCCCGCCGCCGTATCATCTCCCCGTGGGTCGGCGCCCCCTTCCAGGCGGCCGTCGGGCAGTACCCGGATGGCCTCTACGCGCCCCCAGGCAGCGCGGGGTGCCAGCTTGTAACCGTGGGCACGAAGCGTATCGGCGGCAGCCGGAAGCAAGGCGTTTTGTTCCACGTCTATCTGGTCGGGCAGCCACTGGTGGTGCAGGCGCGGCGCGGCTACGGCCTGCTGCGGGTTGAAGCCAAAGTCCACCACGTTCAGGATAGTTTGCAACACGCTGGTAATAATAGTGCTGCCGCCCGGCGTGCCTACCACCAGCTTCAGCTGTCCATTCTGCGTGAGAATAGCGGGTGTCATGCTGGACAACATGCGCTTACCGGGCCGGATGGCATTGGCCGTGCCGCCTACTAGGCCGTAGGCGTTAGGCGTGCCAGGCTTGCTGCTGAAGTCGTCCATCTCATTGTTCAAGATAAAGCCCGCGCCGGCCACCACTACCTTGCTGCCATAGGCCCCATTGAGGGTAGTAGTGCACGACACCGCATTGCCCTGGGCATCCACAATGTTGTAGTGTGTGGTCTGATCCGACTCGTAGCTGGGGAGGCCCGTGCTGGCCTGCACCTGGGCACTGGGCGTAGCCCGCGCGGGTAGGGTAGTAGCCATGCGCTGCCGGTTGTAGGCCGAGTCGAGGAGCTGCGGCACCGGCACACGGCCAAAATCAGGGTCGCCGAGGTAGGTGGCGCGGTCGGCGTACACGCGCCGTTCGGCCTCCGTCACCACGTGCACCTGCTGGGGCGTGTGCCAGCCCATGCGGCCCAGGTCGTAGGGTTGGAGCATTTGCAGCATCTGCAATAGCGCCACGCCACCGCTGCTAGGCGGCGGAAACGTCAGCACATCGTAGCCGCGGTACCGGCCGTGCAAAGGCGTGCGCCACTTGGGCTGGTAATCAGCCAGGTCCTGCTTCGTGATAATTCCCTTGCCGCGCTGCATTTCGGCTACCAGCAGCTCGGCCGTCTGACCCTGGTAGAAGCCAGCGCGGCCCTGGTCCCGGATGCGAGTAAGCGTTTGGGCTAGGTCGGGATATTTGATGATGTCACCTTCTGCCCAATTGCCACCGGGTTTGATATAGGCCGTGTTGGGGGTAAACTTCGCAAACTCGGTGCGGGTACGGTTCAGGCCGGCCGCTTCTTTGGTGGTCAGGCGCAGGCCATTGGCGGCCAAGTCAACTGCCGGCTGCACCACGTCGCGCCAGGGTAGCTTGCCCAGCTTTTGATGCAGGGCCTCCATGCCGGCCACTGTGCCGGGTACCCCCACGGCCAGGTGGCCCAGGGTGCTGCGGTTGGGCACCACGTTGCCTTGGGCATCGAGGTACATGTCGCGAGTAGCGGCAGCGGGGGCAGTTTCTCGGAAATCGAGGGCGCCTTCCTGGCCGTCGGCTCCCCGGTATAGCAAAAAGCCACCTCCACCAATGTTGCCGGCCACAGGCAGGGCCACGGCCAGCGCAAACTGCACCGCCACGGCGGCATCGTAAGCATTGCCGCCTTTCTGCAGAATCTCAACCCCGATGCGTGTGGCCTCCGGGTGCGCCGATACCACCATGGCCTTGTCTGCCACCACCGGCGAAACAGCAGGCGGGCGGGCCGCCAACGACAGTGGCGCAACAGCCACAGTTGGGGCGGTGAACGGGGTAGTACGGCTGGTAGAACAGGCCGTTAGCACGACCAGCGCCAACGGCAACAAACGAACTTTCATGTGGGCAAGGTAAGAGATGGTCAGGGGTTGTCCTACCCCGTAGGTGCGAAAAGGTAAATTGCTGCAAATACAGCTTGGTAGAGGAATAGTTTGCCACTTATATTTAGTGCGTCAAATAGGATGAAGCCCTGTTGGCTAGCTATATGTGTTTCGATGAATTAGAATATGTCCGGGAGGTGCCGGGCCTAATCATAAGTTATGACCGTACGAATCAGTGGATTTATGCTGACTGGCACGGTGAACATACACCCGAGTCGTCTACGGTAGCGTGTCAGGCGCTGCTGGAAGTAGCACAGGAAAAGCACTACGCCAAAATCCTGAACGACAACTCCAACATCACGCACAGTACTGCCCGAATTACGGACGTGGGGTGGCAATGGATGCGTGATATATACGCGGCAGGCGTGCTCTTTTTTGTGTGGGTGAGCCCAACGACAGCTATGGACGAACAGATGCGCGAAAATGCCCTGCGTTCCAGCGGGCGCCCCTTCGTAGTAACGTTCCCGGACCTCGCCTCGGCGTGTAGTTGGCTACTGCGGCAAGCGGTGCCCAACGACTGAGGGAAGTGGTGCCGCTCGAGGGTAGGAAAGGCACCCGGTCAACCGTATTCGCCGCAATCCGTTGCTAGTTGTAGTTTTGCCACTCAACCTTTCCTGCCTGCTGCCATGACCATCACCCCCGAAGCCACGGAGCCTATCCCCGCTGCGCCTACCCTACCGCTTGTTGCGCAAGACCCTTGGCTAGCGCCCTACGAGCCGGTGCTGCTGGCCCGGCAAGCGCGCCTACAGCAGCGCTTGCGCGAGATTGAGGCGCAGCATGAGTCGCTCAGCAAATTTGCGCTGGCGCACGAGCGCCTGGGCCTCAACTACGATGGCCGCCGGCGCGGCTATTGGTACCGCGAGTGGGCGCCGGCCGCCGATGCCCTCTACCTCATTGGCGACTTCAACGGCTGGGACCGGCAGGCTACGCCCCTCGAAAAAGGACCCGACGGCGTGTGGGAACGGTTTTTTCCTGACCGTGAGTACCGCGACCGGCTCACCCACGGCAGCCGCTACAAGGTGCACGTGGTAACTTGGCGCGAAGCCAAAGACCGCCTGCCTGCCTACCTGCGCCGCGCCGTGCAGGACGAGGAAACCAAGGACTTTGCCGCTCAGGTGTGGTACCCCGAACAGCCCTTCCGTTGGACCGATCAGAAGTTCCGGGTGTCCAACTACGTACGCGAGCCGTTCATCTATGAGTGCCACGTGGGCATGGCCACTGAGGAAGGGCGCATTGGCACCTACCTGGAGTTTGCCGACACGGTGCTACCCCGCGTGCAGGCATTGGGTTACAACTGCATTCAGTTGATGGCCGTGATGGAGCACCCTTATTACGGCTCGTTTGGCTACCACGTGGCCAACTTTTTCGGGGTGTCGTCGCGGTTCGGCACACCCGAGGAGCTGAAGCACTTGGTGAATGAAGCGCACCGCCGCGGCATTGCCGTGCTGCTGGACGTGGTGCACTCTCACGCCGTGAAAAACGAAGCCGAGGGCCTCGCCAATTTCGATGGTTCCGGCGGACAGTATTTTCACCAAGGCGGCCGGGGCGAGCACCCGGGCTGGGATTCCCGCCTGTTCGACTACGGCAAGCCCGAGGTGCAGCAGTTCCTGCTTAGCAACCTGCGCTACTGGCTTGAGGAGTTTCACTTCGATGGTTTCCGGTTCGATGGCGTCACCAGCATGCTCTACCACCACCACGGTGAGGGGGTAGGGTTCGGCGACTACAGTCAGTATTTCGGGCCGGAGGTAGACGACGATGCCGTGCTCTACCTGCAACTGGCCGCTACCTTGGTGCGGGAACTAAAGCGCAGTGCCCTTCTCATTGCCGAGGACATGAGCGGTATGCCTGGTCTGTGCCGCCCTATTAGCGAGGGTGGTATTGGGTTCGACTACCGCCTGGCCATGGGCATTCCCGACTACTGGATCAAGCTGCTCAAGCACACCCGCGATGAGGACTGGAACCTGCATGACCTGTGGTATACGCTTACTAACCGCCGCTTGGGTGAGAAAACCGTGGCTTACGCCGAAAGCCACGACCAAGCCTTGGTAGGCGACAAAACGCTGGCCCACTGGCTGATGGACGCCGCCATTTACACCCACATGCACAAAGACGACCCCGACCCCATTGTGGCGCGGGGTATGGCCCTGCATAAGCTTATTCGGCTGGCTACGCTGGCGCTGGGTGGCGAGGCCTACCTCAATTTCATTGGCAACGAGTTTGGGCACCCAGAGTGGGTCGATTTTCCGCGGGCCGGCAACAACTGGAGCCACCATTACGCCCGCCGGCAATGGTCGTTAGCCGATAATCCCGACCTGAAGTTTCAGTATCTACAAGCCTTCGACGAGGCGATGGTAGGGCTGGCCCGCACCGAGCGGCTGCTGGCCGCCGGCCACGCCCGCGAGCTAAACATCGACGCCACTAATCAGGTGCTGGCCTTCGAGCGGGGTGGGCTGGTGTTCGTGTTTAACTTCCACATCAACCACAGCGTGCCCGACTATCGTTTCTACGTGCCTGAGCCTGGCCGCTACCGCCTTCTGCTCAACTCCGACGACGCCCGCTTCGACGGCTTCAGCCGCATCAACGACGAGGGCGTCTACTTCACCCAACCCGACGAAGAAGGCACTGGTCATCAACTCAGCATCTATGCCATCAACCGCGCCGTGCTGGTGTTTAAGCGGGAAGAGGGGTAGGAGGATGTGAGGGTATAGGAGGGTAGGCATAATAAAAAACGGCTGTCATCCTGAGCGGAGCGAAGGACCTTCTCACAGCGGAACGAGTCGTTAATACGAGTGTCGTTCCGCTGTGAGAAGGTCCTTCGCTCCGCTCAGGATGACACGCTATTTATTACCCTTCCTACTCTCCTTTAATCAAATCGATCTAGGATTTCCTGGATGCGCTGGTGACGGGCGTCATTCGTTTTGGCACGGGCTACCCATTGGCTAAGCTCTTTGCGCTCGGGGTAGGGAAGAGTATTGAACTGCGCTTGCAACCCCGTGCTGCGCAGTGCCTGCGCTAAAGGCTTCGAGAGTTCCAAGGTTTCCTCCGTGTCGGGGCGAAGCACCACCTGCACGGTTTCAGGCCAGTTCTTGTCGATAGCTTTGCGCACTTCTTTGGATACGCGCAGCTCATATTCGCCTGGCCCCGCGGGTGTCAGCGACAGACGAATCGGAAAACCATCAATGGTGCCAATGATAGGGAGAGAGCCTTTAGCGCCGTACACCTCGGCTACGTTGAAAGGAATCAGCAGATATACGCCGCCGTCGGTGTCGTGCAGCTCCAGGGCGGCCTCAAAAGATTGTTCCAGGGAAGAAGTCATAGCCAAAGATACGGGCGGCCGACTGAATCCAGTCGGCCGCCCGTTTTGCTTAGCGCTGATTGCGAATGGTGAAGTGGTCGAACGCCACCGTAACATCGGTGGGCCCTTGTGCCAGTAGCCCTACCCGGATGCCCCGGTCCCAGGGCGGCAAGTAGGTGCCATTCACGGCGAAGCTATCCAGGGGCATGGCTTCCCAGGTCACGCCGTTGAGGCTGTAGGAGAAGCGGTAGCGCTGCCCGCCCCACGCCTCCACACGCAGGCCCAGGCTGCGGGTAGGCGCCACGACTACCTCTGTCAGGCACTGTGAAACGCCGTTTTTGACGTGCCATAGTTGTAGCTTACCGTAGCTGGCCATTAAGGCCAGGGCGTTATGTGGGTCGCCTACGGCCGTGATGCCGGCAAACGTACCAGGGGGTAGCACGGCTGCATTGAAGGAAGTAGTGGCCTTATAGGTGGCAGCGTAGGTGCGCTGGGCCACCAGGGCGCCTAGCTCGTCGGGGCAGGCTTGCAGCAGCAACTGTCCATCGCCAATGCCCACTACGGGCTTTTTGCTGATGGGCCACTGCCAGGTTTCGGCCAGATGGTTGCCAGCAAACGTGTCGGTCAGATTGAGGCGGCTCACGTTGTTCAGCGGGGCGGCTTGGGGGCTGTTACCCTCAAATTCAGGCCAGCCCTCGGCGTTCCAGCTGAACTCGCTGAGGATGCCCTGCCGGCCCACAAACTCGTGGCTGCTGGCGTGGTAGGCGTGGTGCAGCAAAAACCAACGGCCATCGTACTCGGCCACCGTGCCGTGACCAGGGCAGCTCCATACCTTGTTTTTCTTCAGGATAGGGTTCTGCGGGCATTTCTCCCATGGTCCTAGCAGCTGGCGGGCGCGGGCTACGCCGGTGGCGTAGGTGCAGCCGCTGCCGCAGCAGCCGTTGCCAGCGTAGAACATGTAGAAGTATCCATCGTGCTGGGCAAAGGCCGAGCCTTCCACTAGGTTGCCTTCCCAGGGTACATCGTTGCGAAACAGCTCCACTGGCGCGTCGCCCAGCAGGGCCGTGCGTTCTTCATTGAGGCGCTGTGCCCACAGGGGGGTAGGGTTGCCGTAGGCGTTGCCGTCTTCCTTCCACACTAAATACAGCTCGCCGTTTTCGTCGCGAATGGGGAAGCCGTCGATAGAGCCCTGCTCCTGGCCTACCAGCGGACCATGGTCGAGGTAGGGACCGGCAGGGTCATGGGCCGAGGCCATGGCCACGCACAGCGGGCCACCCTTCTGGCGCGCCGTGTAGCAAATGTAGGTTTTGCCGTTTTCGTGGCTGATTTCCGGTGCCCAGAAACTGGCTTCGGCCCACTCAGGCTTATCGGCAAATACATGGCTGACCAACTCCCAATCTACTAGGTTAGTGGATTTGAACAATGGGAAAACAGGTCCCCATTCTGCCGAGGTAGCGCTGGCCCAGTATGTATCCCCAATTTTAGTAACCGTGGGGTCAGGGAAGTCGCCGGGCAGTACTACGTTGGCGTAGGTAGCGCGGGGCTCAGTGGCTACGGGTGGGGCCACGCTAAGGGTAGGGGTAGCGTCGGTGGGCACCTGCCCGCGGCACTCGGCCGAATAGTCGGATGACAGAGCCACCGGATGGGCTCCCTTTTCAAAAGCAACAGACACGATGAGAACAGGCTAGGGTGGAAGCCATCAACCTGCGTGCAACTGGCAACTTCACAACTACCAACCGCAACAGGACTGCCCTGTAAGGGGGCAGGTAGCACGCCCAGGCAATAGCGTCTACCCTAGATAGGGTAGCAAAGCCTATACCAGCAGCAATGGTAGCACAAGGCTGCCTGGCAGGGGTGTTGTTTAATTATCAGAAAATAAATAGGTTATGAAAATAAATTAGTAAGGTTATTAGTAACGTTCGCCTTACTGAATCGTATGCAGAAACATATATATTATCGCGGTGCATCATGGAGCTACAACCATTACTTGAAACGCCTGATTTTGCTATTTCGCACGATGCTGCCCATCATTGGCTATATGTGGCCTGGCGTGGCGAATACAACGCTGTAGCAGCCATTACGGGTTGCTTGCTTATTCTGCGGCATATAGAAGCAACCAGGGCGCAGAAGATCTTGAATGACAGCAGCCAGATGCTGGATGGCTGGAACGAGGTAACACGCTGGGTAGGGGAGGAGTTTTTTCAGCAGCTCGCTAGCCAAGGCGTAGCGGCCGTAGCCTGGGTGAAAGCCCACGACTGGCCCGCTCAAGCGGCCATCGATAAGGCCATGCAGTACGTGACTCAACCACTGGTAGATACGTTCGACGATACTGTAACCGCCTACCGCTGGCTCGACAATATTCGCGTGTGATTGCCTACCCCCACATACCCCACGACCCGGCCGGAACGAGATTCCAACCGGGTCGTGGGGTATTTCTGTATAGCGGAGAGGTATTAGCCAGCCACTTCCTCTAGCACCTGGAGCAGGCCATCGGCCAGGCTGTCGGGTTGCAGGTGCACGCGTTGGGTAGAGAGGCCGTAGTCAGCAGTTAGACGCTGCTGCAAGTCGGTGGTAGCGGCCAGCACTAGGTCGGCACGGCGCAGGGCCAGGCGCTCCAGCTCCATAATCCAGCCCCGGTCGTGGGGCGTATCGCGGTCAGCGGCTAGCGTATGCACGTGCAATACCAGCGGCCGGCCCGTCAGCTGACGAATTTCCAGCCCAGCCAACCAAGCCGGCCAGTCGGCGGCGTAGGTCACAGCAAATTGTTCCTGCAAGGCCAAACGGGTAGCAAAGCGGGCATACTGAATCACCCGGAAGTTCAGGTTGCCGCTGTCGCCGGCGTGGGCACTCAGCACAGCTAGCGCCTCAGACGGCGCCGAGCGCTGGGCTGTAGTGGGCGCCGAAACCGGAGCAGTTTCCACTCCTTCGTTACTCTGATCAAGGTCGTTGGCTTCGGCGGCGTCGGGCTCACCACCGGTAGCAGCAAAGGCATCGGCGTCCAGCAAGGTAGCCGCCGCGTCGGTGGCGGGATTCGAGTCGGTGGCGGGGGCGAAAGGCTGCGCTACTTCATCAATCGAATGCTCGGCCCCCACATACGGAAAGGAAGGGTAGGCCACCGGGGTGAGCTGCTCAGAAGGTAGGTAGGCGTCGGCGGCATCCAGCTCGGCCAGCGTGAGGTTGCCAATGCCGGTAACTTGGGCCTCGGCGGGCAATTCTTCGTCGTTGGCCGGCAAATGTGGTAGCAGCACCGCCAATTGCGTGTGGGGCGCCAAGGCCCGCGCCAGTTCCAGAGTGTCGGGAGTGGCCACTTCTCCGGTCGGATAGGCGTTGTCCCAGCCTAGCAGTAGTACCTTCAGATTGTTCATTTTCATAAGCAGCAGAAACCGGATGAGGCCGGTACCAGAGTAGATAAGGCTAGTACAAGGGGCCATTGGCCTGGTTTTATGCGGGCCTGGGCTAATGGTAGATAAAAT
This sequence comes from Hymenobacter aerilatus, assembly GCF_022921095.1. Taxonomy (NCBI): domain Bacteria; kingdom Pseudomonadati; phylum Bacteroidota; class Cytophagia; order Cytophagales; family Hymenobacteraceae; genus Hymenobacter; species Hymenobacter aerilatus. The sequence goes on from NZ_CP095053.1 coordinate 579,492, forward strand.
TCGGGGGAATCGGTTTTACCTTGCGAACTTATGCAGATGGCACCAGCTTTGCCACGCTTTTTTTTGATTCTCTTCTCCCGACCCCGCAACGGCCTTTATGTTTCAGGAAAATAATTACATGGTAAACGACCTGGCGGCACGCGCACGCCAGGAATTTCGTCCGGGTCAGGTAGTAGCGTGCGAGCAACAAGGCAATGATTTTTTATTTACCTGCGATAATGGCCTACGGTTGCGCTTGCAGGTGATTAATGACAAAATTCTGCGCTTTCGCTACGCCACCGACGGCCAGTTTACGCCTGATTTCAGCTACGCCCTACCCCCCGATCAGACGCGCACGGCGCCCGAGCTACTGGAGTTTCGCGAAAAGCCCGACCACTACCGCATCACCACGGCCCGCCTTATTTGCGTGCTGGGCAAAGAAAATTTGCACACGCGCATCCTGGACCGCTCCGGCACAGTGCTCTGCGAAGACGATAAAGGCTTTCACTGGCAGTACAACGACGACACCGGCAACGACCTGGTGCTGATGAGCAAGCAGGTGCAGAGCGGCGTGTGCTACTACGGCCTCGGCGACAAGCCCGCCAACATGAACCTGCGCGGCTCGCGCTTCACCAACTGGGGCACCGATACCTACGGCTACGTGAAGGGCTCCGACCCGCTCTACAAGAACATTCCATTCTACCTGGAATTGCAGCAGAAAATTGCCCATGGCATTTTCTTCGACAACACGTTCAAGAGCTACTTCGACTTTGCCGCCGAGCGCGCCGATGTAACGAGCTTCTGGGCCGATGGTGGCGAGATGAACTACTACTTCATCTACGGGCCTACCCTGCTGGAAGTCAGCCAGGAGTATACGCGCCTCACGGGCCCACCCGAGCTGCCGCCGCTGTGGGCCTTGGGCTACCACCAGTGTAAGTGGAGCTACTTCCCAGAACAGAAATTCCGCGAAATCGCGCAAGGATTCCGGGAGCGGCAGATTCCCTGCGACGCGCTCTATCTCGACATTGACTACATGGATGGCTATCGGTGCTTCACCTGGTCGCCTACCCATTTCCCCGAGCCCGCCAAGATGGTGCGCGAGCTGGCCGAAGATGGCTTCAAAACCGTCGTTATCATCGACCCTGGCATCAAAATCGACCCCAACTACGAGGTGTATACCGAGGCGTTGGAGAAGGACTACTTCTGCCGCCGCGCCGATGGACCACTGATGAAAGGCTCGGTGTGGCCCGGCCTCTGCAACTTCCCCGATTTCACCCGTCCTGCCGTGCGCGAGTGGTGGGCTGGCCTGTTCAAAGGGCTGATTCAGGACATTGGCGTGAAGGGCGTGTGGAATGACATGAACGAGCCGGCCGTATTTGAGAAAGGCACCTTCCCCGACGATGTGCGCTTCGACTATGACGGGCAGCAAGGCTCGCACCGCAAGGCGCACAACGTGTATGGCATGCAGATGGCCCGCGCCACCAATGCCGGCGTGAAACGCTTCGCCTACCCCAATCGTCCTTTCACCATCACGCGCTCTACCTACTCTGGCGGGCAGCGCTACTCCTCCGGCTGGACCGGCGACAACCTCGCATCGTGGGAGCACCTGTGGCTGGCGAACATCCAGTGCCAGCGTCTGAGCATCAGCGGATTTTCGTTTGTTGGGAGTGATGTAGGGGGCTTTATCGACACGCCCGATGGTGAGCTGTACGCCCGCTGGATTGCGCTGGCCGCTTTCCATCCGTTTTTCCGCACGCACAGCTCCGGCGACCACGGCGACCAGGAACCGTGGAGCTTCGGCGACCAAGTGACAGACCTGGCCCGGCAGTATATCTCGTTGCGCTACCGCTTGCTGCCTTACATGTACACGGCCTTCTGGCAGTACGTGCAGCAGGGCACGCCCATGCTGCGCCCGTTGGTATTCCTCGACCAGAACGATACCAACACCTACCTGCGCATGGCCGAGTTTGCTCTCGGCGATAATTTGCTGGTGTGCCCCATCACCACACCCGGCGTAGATGGCCGCTGGATGTACCTCCCCTTTGGCGACTGGTACTACTGGTGGACCGACGAGGTGAAGGCCGGTGGTGCCGAAGTGTGGGCCGTAGCCAACCTCGACCGGATTCCGCTGTTTGTGCGGGCTGGTGCTGTGGTACCGTTGGCGCCCGTGTTGCAATACGTAGGCCAAGCGCCCATTGAGCAACTCACCCTGCACGTGTATTACAAAAACGGTACCGCCGAGAGCATGCACTACGACGACGGCGGCGAAGGCTACGCCTACCAGGAAGCCGGCCAACAAACCGCGCGCCGCTTCACGGTGGCCGGCTCGGCGCAGGGCCTGCTGCTCACGCAAGCTATTGAGGGCTCCTACCAGCCCAGCTATACCACTTACCAAGTGGTGTTGCATGGCCTACCCACGGCGGCAGCGCAGGTGCACGCCGATGGTAATGAAATGACAATAAGTGAGTATAAAGCTGAAACCGGCGCCACTCTACCCAGCGTGGTGGTAGGTGCTGGCTTCGGAGAGTTAGTGGTGAAGCTGGAGGCGGAATAAGCTCGTTCTACCACTACCTACCCCACCCGGCGCAGCCATCCACAATGATACCGGTCGGACGCCTGTGGCGTTGGACCGGCCGTGCTGACGACCTCAAGGCCCGCTATCAACCGATGGCGGGCCTTGCTGCGTGTGGCACCGGGCGAAACGCCACCGCTGTGCCCGCAGGCACCGCATCCAGTGCCAAAATCTGGGCTTGGTAGGCGGCTGGCAATAGCAACGACCGGAGCCACCGCCCCAGAGCCGTGCGCTGGGCCAGGCGGTAGGCGGGCAGGGACAACCGCAGCCACGTGGCATTGGGTAGCGCAAGCATCGTGCGCACCGACGCGGGTACTACCAACCGTTGGCCGGCCAGCACCAGCTGGTACCGAAACGCCCCAAGGTGCTTGCGATACTGCTGGTATAGATCGGTAGTGTAGGTGCTGTGGGCCAAATCGTGGGTGAGATGCTGCTGGCGGGTAGGGAGCCAGGTGGCGTAGGTATGGGGTAGCTCGGGAACACCCATGCGTTGGCCTACCCGGCAGAATACTGCCACTACCTCATCTTTTTCCGTGTCGGTCATGGGCCGTTCCAGCACCTCGAAAGCCCGGATGGAATAGTGCACCAGCATATACAGCACGTCGCGGTAGGCCCAGTCGGGAATGGCCATACCCCGGCTCTGCTCCACCGCTCCGTGGATAGCCGCAATGGTATCGATGGCCCGCTCGGCGGCGTGGCGCTCCGCGAATACAATCTTGCGGGCATACTCCACGGTCGAAAACAGCCGGCCCAAAGGGTCGGCGGGTAGGCGGCCTGTGAAATACAGCCAGTCTACCGCCTTATTGAGGGCAAACTCGGCCGCCGCCCCGGCAAAGATGAACAGAATGGTGTCGCCTTTGCTCCAAACGCGGCGCACAATGGAGCCTGGCGCAACAAAATAATCCATAACTTATTTCAGATATTTTAAAGTACTTTGTGATGCAAAGTTAAGGTGTATTTGCGAGAATTTTACAATTGACTAGATATGCGTATTCGTCGTTGGTCGATTTATTTGGTGTTGATATTTTCTACCCTCCTGTTGGGGTTGGCCTCGCGCAAATTTGCTCCTTGGCTACCTAGCTGGATAGCCGCGTACGCCGGCGATACGCTGTGGGCGCTGTTGATTTTCTGGTTGATAGGACTGCTGCGGCCCAGCTGGTCTAGCAAGCAGGTAGCCGCCACCGCATGGGGGTTTGCGTTCGGCATCGAAATCAGCCAGCTCTACCAAGCACCCTGGCTAAACGCCATTCGGGCCACTACGTTGGGTGGTCTGGTGCTGGGCTACAGCTTCTTGTGGAGCGACCTGGTATGCTACAGCATGGGCGTGCTGGCAGGCTATCTGCTGGAAAAAAGCAAACGCCTATGGCAGTAGTGGGGCGCGTAGCAAAGCGGCAAATTGTTCAACCATTCGCGCAGTCTCCTGTTATCAGAATACGCTGCTAGATGGCCGAGACACGTTCTATTTCCTTCACCTACTCCCTTTCTCATGGCTAACGACACCACCTTCCCGGCCACTTTCTCGCTGGCCGGCGACAAAACGATTAACCGCATGGGCTACGGCGCCATGCGCATCACCGGCGAAGGCATCTGGGGGCCACCCCAGGACCACGACGAAGCCATTCGGGTCTTGAAAAAGACGGTAGAGCTGGGCATCAACTTCATCGATACAGCGGACAGCTACGGCCCCAACGTATCGGAGGAGCTAATTGCTGAGGCCCTGTATCCCTACCCCGCCGACCTAGTAATTGCTACCAAGGGCGGCTTGTTGCGCACCGGCCCCAACCAGTGGCCCGTGAATGCCCACCCCGACCACCTGCGCGAAGCCCTAGAAGGCAGCCTGAAACGCCTGCGCCTGGAGCAGATTGAGCTCTACCAGTTGCACCGCGTCGACCCGAACGTGCCCTTCGACGACACCCTGGCTTTCCTCAAAAAAGCGCAACAAGATGGCCTGATCAAGCACATTGGCCTCTCGGAGGTGACGGTGGAGCAAATCAAACAGGCGCAGGATGCGGTGGAAATCGTGTCGGTGCAGAACATGTACAGCGTGGATAACCGCAAGTGGGAAAAGGAGCTGGACTATTGCCAGGAGCAGAATATTGCCTTCATCCCATGGTACCCGCTGAGCGGTGGCAACACCGAGGCGCTGAACAAGCTCACTGGCATCGGCAAGCAGTACGACGCTACCCCGCAGCAAGTAGCCCTAAGCTGGCTGCTGCACCGCGCTCCTAATATCCTCCTGATTCCGGGCACCTCCAAAGTGAAGCACCTAGAAGAAAACGTGAAAGCCGCTGCTATTCAGCTGTCGGAAGCCGACTTACAGAAATTGGACAAGCTGGGCGCGGCGGAGTAAGTGGCTCTTTTGCAAGCCTTCAAAACGTATAAAACCCGGCTGTCATCCTGAGCATTCCGCGCATCAAGCGGCGACAAAGGACCTTCTCACGGTAGAACGAGTCGTTGTTACGTCCATCGTTCTCACGTGAGAAGGTCCTTCGCAAGCTCAGGATGACAGCCGGGCTTTTATGTTATGCTTTGTCCTGAAATGCTATTCTACCACCAGTTTCTGCACCACGGTGCGGCCGTCGGAAGTGTCGAGGCGGAGCGTGTAGAGGCCAGCGGCCTGCCCGCGCAGGTCGATGGTGCGCGGGGCGGTGGTAGCAGAGGTGGCAGTGGCGGTGCGTACCACGCGACCGGTTACGTCCAGTATCGAGTAAGGCGCGGCCCGGAGAGCTGGCTCATCGGCTTGCAGCGCAAACACGCCGCTGGTGCTGGGGTTGGGGTACACGTTCAGGCTGTGCGTGTCCAGGGCTGTGCGGTTGGAAGTGGCCACGCCTACCATTGTCACATTATCAATGAGGAAGGTAGTGCCGGCCGTGAGCGATGAGGTGGGAGGAACCGCCGTGATGGAAACGTTGCTGCCCGATGCAAAGGCGATATGAATAGAATCGGGTGCAGCAGATGAGGTATACACCAGAGGTACCGTAGCCAGCGTGTAGTTGTCGGCAGTGGTCGTAAACGTCAGGAGACCAGTAGCAATGGGCTCCTGCCGACCGCTTACAGTACGAGTAAGCTGCACAGCGGCAGTGGGCTTGTCACTTGCAACGTTGGTGCCCGCGAGCTTGTAGTAGAATTGCATACTGGCGGGCCGGATCGTGAAGGGTAGACCACCCGGATAGGTAGAATTGGCGCTGGGCTTGTTGCCAAGAGCCAGTATGCCCGGCGCAACTACACTACCCAGAAGCGGCACCGACACAGTTTTTGATTCCAGGCGCGCCGCGAAGGTTCCTTGCTGAAAATCGGTGCTTTTGGTGACGGTGCCAGTCTGAATGCGCGTGGGCAATAAAGCGCCAAAGGGGGCAGCTGCTACGGCGTCGTCGGTGTTCAGCCAGTTGGCAGGGGCTTCCACGTTGTTGCGCGTGGCCCAGGTGTCGAGGGTGCCGTTGGGAATAGTTTGGGCCTGGGCTTGCCCTAGGGTAAGCCCAAAGGCAAGGGGTAGCAGGAGTAAGCCTGTTTTCATAAAGAAGGTGTTGAGGTGGTGGGAGCGAGCAGTGAATATATTTCATCAAATATAGATAACTATCCTATATAGGAAAGAAATATATTAAGTTTAATTGCTGCAAATGAATAGCTTACGCTCTCTGCCAGTGCTGGCGCAGGAAATGCGCCGCGTACAAACCACCCAGCAACAGCCCTGTCAGCAGGCCGCCCGCGTGGGCCGCGTGGTCGATGTGGGCATCCGTGCTGCCGGCCACGCTGCTCACCAAAAAGAACAGTAGAAAGAACAAGAGGGTCAGCCGCTCGCGGCGCTCCAGGGGTAGGGCCTGCGTGAGCAGCAGCGCTAGCTGCACCCCATACAGCCCAAATATAGACCCCGACGCTCCTACCGAGTTGACGCCACCTGTGTGCCACGCCAGGCTGGCCAGGCTGCCGCCTACCCCACACACCAGGTAGGCCAGCAACAGCCGCCGGCCACCCAGCAGCGGCTCGGCCAGTGTACCCAGTAGCAGCAACGAGCTGGCGTTGAGCAACAAATGGCCCGGCCCGCTGTGCACAAAACAACTAGTAAGTAGTCGCCATGGCTGCCCGGGCAGCGTGAGTGGTGAGTAGTTGCTGCCCCAGGCTACTAGCGCCGCCCCGCTCGGGTGCAGCACCGCTACGCCGGTAAGGGCCATAGCCAGAAACACCAGCAAATTGATATCCAGCAGCACCGGCGTGGCCCAATGGCGGCGCGTGGGCAAAAACAGGGTTTGAAGTAGCCGCAGCACCACCGGCTTTTCGGGTGCGGCAGAGGGTAGGGAGGAACGGCGCCGCGCCGGTCTGGGCACTTCGGTGGGCACTAGGCCGCGGCGTTGTAGCTCTTGGGTAGCGGCGTGCACCAAGGGCGCGGGGTAGCGCTCGGGGTGCTGGGCCAAATAAAACAGTTCCGCCTCCGAAGTGGCCGCCAGTGGGGTAGGAGAATCAGCAGGCGGCGTATCAGACATAATAAAGCGCTAAGGGCGAGGAGGATGAGTGAAGATAAGAACCGCGCCATCGTGGGCGCGTGGGCCGTAGGCCTGCATGGCCACCCGCGGCCGCAGTATCAGCACCGAGTCAATTTCCGCATCTGACAGCTCGGTTACCGGGTGGGGCAACGCGTTGGAAAGCGGGTCGCTGGCGAATACTCTATTGTGTAACAGATAAAGCGGGTTGGTGTTGGGATAGCGCGTGGGCACGGTTTGGCTGCGCACTACCTCCGGGATAGCGCGCAGGGGCAGTAGAGGCAGTTGCTTGGGTAGGGGAGAGGCCAGCACCTGGTAGCGCACGGCGTAGGCGGCGGTATCGCCCTGTTGAATTTCGCGGGTAATGAGGGAGTCGCGCCCGTGGAAGCTATACGTCAGCAAACCAAGAACGGCATTCCGGCGCTTGTGCCCCAGCAACATGGCTTCCAGCCGTTGCTGCATCACGGGCTTAAGCTTCAGGTCGTATGCAGCCGCGTGCGTTAGGCGGCGCCATTGGTCCTGCACCAGGTTTATTTTGCCCAGAAGGGTAAGATCGGGGGTAGGGCGCTGACTGGTACGCGTGAGCAGCCAGGCCGTTTGATATTCGGCAGTCCAGTAGCGCGCCACCATCTGCTGGTAGTTGTTGCGGGCAATAGAGTCGCGCCACTCGGTGGCGGGCACCGTGGCGGAAGCTTCCCGCACCCTTTCTTGCGCCAGCGCTTCAAAGCTGGGCATCATATCGTCGTTGGTGGCGGGCTGCTCTACCACGCTGGCGGGCAGCGAGGTGGGCCGTTGCGTTGAAACAGATACATCCTCGGCGTCGGCACCGGTGGATTGTAGCGCCCACACACCAAGCAGCAAAGCGGCCACTAGCCCGCCACCAAGTAGCAGTCCGCGAGATAGAGTTGAGCGTTCAGGCTCTGGGGCGTATTCCAGAAGTGGGGCCGAGGTAGCGCCCTCGGCTATTTCCGGCAAGCGTAGGCCGCGCCGCCGCAGCTCTTGCTGGGCCGCCCGCACAATATCGGAGTGATAGAAGGATGGGTGGCTGGCGAGAAAGCGTAGCGCGTCGTCGGTTTTCTCAGTAAAAGAATCGGAGCCAGTAGACATAAAGGCAAAATAGCGAAACGTAAAAAGCGAGTAGAAAAGAAAGGTCTGGAAAAGGCGCAAGAAAAACCATGCCTCAACCGCCCGGCCCACCGCCCGTATAGCCAAGGGTAGGCCGCTGCGGCTGCCTGCGCTTCTTTCCACTCAGAACTTTCCTACCCTTATGGCTCAGCATCCCACACCTCCGCTCGACGAAGAAACCGAAGACGCCATGCGCGCCCGCGAGTTTCAGCCCGATAGCCGCCTAGCGGCCGGCAACAGCAGCGAGGCCCTTACCGGCAACAACGGCGACGATAACTCTGGCAGCGGCGGCACCGAAGGTGGCCACGAAATAAAAGGTAAAAATGTGGCCACCGGCACCCAGTACGACAAGCCCGGCAATGCCGACGAAGGCGACGTGGGCGGTAGTACTACTAGCAGCGGCTCTGCTTCTGGTAGCGCTGGCACCGGTATCGGCCAGGTAAACCTGTAACTACACCCATTCTTCCACCCTTTCCACCCTACGCTCATGAGCGACAACCAGAATAACCAGCCTGATAACAGCAGTCCTAATGACGGCACACGTGCTTCACGCCCAGAAAACGAGCGTGGCGTAGGTTCGCAACAGCAAGGCAATGCGCCTCGAAATTCCTCTGACTCCGACAGCACTGGCAACCATGGCGGAAACCGCGGTGGGGACCAACACGTTGACAACAGCGGAGCCAAAGGCAGCAGCGGTGCTGGCGCGCAACTCAGCGCCGATCAGAAAAACCAAGGTGGCGGACAAGACGCTGAAAAGGCTGATCAAACCCAGAATACCACCGATTACAAATCGGACTACGGTACCGGCAACGCTGCCTCTAGCCCTGCCAACGACGGCGGCACCATTGACGACGAAAACAACAGCTAAATCACTCTCTTTCTTATGAACACTCCATCCATTCCGTCTGAGCAAGACGAAGAAAAAGGCCGCACCGGTTCTTCTGATGCCAAAAACGCCGATGCAACGGTAGCCGATGGCTCCGGCGACGGTGCTCAACAAAACATGAACTCTTCTGAACTAGCCAAAAACAGCCCCGAAGCGGCCACCGAAAGCACCCAGGAAAATATGGGCGACGGGAGCGGCATTCGCGGCGACTACGGCGACAGCAGCCAAACCAACGGCAAAGAGGGCTAAAAGCTCTTACATGCCTAAACAGCAACGCGCCCCGGGATAGAAATATAGTGATTCTATCCCGGGGCGCGTTGCTGTTTAGGCATTAAACAACTAGTTGAATCAAAGAAACAGCTTGATGCCCCCGTTGGCGACCAAGCCCTCCAACGGTGCCCATACCTCCCGGAAAGACGGTTGACTAACGGGGGGCAGTACCACGGACTCATAGCGGCTTTGGCGGACGTTGAGCAGGTTCTCGAAGTTGAGGAACACGCTGAAGTGCTTCCAGCGCCGTTCACCCATAGCGCCCAGCAACCAATAGGAGGGCGACTCCTCGCCCGTCGAGAGCGGTTTGCGGCCGATGTAGTAGGCTTCCAGTCCTACCCGGAACTTGCCTTCCTGCTCGTACACCCCTACCAAATTCACGCGGTGCTTGGCCGTTAGCGGCACGGCGCTGTTGTAGTCGGTGCCGCTGTACTGGCGGCGGGTGTCTACTAGGCTATACCCGGCGTAAAGCTGAAAGTCCTCGTAACCGATGCGGACGTTGGTTTCCAGGCCTCGGCTGTTGATAGGGCCGTCGGCGTTGGCAAACTGGTACGTGGCGTTGCCTGCACCCGGCGTGATAATGGCCGGAATATCGAGTACCAGCGCGTGGTTGAGGCGAGTGTAGAAGAACAGCTGATTGATGGACACGTCCAGCACCTCAAACAGGGTAGTGCGGTAGTTGACATCGAAATTGCCGCCGCGGGAAGTTTCGGCTTGAGCGGTATTTTGATTGATGGGCAGCACGTTGCGGAAGCCTACGCTTTCGGCATCCTCGGTGAATAGGGTAGGGGCCTTGTAGCCCAATCCACCGCCCAGGCGGGAGGTGAGGTGCTCCGACAGCCGGAACAGCGCCGACACCCGGGGTAGGGCGAAGAAGCTAAAGCGGTTGTGATAGTCGCCGCGCAGGCCGGTTTCCAGCGTCAGCCAGGGCCGCGCCCGGTAGTTGTTTTGCAGAAAGGCGCCTACCGTAGTGTATTGGTAATTGCGCCCCCGCGTGGCCCCGCGTTCCGTGAATTGCTCCGTCCAGAGGTTGGCGCCGCCAATCCACTCGGCCCGCTCGCCGGTGTGCGTGTAGCTGGCTTCGCTGAAGCTGGCCACCTGCTGCCCGGCAAAGCGGTAGCCCGGCTGCGTAATGGTGCGATTGAAGTAGCTCACGCTGTTTTTGACCGTGAGCACGGAACGGGCAAAGCGCTTATCGAATTGCAGCTGTGAGGAGGCCCGGTCGGAGCGGTTGCGCTCGAAGTAACGGTGCTGGCTGTCAGCGTCGCCGTCCAGCACCCGCATATCGCCGCCGATGCGGTTTTCCCAGTTGCCCATCGCGCCTACCGTTAGCGTGGCCGTGGGCGTGAGGTAGAAGTACAGCCGCGGGTTGAGCGTATACCGTTCGTAGTGCGGAATGGCCGAAAAGCCGGTGTTGCCGGGGTCGTATTCCTTCTGCGTGTTGCGAGCAGCAAACAGCGTGATGCCTACCTTCTCACCTTTCTGCGCCCAGAAACCGCTGAGGTCGAGGCCGCCAGCGGTGGTGCCGTTGGCCATAAAGCTCAGTTCCCGCTCCTCTGTGGGGCGCTTAGTAATCAGGTTAACCAGCCCCGCAATGGCCCCGCCGCCATAAAGCGTAGACGCCGAGCCTTTGATCACCTCAATCTGCCGCAGGTTCAGCGGCGGAATCTGCAAGATGCTCAGGCCCGCTGCGAAGCCCGTATACAGCGGAAATCCATCCTGCAACAATTGGGTGTAGCGTCCATCCAGCCCCTGAATACGAATGGTGGCACTGGCCGAAACGGCCGAGGTCTGCTGCACCTGAATGCCGGTGCTTTCGTTGAGCTGCATGCGAATATCGCCGGGCCGCATGTTGGCTTTTTCTTCCAGCTCCTCGCCCGTAATGGCCTCGATGCGGGTCGGAATATCGTCGATGCTGCGGTTGCTGCGAGTAGAGGTCACCACCACTTCTTCCAGTACCTCGCCCTCTGCGGCCACCAGTTGTACCACCAGCGAGTCGCCAGGAAGGGGTAGGGTCAGGCTATCGGTTTGGGGTTGATAGCCGATGGAAGAGTAGGTAAGCGCGTAGCGGCCGGGCGCTGGCATGGGTAGTACTAACTGCCCGGCCGCATCGGCTGCGGCGCCGATGTTGCCGGGCATGAGTCGGGCCGTCGCCCCGATGAGTGGTTTGCCGGTTTCGGCATTCCGGATAGAAACCTGTAGGGCGCCTTGCCCCCAGGCTATAGGCAGAGTAAAGAGTGTCAGCCCCAGCGACACAAGTAGAAACTTCATGAAAATGAGTGAATAGCGTAGCCAATAGCTACCCGAGCCAGTAGAAAGGCCGGGCAACAACCATCGGAAAGACTACGCTAGGCGGGGCGGTTGCCAGATCCGCCCCGGCACCTCCAGCGCGTGTGGCGCTTGGTAGAGCGACCGTACCACAATCTGTTTAGCAGAGGGTAGGGAAGCTACGGCCACCGGCGGAACCAGCGGCGGCATGGTGAAGCCGGGGCACGCCGTGCACAAACAGAACGGCGAGCAGCTCTCCGTGTGCTTGTGGTCGTCGGGGGCAGCCTGGGCGGTGGTAGTTGGCTCGTCCTGGCATACGTCCGCGCAGGGTAGGCCCGCCAGCACCAACACGTACATTGCCAGGAAAAAGGCCCACAGCTTCATGGGGTAAAGGTAAGAGCTATCTTCAAAGTCGTTTGCCCATATTTATGTGAGCGAGTCCTTTAGAACGTGCTGCTTCATCTGGCGTGCGCACAGCTTGGTGTAGGCGAAGCGCTGGCGCCAGTAGCTTGTAGCAGCCATACACCTCCACAGCCAGCTTTGCTGTTGACCGGTATCTTTAAGGCCAAGTTCCTAGTCCCTCCTTATGCTTCTCAAACAGCGCGTAGGTAGCCCCGGCAACAGGCGTCAGGTGCAGGTTGTCGAGCTGCTTAACGCGGCCGTGCCGCCCGTCCGCTCGGCTGACGGTCAACAGGCTGTTCCAATGCTGTCTATCACACGTGAGTCACCCAGTTGCGGCCGTGACGGGCCAGTGTTATCACTCTTAAAAACAGTAGGTTAGGGTTGATGAAACAACTGAATCGTGTAGGCGAGTAGGCTTCGGTCCCCGACTTGGCCGTGCCCGGGTACCACTATCTTTACCCGCGGATACGCTTGCTGGACACGGTGTACGGTTGCTGGCCAAGCTGCCGTATTGGCATCGGCCAGGTTGCCCTTGCCTGCCCGTAGTTCCTTGACTAAGCACCCGCCAAACAACACGTCATCCGCCGGGAAATAGCCCACGATGTTGTCTTTCGTGTGGCCTTCTCCCCAAAAGGCGGCGTATACGTTGGTAGATCCGATGCGTAACGTCAGGCGCTTGGTAAAACCGTGCTGCGGAACAGCAGCCCCGTGCTGCTTGGCATAAACAATCGTTTTCTTGTGAGCATAGGAAGGAATTTGATGGCGCGCAAACGCCGGTAGCCCACCCAGGCAATCTTCGTGAAAATGCGTGGGGATTACAGCTTTTATGGTACAGTGGCGGGTGTTTGTTATCCACGTAATCAGTTCTTCCGACTCCTGCTCATGGGTAGGCGTATCAAAGACGACGGCTTCGGTGCCGTGTTGTACGATGAGGCCATTGCAGGCAACCTGACCGAAACTTTCAGTATGCAAAAAGGATGTATGCACAAACGTGTTCGGTGCAACCTGTACGATGCGTAAGTCCGTGGACTGATACACGAGGGTGCCTGTTTCAGGACTTGGGGTTTGGGCACGGGGTGCTGCCGCAACGCCAGCAACCAGCAACAGGGCCACGAGAAACTTCATATCTGGAAGCTAGTAGGAAATGGTCGGGGTAGTGCCGACCGAAGACGAAGCGACAAACTACGCTAGAAAACGGGCGGCTGCAACCAGTGCGAACGAGGAAAGGCCAGCTGCCTAGCAGGTAGGGACGCTACAGGCTCTGTCTAATGCCTGCACAAGAGTGTAACCCTACAGACGCGGCTTACGCACTTCGCACCAAGGCAATTGGTAGCAGGGAAGCCTGCTTACGGAATGATCTTCTCCGCTTTCAAGTGTTCAAACTGGTTGCGGAAGGACGTAAAGCTGTCGAGGTGCATGTCGTGAAAGCCGAAGCGGCGTAGCTTGTTCACGTCGAAGAATGCATCGGCCTCCATGTTGAAAATAAAATCGCCAAAGCCCCACTGTGCTAACTCGTCGAGCGTGTGCTATTTGAGGCCGTACTTCTGCACCATGCGCTCCCATAGCTCGGCTTTATCGGCCATGTATTCCTGGAGCGGAAACGTAATCGGCTCGGCGTAGTCTACTCCAAAATACTCGGCAAAGCGCGGCCACAACTGCTGCCAGCGAAAAATGTCGCCATTGGTGATATTGAAAATCTCCTCGTTGCATTCTTGGTGGGTCGAAACCCACTCCATGCCTTTGGCCAGGAGGGTAGCATCGGTCACGTTCACTAGCACCTCGTATGCTTTCAGGCTTCCAGGAAACCGGAAAGGAACCCGCAGCTCCTTGCACAAGCTGGCATACACCGCAATTAGGTTCGCCAGGTTCATGGGGTTGCCCACCGCAAACCCTACCACAATATCGGGACGCACGGCCGTCCAGCTCCATGCTTTTCCCACGGAGTGCTCGCGCAGAAAGTCCTCTTGACTGTAGTAGAAGTTGGGAGGAAAGTGGCGCGGGTCGGTTTCCAGGGCCGGTGTTTTGTAGCGGCCCAAATGGGCTCCGTAGGCTTTACCCCCCTGAATGAACGTGAGATGCCGCAGATTGGGAGCTACCTGCTCCAAACCCGTCACCAGGTTCCGAAGCAACTCAAGGTTTACCTGCGTCTGAGCCGCCAGGGTTTTGCCTTCGATGTAAGCCGCATAGATAACGTGCGTAACCTCACGCAGCTGCGCAGCCTTGTGTAGTACCGCCTGTGCATCAAGCAAATCTAGTTGCACATACGGCGCCGCGGTATCGTAGTCCAGCGGCGAGGCCGACGTAACAAGAGTATTCCAGTTGCCGGTTGAGTGGAGGTAGTCAACAGCAGTACGGCCAATGATGCCGTTGCCGCCAACGACTAGCACAGTGTTCGTGGACATAGTGTTTGGGTGAAAGAGAAACGTGTAATGGCCTTGTATCCGGCCGTTGGGGCGAGAACACGCACCGTTAAGCCCTGAGGGGTACCATTACCTAAACAGCTACTACTCGCCGCCGTACTTGCTTTTGCCACCGCCGCCTGCGTCCATGCGTACGATGCGGGGTGTAAAGGAGCCCAGCACATCAACCAGGTCACGCTGGTGCGCCATCACTTGGTGAATGTCTTTATACGCCATGGGTGCCTCATCCAGCCCGCCGCCAATCAGCTCGATGCCGTGGTCGCGCAGGTAGCGGCGCACGTTGCCCTCCGAGAGCTGCTGCTTGGCCTGCGTGCGCGACATCTTACGCCCTGCTCCGTGCGACGCCGACTGAATGGAACCCTGCTCGCCTCTACCCCGCACAATAAAGCCGGGTGCCGTCATAGACCCTGGAATGATGCCCAGCACGCCTGCGCCGGCCGGCGTGGCGCCCTTGCGGTGCACAATGGCCTCGCGGCCATCGGCTAAGGTTTCTTTCCAGGCAAAGTTGTGGTGGTTTTCCACTTTTGCCAGGGGCTTTTCGCCCAAGGCCTGGCTCAGACGACGGTGAATATCGCGGTGGCAGGCTGAGGCGTAGTCGCCGGCCAGGTTCATGGCCCGCCAATATTCTTGTCCTTCCTGGCTGTCGAGGTCGAGCCAGGCGAGGTAGCGCGCTTCCGGGGGTAGAGGGCACTTGCTCATGGCTACCTTGGTGTAGTGCTGGGCAATGGCTGCTCCTAATCCCCGTGAGCCGCTGTGCGAGAGCAAGCCCATGTAGTGTCCAACGGGCAGGTTCAGCTCGTTGTCTTCGGTGGTGATATCCACCACGCCCCATTCCACGAAGTGGTTGCCGGAGCCCGAGGAGCCCAACTGACTAATTGCCGCGTCGCGCTTGCCCCGCACCACGGCAATTTCCTTGAACTCGGGCCGATCCAGAATGGGGTCATCGGTGGGGTTTTTGAACACTTCCTTCCCACCGAAACGGGTGTTCGCGTGCAGCAGCTTTTTCAGCTCCTGGGTGCGCTGCTCAAGGTAGCGCGGTGGCAACGCAAACACCGACAGGGCCATGCGGCACCCAATGTCCATGCCTACCCCGTAGGGAATGACGGCGTTATCGACGGCTAACACGCCCCCAATGGGTAGGCCGTAGCCCTGGTGCGCGTCGGGCATGAGGGCACCGTCTAGGGTGATGGGCAGCTGCATGGCCGTATCCATCTGCTTGCGGGCGCCATCCTCAATGAAGGCTTCGCCGTAGCGGCGGTAGTCTTTTATCTCGGGGTTCAGGCCCACCTTGCGGCTGGGATCGGGCACAAACTCCTTGGCCAGCTCCCGCCACAGCGAGTCGCGCAGGTAGGCGTAGGGGTCTTCCTTAATCTTGCGCAGCAACGCCAAGGCGCTGCCTTTGTCCAGCTTGCTGAGCTGCCGATCTTCCAGAATGTCCAGCGCCAAGTTGATGGCGTTGCCTTCCGGGTAGCCTAGTTTGCGCAGGTCGCTGCCGTGTAGCTTGGTGGGTTTTGCCATAGCGTTGCAGGGATGAGTGTGGCTAGTTGTAGCGCGAATTCCTGATTCTAGGTTATAGAGGAGCTACAAGCAACCTGCAAGCGAAACGGGCTAATTAGGCGGGACGGACACAGCAAGGCGCTGCGTTGAGGAATCTGCTGATTACAACTGGTCGTGGTTGCCTACCATTGCCAAAATGAAT
Source organism: Hymenobacter aerilatus (assembly GCF_022921095.1). Lineage (NCBI taxonomy): Bacteria > Pseudomonadati > Bacteroidota > Cytophagia > Cytophagales > Hymenobacteraceae > Hymenobacter > Hymenobacter aerilatus. The sequence continues at coordinate 595,588 of NZ_CP095053.1, forward strand.
AGAGCGTGCTGCAACAGACAGCCTGACGCCCCATTTTTAGGCGCTTAGTGCATACGAGGAGCTTAGTTCGCTGCATTGATCTTCGTGTAGGCAGTACACCATAGAACCCCTTAAGATGCAACTTGCTTTTTATCAATATTCTAATGACAATTTCCGTACTGTGTACTAAGTACAAATACGGAGAGTAGTGGAAAAACAGGCCCGGAAAAATAAGTATTTCCTGTACCGCTTCGCTTGAGCAGATGCCGTTATACAGGATATGTTCTTATCCCCTCCTTCTCTTGCTATAAATCCTGAATTCACATTCACCGATGTGGTTGTGCCTTTACATCACTTGGCTGCTCCCTTTGCCATTCGTTCCTCGTCAGTCCGGCCTGCTATGAGCCGGCGTTGGAAGATAGCATGGGCGTGGTAGCTAGCTGGGTTACATGCATCCTTACGGCAACTCGTAGCGACGGACTGGGAACTCAGCTGGGCCACTACGGCGCCATTGTCATTCCCGAGAGATAGTACGCACACCCCTATTGGCTACGGCAGGCAGGTGCGTGTGTACTATGTAGCTTCTCCTCCTACTTATGTCTACTAACATTCCGCAGCCGAAGGGCTGCCTGCTTGCTATTGGCGGCCACAAGTAGCGTCAAAAGGCTGATGAAAAAACACCGAGCCAAGAGGTATCGACCGATTTTATGTTGCAGCGTTTTGTGGATGAGTTGCTAGAGCAACGGCATGGTGGTGCTCGATAGGCATCATGGCACCGGCAACACCATCTACGCCATTGCGCCCAGTGAGGTATTCTCTATTTGTGACTTGCGACTGCACATGCCTTCCAAAGGCCAACGCTTCATACTACCCGACTTCAACGAGCTTTTCACTTGCTGCGCCTCTTCTTTCTGACAGATGTCTAAAACCATCATTATTTCCAACCGCCTACCTACCAAAGTGCAGCGCACGGCCACGGGCCTCACGTTTCAGCCCAGCGAGGGCGGGCTGGCTACGGGCCTCGGCTCCATCTACCAAGCCGGGGACAATGTGTGGGTAGGCTGGCCCGGTCTCTCCGTAGATGAGTCCGCCGAACAGGACCAGGTACGCGAGCAGCTGAGTGCCGATAGCATGGCCCCGGTATTCCTGAGCGAAGCTGAAATCCGGGATTTCTACGAGGGCTTCAGCAACTCCACACTCTGGCCCACCTTTCACTACTTCCCGCAGTATGCCACCTACGAGCAGGCGCACTGGGACGCCTATGTGGCCGTAAACGAGAAATTCTGCCAGGCTGTGCTAGAACTGGCTGGCCCCGACGATACCATCTGGGTACAGGATTATCAGCTACTGCTGTTACCCGAAATGCTGCGCCGTGAGCGTCCGGAGGCCACTATTGGCTTTTTTCTGCACATTCCGTTTCCCTCGTATGAGTTGCTGCGGGGCCTACCCTGGGGCGCCGAGCTGCTGCGCGGTATGTTGGGCGCCGACCTTATTGGTTTCCACACCTTCGACTACATGCAGCACTTTCTGAGTGCAGTGTCGCGCTTGTTGGGGCTCTCCAACCACAACGGGCAGGTGGAGATGCCCGACCGCCCGGTGCTGGTCGATGCCTTCCCCATGGGCATTGACTACCAGCGCTACGCCGAAGCGGCCATTTCGAAGGCCGTGCAGCACCATGAGCAGGCATACCGGGAGGCGCTGGGTGACACCCGGGTCGTACTATCCATCGACCGGCTCGACTATTCTAAGGGTATTGCCCAGCGCCTGCACGCCTTTGAGGAGCTGCTATTGCAACACCCCGAGTGGCACGAGCGAGTGAATTTGCTGATGGTCGTGGTGCCCTCCCGCGACCGGGTGGCGCAGTACGCCGCCCTCAAGGAGGAAATTGATGAACTGGTAGGCCGAATCAACGCGCAGTACCGCACCATCAGCTGGAATCCCATTCACTACTTCTACCGCTCCTTTCCCTTCGATGAGCTGTCGGCCTTGTACTGCCTGGCCGACGTGGCCCTGGTGACGCCCGTGCGCGATGGTATGAACCTGGTTGCCAAAGAGTTTATTGCCAGCAAAGCCAACCAGCGCGGGGTACTTATCCTAAGCGAGCGGGCCGGTGCGGCGCAGGAGCTGGCCGAGGCCCTGCTGATCAACCCAACCGATACCAATCAAATGGTGGAGTCGCTGCACGAAGCCCTGCGCCTGCCTGCTGAGGAGCAACAGGCCCGCATGACGGCTATGCAGCAGCTGGTGCGGCAGTACGATGTATTTGCCTGGACGCGGCTGTTTATGGACCGCCTGGCCTACAGCAAAATCAAGCAGCAAACCCTAGCTACCGATGTGCTGGATACCCAGGCCCAAAACCAGTTGCGTCACGATTACGCAGTGGCCGAAAGGCGTCTACTGTTATTTGACTACGACGGTACGCTGGTCCGCTTCACCCACAACCCGCAGCACGCCCGCCCCGACCAGGAGCTACTGAAGCTTTTGGGCAACCTGGCAGCCGATGCGCGCAACCAGGTAGTCGTTATCAGCGGGCGCGACCGGACCACGCTGGAACGCTGGCTGGGGCACTTGCCCATCGATTTTATTGCCGAGCACGGCGTGTGGCTGCGCCGGGCCGGCGGCAGCTGGCACCTGTTTCAGGAAGGGCTTCGCGCCGAGTGGAAACGTGATATCCGGCCTATTCTGGACCAATATGTAAGCCGCACCCCGGGCTCCTCTATCGAAGAAAAGGACTACTCCTTGGTGTGGCACTACCGCCGTGCCGATGCCGGCTTGGGCGCCCTGCGTGCCCGCGACCTGCTAAATCACCTCACCTTCATGACGTCCAATACCGATTTGCACGTGCTGGAGGGCAAGAAAGTACTGGAGATCAAGCACGCCGGCATCCACAAAGGCACGGCCGCTGCTCAATGGCTCGGACCCGAGCCACCGCCCTTTGTCTTGGCGCTGGGCGACGACCGTACCGACGAGGACACCTTTGCAGCCCTACCCCCGGAGGCGTACACCCTGAAGGTAGGCCCCACGCCCCGCTCGCTGGCGCGCTATGCCGTGAGCAACGTGGCCCACGTGCGCCAGCTGCTAAGCAGTTTGCTGCAAATAGAGACAATAGTTCCACCAGCGGTTCTCAGCGCATAATAGTTCATGCACACGTTCTTTATGAGCCCAGAACACCTACGCTTAGCGGAAGACCACGCCGAAACTGCTGCCTGGAAGAAATTCGGGCCCTATCTGACCGAACGGCAATGGGGCACAGTGCGCGAAGACTACTCGTCTGACGGCAACGCCTGGAACTACGTGACCCACGACATGGCCCGCAGCTACGCCTACCGCTGGGGCGAGGAAGGCATTGGTGGCGTGAGCGACGCCCGGCAGTTGCTGTGCCTGAGTGTAGGCCTCTGGAACGGCCAGGATGAGATGCTGAAGGAGCGCCTGTTTGGCCTGACCAACGGAGAAGGTAACCACGGCGAGGATGTGAAGGAGCTGTACTACTATCTCGACAGCACCCCTACCCACTCTTATATGCGGATGCTCTATAAGTATCCACAACAGGCATTTCCCTATGCACAGTTGCGTGCGCAAAACGCCCAACGCACGCGGCAGGAGCCCGAGTACGAACTGCTCGACACAGGCATCTTCGACGAAAATCGCTACTTCGACGTGTTCATTGAATACGCCAAAGCGGGACCGGAAGACCTGCTACTGCAACTGACGGTGCATAACCGGGGTCCGGAAGCGGCAGTTTTGCACGTGTTACCGCAGGCGTGGTTTCGCAACACCTGGTCCTTTGAACACCTCCGCCCCCGCCCACAGCTGCGCAGCACGGAGTCGGGTGTTGTGCACTTGGCGCACCCAGAGCTAGGGGAGTACCACCTCTACTGTGACCAGGCTCCAGCGCTGCTTTTTTGCGACAACGACACCAATGGGGTCCGCCTCTACAACAGGCCCTATGAAGGACAATTCTATAAGGATGGCATCAACGAGTACCTTGTAGAGGGCAAGCAGGAGGCCATCAACCCGGCGCAGCACGGCACCAAAGTAGCTGCGCACTACCAGTTAACGGTGGCTGCCGGACAGGCGCAGACCGTGCGGGTGCGCTTGTGCAAAACGTCACACCCGGCTCCATTTGCTGACTTCAGTCAGGTAGTTGCCCAGCGCCAGCAGGAGGCCGATGCGTTCTACGCCAGCCTACAGGAGGGCGTAGCAGACCTCGATGCTCGCAACGTGCAGCGGCAAGCCTTTGCCGGCATGCTCTGGAGCAAGCAGTTCTATTACTACGACCTGAACCAGTGGCTCGACGGTGACCCCAACTTTGTGGCGCCCCCGAGTGAGCGGCGCCAGGGCCGCAATAATGACTGGCGCCACCTCTACAACGCCGACATCATCTCCATGCCCGACAAGTGGGAGTACCCCTGGTACGCGGCCTGGGATTTGGCCTTCCACTGCATTCCACTGGCGATGGTCGATGCGGAGTTTGCCAAGCAGCAGCTACGCCTACTCACGCGCGACTGGTATATGCACCCCAACGGCCAGCTGCCCGCCTACGAGTGGAACCTCTCCGACGCCAACCCGCCCGTGCATGCCTGGGCTACCTGGCGCGTGTACCAGATGGACCAAAAGACGCGCGGCCACGGCGACACCGTCTTTCTGGAGGCCATGTTCCACAAGCTCAATCTGAACTTCTCGTGGTGGGTGAACCGGAAAGACCGCAACGGCCGCAACATCTTCGAGGGCGGCTTTCTGGGGTTGGATAATATTGGCGTGTTCGACCGCTCGGCGCCCCTACCCACCGGCGGCTATATTGAGCAGAGCGACGGCACCAGCTGGATGGCCATGTACGCGCTGAACCTGATGCGCATTGCCCTAGAGCTGGCTCTTACTAACCCGGTCTACCAGGAGATGGCCAGCAAGTTTTTCGAGCATTTCCTCTACATCGTGGAAGCGATGACCAGAGGTGGCGATGGACAATTCAACTTATGGGACGAGGAGGATAGCTTTTATTACGATGTGCTGCACACCCCCGATGGCGTCCGCACCAAGCTCAAGGTGCGCTCCATCGTGGGGTTGATACCGTTGTTTGCTGTGGAAGTACTCGACGACACGCTACTCAACGCGCTGCCCGAATTTGCGCAGCGTCTGCGCTGGCTGCTCCACAACCGCCCGCACCTGGCCGAGCTGGTGTCGCAATGGCAGGTACCGGGCCAAGGGGCGCGGCATCGGCTGTCGTTGCTGCGCAGCCACCGCCTCCAGTGCTTGCTTACCCGTATGCTGGATGAGCAGGAGTTTCTGTCAGAGTTTGGCATTCGGGCGTTGTCGCGCTACCACCGGGAGCACCCCTACCACTTCCCCACAGCCGAGGCCGACTTTACCGTAGCCTATCTGCCCGGCGAGTCGGATTCTGATATGTTTGGCGGCAACTCCAACTGGCGCGGCCCCATCTGGTTTCCTATCAACTACCTCCTTATTGAGTCACTGCAGCGCTTCTACGCCTATTACGGCGATGGTTTTCAAGTGGAATACCCAACGGGCTCCGGCCAACGCTGCACCCTGCAAGAAGTTGCCACCGCTCTCACGGCACGCTTAAGCAAGCTGTTTCTGCGGGATGCTACGGGCCAGCGACCCGCTTTTGGGGCCAACGAACGGCTGCAATACGACCCGCACTTCCGCGATTACCCCTTATTTTACGAATACTTCCACGGCGACGACGGCCGTGGCTTGGGCGCCAGCCACCAAACCGGCTGGACCGGCCTGCTGGCCTGCCTGCTCGCCTCCCAAAGTCTGACACGTATTCCCGCCGAGCAGGATGCTGAAGCCGGTGCTTGAAGCACCGGCTCAACAGCAATCATCCCGCAGCCAGCAAAATCTCCAGGCTCAGGAAGCGCCCATCCTGAAACGAGTACACGAGCTGGCTGCCCGTGGGGCCCAATACCGTTTGCTCGTCGGGTTGCACAGTCAGCGTTGCGTTGCCCTGCTCCGAGCCTTGCAGCTGGTAGTGAATGTGGAGGGTTTGGCCGAGCATGGCCTGCAGGTTAGCTAAGTCACTCATGGAATCGTACGGTTTATAGGAACTAGTGCTTACGATACGCTTTGGATACGCACAAAGATGCGCGGGTAGTGGCCGCTTGGGCTTGCCGGATAGGGTAGTATACGGCGAACCTAACCTCCTCCTATTTACTGAGCCGATTGAAAGTAGAACGTCAGGCGTTCTGAAGCTCGACTTTAGTGGCGGCAGCCACCACCTCATCGGGCGTTAAATTTTGTAACGAGCGGTGCGGTCGAAAGCCATTGTATTCTTGGCGCCATTGCTCAAACTTTTCCTACGCATGCGTCAGCGACAGGAGCCAGTGCCCTATAGCATCTGCTTATTCAGGCGTAGGTCGGCTAACAGCTGTTTGAGGTGCTGATTTTCCTCTTCCAACTGCTTGAGCCGACGCAGTTCGGGCACGCCCAAGCCGCCGTACCTTTTTCTTCCAGTTGTAGTAGGTAGCCTTGCTGATGCCCATCTTCGGCACACCTCCGCGACGGTTACCCCGGTGTCGGCCTAGTGTAGCGCAAACACGATTTGCGCCTCCGTGAACTTAGTCTTTTTCAGGCAATTGTCTCTTGGTTTTAAGGTACGACAAAGTGCCTGAGTTCTCTACTTTAGCGTGGTCCAGTTTCTTGGGGGAGGTCACCCGTATCCGCGAATTAGCAGAACAACTAGACGCCCACCGCAAGCGTTAACAAGCCCAACATCCCGTCCTCACCCTCAACGACCTCTACAACGTCGTCGAAAAGCTGCGCGCCGGTTAGCCCCTCGCAGCCAAAGGCCAGATACCCTACCAGTTGGGCCCCGCCTCCGTTGTGCTGAGCCTCCACCAGCAACTCGATGCCGCTGTCGCCGAAGCTTATGGCTGGCCCATGGACCTACCTGACGCGAGATTCTCACCCGCCTCGTGCGCCTCAATCATGAGCGCGCCCGCGAAGAGCAGGCCGGTCTCGTGCTAAAGCCTTTCACATAAGGGGCTTTTTCGGTGGCGTTAACTACGGAAAAGTCGCAAGCTGTCTGCGCATATTTTCCCGCTATTCACCTAGGTAACTGCCTACCTTTGTGCTCACGTATTTCCCCTGTTAAATCCCTCACCCAGCAATCTTGCTCCAAGCGCACGACATGAGTACTTCCTTTCTCCGCTTTCTACTGGCAGCCAGTGTTGCTACGGTCACCAGCCTACCAGGAATCGCCCAAACAACACCCACGCCTCTGCACATTGCCGCGGGTCCGTTGGATAAGGCGCTGCTTGCGCTTTCCAGCCAGACAGGCCATCCAGTGCAGTTCGACCAGCGACTCACCACGTCTTTTCGCAGCCCCAACGTGCAAGGGACTTTATTACCTGCTCAAGCGCTCATCCAATTAGTGCAAGGCACGGGCTTGGAAGCGCATAATGAGCACAATACGCTCAGCGTTAGCCGAGTCGATCAGTCGGCCATTGAGCTGCAGGCAGCCACCCTGCAGGCACAGCTAGGCCAAGCGGTCAAGTCTCAAAAAGTAACCCAGCGTACGGCAAACAAGCTATATGCGGAATTGGCCGATGTCAGAAGCTCGGTCGTGGAGCTAGCCAAGATGCAGGGTTTCGTCAGCGCAGCGGAGAAAGCGAGCTATCAACGCACATTTGCCAAAGTGCAGCACGTCCTGGCCAGCGCGAAATAGTAGGCGTTGAGCAGTAATAGGAAAATCATAAGCGCTGCTTTAATCTGATTCGGTACCCACTTCAACGGGGGATGTTCTTTTCTACCTTCTCTGCTGTACTCTCGTTCCTACGTAAGTAGGGGACCACGCCCTACTTTCGTGGAGAAGTAACGCTACCACTAGCCTTGTATCATGCTCTTTACGCTTCGCCCTTGGACCTTAGACGACTTAGCTAGCTTGGTACACCATGCCAACGACTGGGAAGTAGCCCGCCATCTGATCGACGCTTTTCCGCACCCCTATACCGTAGCGGACGGGCAGGCCTACCTGGCGTTTGCAACCAGTCCAGCAATGTCCCGCTGCATCTTTGCCATCGAGGTGGCGGGCCAGGCAGTGGGCAGCATTGCCCTGCATCCGCAAACCGATATTCACCGCCATAATGCCGAACTGGGCTATTGGCTAGCGCAGCCTTTTTGGGGACAGGGCATCAGCACGCAGGCCGTCCAGCAGATGGTGAACTACGGCTTTCAAACCTTTACCATCACGCGCATCTTCGCGCGGCCCTTTGGTACCAACTACGCCTCGCACCGTGTACTAGAGAAGGCCGGCTTTACGCTGGAAGCCCGTTTCCCGCAGACGTTATACAAGAACGGCGAAGTACTGGACGAATGGGTATACGGGGTGCGGCGTAGTCCACAGCCAATCTAACTTCCGCTAGTCCGGGCTTTTGTTTTTCTTCGCGGGTATGAAACATCTTTCCTCTCTCCTTTTAATCGTCGCCCTGGCCGCCTGCACGGATGCCTCCCAAGCCCGCTTCGACAGCTATGGCAGTAAATTCAAAGTAGAAGTACTGTCGGGAGGACAGGTGGTGCGCACCTACACGAGCACGGGCAAGTTGGGCCGGGCGGGCGAAGGCTACTACTTCAACGACGCAGCCACCGGCAAGTATGTGCAAGTAAATGCGGACGTCATTATCACGCAGCTGGATTAGCGTAACGCGGTCCTGTCTAGCTAAAACAAATACAAATACACTAGCTCTATAGCGTACTTCTCTTATAGCAGAACCTGGACAGTTTATGCTGAGCTAGTCTAGTTACGCCGAGCACCGCCACTTGGCTCTCGGGTATCAAACGCCCAACCACTTCGAAACCCAACTCCAAACAACGTCCCAATTCTGTCCGGCGTAGCTAGACCACCTCATTTGCCCATATTCATGTGAGCAGTAACTGAACAAGGCCTTCTGAGTCGTTTAGAACGTGCTGCTCTATCTGGCGTGCGCACAGCTTGGTGTTGGTGTAGGTAAAGAGCTAGCGCCAGTAGCTTGTAGCAGCTATATACCTCCATGGCCAGCTTCGCTGTTGACCGGTATCTTTAAGGCCAAGTTCCTAGTTCCTCCTTATGCTTCTATCCCGATTGTGCGCCGCGCTGCTGGCCGTATTGCTTGCCTCTAGTGTAGCACCTAGCGCGAAAGCCCAAGCCCCTAAAACCTGGTCTTCCTCGGAAATTCTGCTGGGTCTGAAAAAACTGAATGTCCTCGGCTCAGCTATGTACATCGCCGCCCACCCCGACGATGAAAACACGCGCTTCCTGGCCTACCTCGCCAATGGCCGCCTGCTGGAAACCAGCTACCTCAGCTGCACCCGCGGCGACGGCGGCCAGGACCTCATTGGCCCCGAAATCCGGGAGCAGCTAGGCCTGATCCGCACGCAGGAGCTGCTGGCCGCCCGCCGCATCGACGGGGCGCACCAGTTCTTCACCCGCGCCAACGACTTCGGCTTTTCTAAAACTTGGCAGGAAACCTTCACCATCTGGGACAAGGAGCAAGTGCTGGCCGATATGGTATGGGTGATTCGGCAGCGTCGGCCCGATGTACTGTTCACGCGCTTCCCACCCGACCCGCGCGCCGGCCACGGTCACCACCAGGCCAGCGCTATCCTGGCCGCCGAAGCCTTCGACGCGGCCGGCGACCCCAAGCGCTTCCCCGAGCAGCTGAAACACGTAAAGCCCTGGCAGCCCAAGCGCCTGCTCTGGAACACCGGCAGTTTCTTTGTGAAGCCCGGCGAGGATATGAGCGGCTACCTAAAAGTAGATGCCGGTGGCTACAACGCTCTGCTGGGTAGAAGCTATGGCGAAATTGCCGCCGAAAGCCGTTCTCAGCACCGCAGCCAAGGCTTCGGCTCAGCCGCTCAGCGTGGCGAAGCGCTAGAGTACCTGCAACCCGTGAAGGGCGACAAAGCCAAAACCAATCCTTTCGAAGGCATCGACCAGACCTGGAACCGCGTGCCCGGCGGCGCGTCGGTAGGGAAGCTGGTAGAGAAGGTGATTAAGGAGTATGATGCGGCGAATCCGGCGGCTAGTGTGGTGGGGTTGATAGATGTGTATAATGCAATGCTTCACCTGCAAGTAGATGAGCGCGCTCGTTCTGCCAAAGGGGCAAATACAGGAGTTTCACTGGATGAGAAACTGATCCTAGTTAAAGAACTGATTAAAGCTTGTTCAGGTATTTACATGGAAGCTGTAACAAGTACACCAACGATAGGAGCAGGTACAGACGCTATTGTGGAATATTCTATTGTGAACCGTTCCAAGCTACCTTTAAAGCTTCTAAAAGTTAGGACGAGAGCTCCTCATCTGATCAATACTATGCTGCTTGATTGCTCAGTTACCGATGCAAAACAGGAAACTATACTGAGTGAAAATAAACAAGTGACTGGCAAATTGACGTTGCCTGGATATAGTGATTTTTTACTCGCACAACCTTATTGGCTTCGGGAACCGGCATCCATTGGGATGTATAGAATAACGGGTATCAAAGGTGTTGATAGTGAGTTTCAAGAATTGGCATTGCGGGGAGAGCCAGAGAATCCACCTATGGCTACTGCCTCTTTTGATTTATCCTTAGATGGGAAGGTTCCGCTCTTCTTTTCCGTCCCCGTCCAATACAAGCACACCGACCCCGTACTTGGTGAGCGGTACCAGCCGCTGGCCGTGGTGCCACCCGTGGCGGTAAACATTGCCGGCAAGGCCTACGTCTTCGCTGATAATCAGCCCAAAACGGTGCCTGTAACACTTGTTGCCGGCAAAGACAACGTGCGCGGCAACCTCGCGTTGCAAGTACCTGCCGGCTGGCAATGCGAGCCAGCCAGCGTGCCTTTTGAGCTGAAAGCGAAAGGCACCGAGCAGTTGGTACAGTTTCAGGTGAAGTCTACCAGCAGCACGAACAGCGAAGGCCAGCTTCGCGCTACGGCTACCGTAGACGGTCAGGCCTACTCCCGCGGCTTGCAGACCATTGAATACCCGCATATCCCCACCCAAACGCTGTTCCCCGAAGCCATAGCTCCGCTGGTGCGCGTCGACCTGGTGAAGAAAGGCAACAACATCGGCTACATCATGGGCGCCGGCGACGAGGTGCCCGACGCCCTGCGGCAAATTGGCTATACCGTGTCGTTGCTGAAGGCCGATGAGGTAACGCCCGAAGCCCTGCGCCATTTCGATGCGGTGCTACTGGGAGTGCGCGCCTACAATACCGTGGAACGACTACGCGTGGCCCAGCCCGTGCTGCTCGACTACGTGAAAAATGGCGGCAACCTCATCGTGCAATACGTGGTGAGCCGCGGCGTGCTGCTACCCGAAATCGGTCCCTACCCCCTCACGCTCTCCACCGACCGTGTGACGGTAGAAAACGCCCCCGTCAAATTCCTCAATCCCAAAGCGCCCATCCTCAACACGCCCAACAAAATCACCACCAAGGATTTTGAAGGCTGGGTGCAGGAGCAGGGCCTCTACTACCCCTCGAAATGGGATAGTCACTACCAAACCGTTATCAGCAGCCACGACCCTGGCGAAACAGATAAGGAAAGCGCTATTCTGGTAGCCGACTATGGCAAGGGCCACTACATTTACACTGGCCTGTCGCTGTTCCGCGAGCTGCCCGCCGGCGTACCCGGCGCCTACCGCATTCTGGCCAATATGATTTCGTTGGGCAAGTAGGGTAGGGGAAAGAGAACGACCAACTCCCCTCCTCAGATGAGGAGGGGATATTTTCGCAAAGCGAAAATGGGGGTGGTTGATGTCGTTGCTGATGTTTTTTAGACTGCGCGAAAGGTCTTAAGTCTATCCTGGGCAACTGTTAAGCGCAAACTGTCCTAGCAACTGCAATCAACTTTCACACATCGCCTGCAAAGCTCTAGTACGCTGCTTGTACGTCATTTATGTTTGTCACTTCTCTTCGTGCATCTGATGGCAGTACTATCGCAGCGCATGCGTTATTTCTACTCGGATGTTGGCTTTCTGCTTATGCTATCCTTTCTACTGGTCGGCATCTACCGGCTGGAACGCTGGGTTTCTTTTTTCTGATAGTTGGCCTTAAAGCAATAGAAAGTCGGAGAGAATTTGCGGTGGATAGTAAAAGACAGCGTTACCGTCATTGTATCCTGTTTTTTGGCTTACCGATTGGGCAGTGGCAGGCGTTGCCAACTATAACTAAAGTAGTTTTGAAGTCTTACTCAGAGTACCAAGCGCCTACTAGTGGCCGGGGTTCTATGGGGGTATGGCAGACTACGTGGGCGCTTAAATCCTGCGTAATACTCTTGTCGGTAGCTGATAGCAAACAAGGTATTGTAGTGGGTAAAGTGCACGTTAAACGGGAGGCAGAAGCCCGACAGCTGGCCCGAGACCTAGCGACCTACTTACACGTGAAGCTGTGGAATGCATAAGCTATTGCCTTGTTAGGACTAACCTCTGCTGATGTGGTAACTTGCTGGCGGCATATGGTGTCAGTTACTTTGCCTTCTTACTTTATGAAGAAAACAGATGATAAAAAGCCCGTGCCTTCTGTGTCCGTAACTACTTCCACAGGCAATTCTACCAACTGGCGGGCGTGGTACTGGCTGGTGCTGGGCGCGCTGGCCGTTGAAATCGGATTTTTCGCCTACCTAACTCGCTTGTTCGCTTGAGTCTACTCGATTGGTTGGTACTAGGCGGCACCTTGCTGTTTATTGTGGGCTACGGCACCTGGCGCACGCGCACGGCTGGCCGTACCCTCGATGGCTATTTGCTGGGCGGACGACAGGCTAGTTGGTGGGCCATCGGGCTGAGTATTATTGCCACGCAAGCCTCCGCCATTACGTTTCTGAGTACGCCTGGCCAGGCCTACGCCGATGGCATGCGGTTTATTCAGTTCTATTTTGGGCTACCAGTAGCCATGGTGCTCATCGCCATTTTTGCGGTGCCCATCTTCCACCGGTTGCAAGTGTTCACGGCCTACGAGTATCTGGAAGGTCGTTTCGACAGGCGCACGCGCACCTTGGCGGCGGTGCTGTTCCTAGTGCAGCGCGGCCTCAGCAACGGCCTTTCGCTCTACGCGCCTGCGCTGGTGCTGTCGGCGCTGCTGGGGTGGGATATTTCCCTGACCGTCTGGCTGATTGGTGGACTGATGATTCTGTATACGGTGACGGGCGGCAGCCGGGCGGTGGCCGTCACGCAGCAGTTCCAGGTGGGCGTTATCTTCACGGGCATGGTGGTGGCGGGGTACCTGCTGGTGCACTACCTGCCAGCGGGGGTAGGGTTTACGGAAGCCATGCAGCTAGCCGGCCATCAGGGCAAACTGAACCTAGTTGATTTCCATTTCGACCCCGCCGACCGCTACAACTTCTGGTCGGGCATGACGGGCGGTTTGTTTCTGGCTTTGTCCTACTTCGGCACCGACCAAAGCCAGGTGCAGCGCTACCTAGCCGGCCGCAGCCAGCGCGAAAGTCGACTTGGCCTGCTCATGAACGGCCTTGTGAAGGTGCCTATGCAGTTTGGCATTCTGTTGATTGGCGTGCTGCTGTTCGTGTTTTACCAGTTTAATCCAGCGCCGCTCACCTTCAACCGTCCCGTGCTGGACGAGGCCGCCCGCAACCCTGCCTACGCGCCCGCCTTGCGCCAGCTCCAAACCGATCAAGCTCAACTAGCTACGGCTCGGGCGGTGGCTACCCGGCAGCTTGCGCGCGCCTACGCTACCCACAACCCCGAGCAGATAGCCGCCGCCGAAACGCACCGTCAGGCCGTAGATGCCGCCGCGCAGGGGCTCCGTAGCCGTACCCAAGCACTCCTAAAAGAAGCAGCGCCCGAGGCTAAAGCACAGGAAGCCGATTTTGTATTCATCACCTTCGTGCTGCACTACCTGCCACGCGGGCTAGTAGGCTTGTTACTGGCGGTGGTGCTGTCGGCGGCTATGGGTTCAGCGGCTGGCGGCCTCAACGCGCTGGCGTCTACCACCGTGGTAGACCTCTACCGCCCCGCCTACCCCCACGCCGACGAGGCAGGGTGCGTGCGCGTGTCGCGGTGGGCAACGGTAGGCTGGGGCGTGCTAGGCATTGGCTTCGCACTATTTGCGGCCCGATTGGAGAATCTGATTCAGGCTGTGAATATCCTGGGTTCCTTGTTCTACGGGGCTATGCTAGGGCTCTTTATGGTCGCATTTTTCCTGCCGAAGATTCAAGCAAAGGCAGCTTTTTGGGCCACGGTGGTAGGGCAGGCGGCTGTGCTCGCGCTGTTCAATACCACCGATATCGGGTATTTGTGGTTCAATATGATTGGGTGCGGGCTGGTAATTGGGCTGGCAGTGGTCATACAACGGGTGGCCTCACCCCCCAGCTCCCACTCCCGCATAGAGGGAGAGCCAGACGCGAGTCGTTAAACACAGCCCGCTCAACTGCCACCTCGTTGGCTGCTACCTGTCAAACGGTAATGTGCTCATAAAAGACAAGAAGCCAACTGTACAAACAGTTGGCTTCTTGTCTTTTATAACTTGCCAAATCTACCCTATACGGTTCTGGCAAATGCCCTAACCGCTTGATGCGCATTACCCTTGAGGGAAAAGGCTGCGGAGTGAGGCAACAAACTACTTCTTTGCCTCAGCAATTAGAGCGTCGTTCATTTTCACGTACTCGTCGTTCTTGGCGTTGGCGGCTAGCTTTTTCGACTGCTCAGCCGAGGCAATAGCAGCTTTCTTATCCTTCATTTTCAGCTCCAGCTTGGCCTGGGTGTGCAGGTTCCAAAACTTGGGGTCGGTAGCATTGGCCTTTTTCAGCCAAGCAAGGGCCTGTTTGTTGTCCTTGTTGTTGTCGATATAGTAGACGGCTGCAGCAGCAAGGTCACCGGCCGAGGCGCTGGCGTTGTTGAGGACCTTGTCGTTGATCTGGGCCATCACCTTGGTATCTACATCGGTCTTGATGCCGAATTTCACGCCCGTATTTTCCCATTCCAACGTCACGTTGGCCGTGGCGGGGGTAAGATCAGCAAAGTTTATCGTGAAGGTTTCATGCTTCTCCGTCACGCGGTAGGGCTTCACCGTGAACTTGGCCACGTTGTCTTCGTCCTTGAAACCATCTACATCAGCACCACGCTTGGTGTCTTTGCTGAGTACAATGGTCCAAGAATTTTTACCGGGTACTGAGTAAATACCGTATTCGCCAGCGGCTACTTTCTGCCCTTCCACCGTTACATCGTCCGAAAACTTGATTTTGGTAGTGGCATTGGCACCCGTGCGCCAGCGCACATCGTAGGGACGCAACGAGCCGAACACGACACGGCCCTTTGCACTGGGCCGCGAGTAGGTGATGCTTACATCCGTAAGGCCCACACGTTGCGTGATCGTGCTGATAGGGCTGGCAGCAGGCGTATTAATTTGAGCCTGGGCGGCAGCGCTCAACAGCAAACCCGTGGCAAAAAATGTGGCTCCCGCTACGCGGGTCGTTTTTGAAAGAGTAGTGGCAATCATAGGAAATGAAAAGCAAATAGAACGGGGCAAAAGTAGGGAAAACAGTGGCATCGGGTTACGTAGCGGCAAAACAAGTAGAACTACAAGATATTGCGCCCTACCCCGTGTCAGGTTAGCTGCCGTACGGGTACGCTATGCTGCGCCAATAGAGCTTCCACGGCCGTTGGGGTAGCGGGCAAGACCAAGCGGCGCAGATCGAGATAGTAGCAGGCAGCGTGGGTAGGGTAGAGCAGAAGCCAGTTTGGCCCCACGCGTATGGCCCGTTGTAGCGTACTCCAGGGAGTCCGAAATGTGCCAGTGGGGCTGTTGCCTTGTAGCTCTTTATCAGTTAGAATAAAGTCTGCGGGTTGCTGCAGCACAGTGTTTTGCTGGTAACCACGCCGTAGCTGCCGGCGCACTAGCGCGGCCCGCAGTAGCCCATACGCCACACCCACTACGAGCAGTACGGGCGTCGACCAAGTGGTAATATGGCCTTGTGTGTCCAGTAGCTCTAGCACCAAACTCACTGTCAGCAACGCCAGCCCTACCCCCAGAATCCAGTGGTTGCGCCGGGTAGCCGGTGCCGCTCGCCACAGCCGAAAATTCACCGCCACAAACTCATCGGCCGACATGGTAACGCTGGAAAAACAGATGGTCGGCATGAAGGGAGAACAATAAGTAAGAATAGAACGTCATTTCGACCAGCAGAAGAAATCTCGCGTGCTGATGCAGGTAGCACCTACTGGAACACGCGAGATTTCTTCTGCTGGTCGAAATGACGTTCCTGATAACGCATTTAACTCAGTTCAAACTGTAGCTTCAACAAATTAGCATACAGTCCATTATCATAATGTGCCAGCTCTTCGTGCGTGCCTTGCTCCACAATCTGACCGCTGTCAATGACCAGGATTTTGTCGGCTTTGCGGATGGTGGAGAGGCGGTGGGCAATGATGATGCTAGTGCGGCCTACCATCAGCTCGTCCATGGCGCTTTGCACCAACTTCTCGCTTTCGGAGTCGAGGGCGGAGGTGGCTTCGTCCAGAATCAGGATGGCCGGGTTTTTCAGGATGGCGCGGGCAATGGCGATGCGTTGGCGCTGCCCGCCCGAAAGCTTGATGCCCCGCTCGCCTACCAGCGTATCTAGCCCCTCCGGAAACGACTCGATGAACTGCCACGCATTGGCCTGCTTAGCCGCCCGAATGATTTCGGCATCGGTGGCTGAGGTGTCGCCGTAGGCAATGTTTTCGCGGATGGTGCCACCAAACAGGATGGTTTCTTGGGGCACGATGCCAATGTGGCGGCGCAACTCGGTAAGGTCGAGCAGAGCCGCGTCGCGGCCGTCGATGAAGATTTTACCGCCGCTCAGCTCGTAGAACTGCATAAGCAACTGCACAATGGTACTTTTGCCGGCGCCCGAGGGGCCCACTAGCGCCACCTTTTCGCCAGCCTGAATATCGAAGGTGATGTCCTTGAGTACGGCTAGGTCGGGGCGGGTAGGGTAGCGGAAAGCCACGTGCTGGTACGCGATATCGCCCCGAATCTGCAGGGGGGTAGCGCCGGGGCGGTGGGTAGGCTCGGCGGGCTCATCCAGGATTTCGAGGATACGCTCCGAAGAGCCCAACGTACTTTGCACCTTGCCATACAGCTCGCCTAAGCCAGCCACCGAAGCACCGATGAAGATGGTATACAAGGCAAACTGCGTGAGGTCGCCAATGGTCATTTGGCCAGACTGTACCAGCGTGGCCGCCCGCCACAGCACCAGCACGATGCCGCCGAACAGCCCAATGATTACAAACGACACAAACCCGCCGCGGTAGAGGTTACTGCGCAACGCAGCCCGCACGGTCTTCGTGAGGGAAGACGTGTAGCGCCCGGTTTCGAACTGCTCGTTGGTAAAGGCTTTCACCGTGTTGATGCCCTGCAGGGTTTCCTCCACTATCACGTTGGTCTTAGCTAGCTCGTCCTGCGTTGCCTTGGCTAGTACCCGTATTTTGCGCCCAAATACCATGGCCAGCACCACAATAGGCGGAAACGTGAGCAGCATAAACATCGACAGTTTCACCGACACCACCATGATAAACACGATGCCTGCCAGCAGCGTCGTCACTTGCCGGAACAGCTCGGCCAGCGTCAGCGAAAAAGAGTCCTGAATTACGCTCACATCGGAGGTGATGCGCGAAGTGATGGCGCCTACCCGGTTGCGCTCGAAGTAGGGGATGGGTAGGGTTACAAACTTCTGGTAGAGCGCCTGCCGGATGTCGCGCACCGTAAACTCGCTCACCTGCGTGAAAAACCAGATGCGCCCAAACGAGAACAGACCCTGAATCAGAATCAGCCCGGCAAAGGCCAGGGCAATCTGGTTGATGGTAACTAGTGTACCATTGGGTAGAGCCACCGGGTGGCCGCTGGCGGTATCAGCTAGCTTGCCAATAATCCAGGGGAAAGCCATGGTAGTGGCGCTGGACAGCGTGAGCAGCACCAGACCGATGATAAACTTGGTGCGGTAAGGCAGCGTGAAACGGAAAATGCGTAGCCCCTGCCGAAAGCTCTCCTTATTCAGCTTCACCTTCGGCGCATCGGTGCCGACGTCGTTGCCGCTGGTATTCAATCCACTTCGAGCCATTGTGTATGTAGTACTATCAGAGAGCTAAAAAAGAGTATCCTTTAGCGCTAATCATCTTGTTAATTATTCAAATTTCGGTTTGCCCTGCTCTACTTTCAGGTTCTTGGAGTTACCGAAGGGAACGGGCACGCGCACCAACACGGCCACCGGCTGGCCCTTGCGGGTAGCCGGCTTCCAGGCGGGCATAAGGGCCAGTACGCGCAGGGCCTCAGCGTCGCAGGCGGGGGAGAGGCTTTGCACCACGGTAGGGTTTTGCAGCTTGCCATCGGCTGCAATGGTGGCTTGCACTACCACATCGCCTGCCATGTTGCTGACGCGCGCCGCCTCCGGATACTTTACCTGTTGCTGAAAAAAAGTGCTCATGGCCTCGGCGCCGCCCGGAAACTGCGGCGCTACATCGGGACGGTTGGCAGCGGGGTTACGTTGGGCCTGCATTCGGCCGGCGCGCAACTCTACAGGCTGTTTGGCCGGCGGGGTAGGAGTTTGAGCCTGCACCATAATACCCACAAGTAACAGCGGGCAGATGAAGAACAGATGTTTCATAGCGGAGGGGATGGCCCGAAGTGTAGCTTCGGACCAGCGCGCAAAGGTACGCTACCCCTCAACAACCTCTACGCCGCAGGGTTCAATTCGCGGGTAGCAGTGGGACGAGAAATCAGCAGCAGGCCTAAAAAGGTGAGGATGCCGTTGAGTATCAGGATTTCAAAGCCGAACTCGTAGCCCCACCACGCTTTTGAATTGGCGTTGATAAACCACGTAATGAGCGGCGCCGCAAAGCATACGGGCAGCACCAGCCGGTCGTGCAGGCCTCGGCCGGTGAAGATACCGAAGGAGTAGAGCCCCAGCAGCGGCCCGTAGGTGTAGCCCGCCGCCTTAAAAACCGCCGTAATCACGCTCTGGTCGTTGATGGCTCGAAAAATCAGGATAATCACAATCAGCACCAGCGAAAAACCGAAGTGCGTGAGCTGGCGCAGGCGCTTCTGCTTTGCTTCGTCATACTGCTTGATATCCAGCATGTCCACGCAGAAAGAGGTAGTAAGTGCCGTGAGGGCCGAGTCGGCGGAGGCGTAGGTGACGGCAATGATGCCCAGAATGAACACAACGCCCGCGAACAGGGAGAAGTAGTTGGTGGCCAGCAGCGGAAATACGTTGTCGCCGATGACTTTACCGGTGTCGGGGTTGGTGGGTAGGGCAATGCCCTTGGTCGCGGCAAATTGGTAGAGCAGTACACCCAGCGACAGGAAAAATACGTTCACAATCACAATGGCGATAGTAAACCAGAACATGTTTTTCTGGGCATCTTGCAGGTTGCGGCAGCTCAAGTTCTTCTGCATCAGGTCTTGGTCGAGACCGGTCATCACGATGGTGATAAAGGCGCCCGAGGCAAACTGCTTCCAAAAGAATTTATCGTCCTTGGGGTCGGAGAAGTAAATCTGCGACATGGCGCTTTCCTTCACCGTTTTCACTAGGCCCGCAAAGCCCAGGTTCAGCTCGTCAGCCATCAGGTAAATGCTCACACCCACGCACACCAGCATGGCCATGGTCTGAAAGGTATCAGTCCAGAGAATGGTTTTGAGGCCCCCACGAAAAGTGTACAGATAGATAAGTAAAATGCTGACGGACACGGTAACGGCAAACGGTACGCCCAGCCCATCGAACACCGCAAATTGCAGCACGCCCGCTACCAGAAATAGCCGGAACGCCGCGCCTACCGCCCTGGAAACCAAAAAGAAAAAGGCCCCGGTTTTGTAGCTCCAGAAGCCAAACCGCTGCTCTAGGTAGGTGTAAATCGACACGAGTTGCAAGCGGTAGTAGAGCGGCATCAGCACAGTGCCAATCACCAGGTAGCCTACTGTGTAGCCCAGCACTACGGCCATGTAGCTCCACGCTTGCCCCTGCACCATGCCCGGAATAGAAATAAACGTGACGCCCGACAGCGAGGTGCCAATCATGGCAAACGCCACCATGTACCAGGGGGCGTTGCGGTTAGCAATAAAGAACGATTCGCTGGTGGCCTTGCGCGAAGTCAGCACCGAAATGATGACGAGCACTACAAAGTAGCCCGCAATCAGGCTGAGAATGAGGGTAGGGGACATGGTTGGTTTTTGGTTGTCGGTGGTTGGGGATTGGCTGCAAACCAAAACAGGCAATCCTTTCTAGCTCAAAGCTACTACTTAGGTAAAAAAAGAACGTCATTTCGCCCAGCGGGCGAAATGACGTCTAGTTAGCTGGCTATGGAGCCAAAAACCAAAAACAAGCAACCAAAATCTATTTACTCGTCCCTACCCAGCGTGCGTGTGCCGGCGTAGTAATACAGCTCAGCCAGCGACTTTTCGTAGTTGGCGCGCATGCTTTCTTGCTTGAGGCGTAGCTCGATGAGCTTGCTTTCGCGGGCGTTGATCAGGAAGATGGTGCTTTCACCCAGCTCAAATTTTTGGAGTTCGGCTTGCAACAGAATGCGCTGGTTGACAATTGTTTGTTCCTGCACTGCCAACTGCCGCTCGTAGGCTTTGAGGCCGTTGTATTTGGCACTGACCTGGTTGGCAATCATGCGGCGGCTGTTTTGTTGCTCTAGGTTGGCGTCCTGCACTTTAATGCGAGTTTGCCAAAGCTTGCCACGCTCTTTGCGCAAGAACAATGGGAAGGCAAAGTCGACGCCTACCTTATAATTGTCGCGGCCGAAATCGTAGTAGCCAGGCACCTCGGGGCGGTAAAAGTCGCCGCGGCTGAGCAGGTAGCCGCTTACGTTGATGGTAGGCTTCAGCAGCTCACGCCGGTAGCGCTCCTCGATGCCCAGCTGTCGAATTTTGGCGTCGAGCTTGAGCAGGGTAGGGTGGCGGTTGGCTGCAAAATCTTGCAACTCCTCAAACGCCAGGCTGTCGATTGTGCGCAGGGTAGGCAACTGAGGCACGGCGTAGGCGGGTAGCTCCGCAGGTTGACCGTCTTTGTTCCAGAGGTAGTTAGAGAGGAGCAGATTCGCATTTTGCTGCTCTACCTGTAGCTGCTCAAACTGTACCAAACGGTCCTGCACCGTAATCTGCGCCTCCACCGAGTCGATGGGGGCCTGGTCGCCCAACTGGGCGCGGCGGCTGGTACCCTGGAAGCGGGTTTCGGCCAGCTCTACCCCTTCCTGGATAAGCAGCATCTGCTGGTAGGTGTAGTACCACGTCCAGTAAGCCTGGGCTGCCTCCAGCCAAACTTCGTTGATTTGCTTCACCTGGTCGGCCTCGGCAGCGTTTACCATTAGCTTGGCCTGGCGCAACGTGCTTCGGCGGGCGTCAATCAGCAAGCCCTGCCCCAGCGGCACCGACAGGCCAGCAATGGCTAGACCTTTAAGCGGAGTACGGTACTCGGGGTTGACGTAGGTGCCCACCATGCGGTCGTAGCCTACCTTCAGGTCGATGCCACCCGGCCAGATAGGGACCTTGAGCTCATTTGCCCAGTTGTTATAGTAGTCGGTACCGCCGAATATTTTCCGATCGAAACCCGAGCCTATTTTGGGGTCGAAATTGCCGCGGGCCTGCTGCACCTGCGAGCGGGCGTCTTCGCTAAGCAGGGCCGCCTGCTTCACCACAGGGTGATTGGCAAATACCAGCTCGGCCAGATCCTGCAGCGAGAAAATGTGAGCGGTATCTACCGGCGGACGGTCCCGAGCCAGCTGCCGGGTTTGCAGAGGCGCAGGCTCCAGTCCCGGTGCTTGGGCCGGAAGCCGGGGCGTTTGGGCCAGCGTAGCAAGGGTAGGCAATAGGATAGCCAGCGGCGTAAGCCAACTAGTCAGCACTGAAAAACGAATCCTCATTTTTCTACTTCTTTTCGGCTTTCACAGGCGAATCGGCTCCGGGAGCGGCCTGTAGGCTGGGCGGGAAGCCATTGAGCTGTCGCCAGATTTCGTACCACACGGGTACCGAGTCTAGGATTACCCAGCCATATACCCCCGAGCCCAAGCGTAGCTGTTCCGGCCAGTGGTGGTCGTCATCGTTACGATGCTCAGGATGAGCCTCAGGACGCACCAGAATGCGGTATTTGCCGTTGGGGCTGTTCACTACGTCAATCACCGTGACGATGCCGCCAAAGGTACCCACGGCCACCGAAGGCCAACCCGAAAACTGTATCGCCGGCCAGCCATCAAACTGCAGACGCACTTGTCTACCCTTCTGAATCAGAGGTACATCCATGGGGCGTACGTAGATTTCGGCCGCTAATATGGGCGACTCAGGTTGCAGCGTAGCAACCGACTCGCCTTCCTTGATCGTCTCGCCAATACCTGCCTTGAGGGTACGCACTACGTAGCCGGTTTGCGGCGCCCGTACGATATACAGGCCCCGGCGCACCTCCACGTTGCTGATTTTGTTGCGCAGCGAGGCTACCTCCCCTTCCGATGACGCCCGACTGGATACGGCCGAGCTGCGGTCTGATAGTGTTTTGGCCAAGTCCTGCCCGTACTTGGCGCGCAGGTTACTCAGCTCAATAACCGCATTCGCCAGCGACTGACGCGAGTTCAGTAGCTTGTTGCGTTGCGCTGTTACCTTAGCCAAGTCTTCCTGCAACTTCAGGCGGCGCGTTTCGATATCAGTGAGGGAGAACAGACCGTTTTGGTAGCCGTTTTCGTAACGGGCTAAACGGGATTTAGCAATTTCATAGAAAGTGGTAACGGCCACCAAATCGGCGCTGTCGATGGAAACGTAGTTGCGGGCCTGGATTACCTTGTTGCGGGCCGATTCCAGCTGTACTTCCAACGTGGTGCGTAGAGCCACAAGCTGCTGGTCAGTGGCTTCTATCTTGGCAGTGTTGGCGAGCACATTGCCGCGCTTGGCCGCTAGTTGTTCACTCAAGCGCTCAGGCAAGTTGGGGTCAAAATACTCATCCTTGATTTCCGAGATAGTCAGGATGGTATCACCCTTACGCACAAATTCACCTTCGCGCACGGCCCAGTGCTCAATACGACCCGCAATCTGGTTCTGCACCGTTTGGGGACGGTCCTGAGGACGCAGGGTAGTGAGAGTGCCCGTGCCGTCAATCGTCTGGCGCCAGGGTAGGAACAGGATAATCAGGAAGATGATGCCCACGGCCAGCATCACGCGGCCTATCGTACGGCTACCCCTAGGGACAAGCAGTTCTTTCCGGGAGCGTTGGGGTTGCTCCTCCCATACCAGTTCGTCTACGTTTTGATTGGATAGATTAAGCATGGGTTCCTTCCGTCTTTTTCTCGTCCAATGGGAGGTCGGTTACGGCGGCTAGTTTCTCTACCCCCGTTAGCATATCAAATACGGTGCTCACGCCAGTCATTAGCTTTTCAATAGAACCGCTGATCTGCACAATCAGGACCTCGGCGGCCACAAACTGGCCCAACGTCATCTGCCGCGATACCACGAACAGCGTGCCAGCAATCAGCAAGCCGGCTGTAAGTACGGTGCGCAGGCCTACGCCCCAGCGGTAATAACTTTTCAAGACCCGAAAATGGTCGTTACGGGCATTCAGGTAATCGGCTGTTAGCTCGTCGGTACGAGCTAAGGCGCGCTGCTGTTCTTCTTTGTTGTTCCGAAATTTGGGCAACTCGCGGGCTACCTGCTCCAGCCAGTCCACCGTTTCATATTTGAACGCCGATTCCTCTATGCTGGTGCGCAAGGCACGGCGGTAGTTCATGACGTAGATGAACACCAGCATAATGATGGTGAACAGACCGAAAGCAATGAAAATAGGGTGGTAGAAGGCCAGCACAATTACCCCAAACAGAATCTGAAACCCTGCAAACATTAAGTCAATCAAGAACTTAGTGAGGCTTTTCTGTACTGTCAGAATATCGAAGAAGCGGTTTACCAACTCCGGCGGGTTTTCCCCTTCCAGCGCTTCGGGCTTAATGCGGGGTAGGCGGTAGGCATATTCAATGGCTGCCTTAGCAAACAGCCGTTGCTCAATAGCCTCCACAAGCATCATCTGCCCAATCAGCAAAATGCCGCCCAGCAGCACCCCCAGCACTACGACCGCAATCAGGATATACGTGTTGCTGAAGACAGCCCCTGTCGAAACCAGGTTGAATACGGCCTGGGTACCCAGGGGTAGGGTAAGGCCAATGAGACCTGTGAGAATAGCAAAGAACAGAATGTACCGAATGGTTTCACGTTCTGTGTCGAGCATGCGCGTAAGGCGCTGCCACGGGGTAGGGGGCGGGAGGTTGGTCGAATGAGACTTAGAAGCCATGGAAAAAGTAAGAAAAGGACGGGCTACCAGAAGGCACGTAGCTGGTGCGGTATCGCCTACTCTGCTGACTGCACCGCAGCCAGGAGCGGATGTTCAGCTATAGTTCAGTTTCAACAACTCATCTTGTAAGGCTGCCAAACGAGAACTTTTTTACTTACGAACGTCAAATTTACGTCGCTCATTGGAAAAAGTCATATTAATTTGCATTAAAATGATATTAAAAGCTGCTTTTAATTATAAATATTGTATTTTTCACGTTGGTCAGTATCTCAATTACTGATAGTTAGAGAACCGTAAGCGGGGCGTTGTTACAGAAATCCTGATAGCACTAAAGCCACTCCCGCCAGCGTAGTAGCTCGCCCACGGCTGGCGCGTGCAACTCGGCGCGGAGCATACCGCCAGCAGCTATTTCTTCTAAAAGGCGTAGGGGCTCCGAAGCTGGTTCATCGCTCAAATCAAAGGTGCCGTAATGCATGGGCACTACGTGGCCGGCCCGTAGTATGTTGGTCGCCTTAGCCGCTTCGTGAGGGTTTACGTGGCTCATCTCCATCATAAACGGAGGCTTATAAGCGCCAATTGGCATTAGCACGATATCCAAGGGGCCAAACTGTTTTTCAATGGCTTCAAAATGACCGGCCATAGAGGTGTCGCCGGCAAAGTAAAGGGTGCCGCCCTCAGGCATACGCAACAAAAAGGAGCCCCACAATACCTTGTTCTCGTCGAACACGCCCCGCCGGTGCCAGTGCGAGGCCGGTAGGTAGAAGAGTTCCAGCGGCGCATGTGGGCCTAGGTGATACTGCTGCCACCAACCGGCTTCCTGCACGGCCAGGGTAGGGGCCATGCCGCGCAGCAACGGCGCCATGCTCAGGGACGAGAGCACCTGCATGTGCGGATTCTGGCGGGCCAGCAGCTTCACGGAAGCTTCGTCGAGGTGGTCGCGGTGGCCGTGGCTGAGCAGCAGGTAGTAGATGCCCGTCAGGTCTTGGGGGCGGCAGGGTAGGGGGTGGCGGCGCTGCAGCCCAAAGGAAGAAAACAGCACCGGATCGGTGAGCAGCGTGATACCGCTTACCCGTAGCAGGAAGGAGGCGTGTCCTAGCCAGACCAGTCCATCGGCATCGCTCCGCAGAAACTCCGTGCAGTCTACCACAGCCGGCGCCCAGGTATCGGCTTTTTTCTCAGCCTTCTGTGGGTTTTCGGTGAAAAACTTCCACCGGAATACGTTGGCAAAGCTGGGCTCATACAGTTCTTCGCCGTTGCAGTATTTTCCGCCAATTATCTTATTGCCAGGGTAGTTGGGTAGAATGGTCGCCAGCTTTTCGTTGCGACGGTAGGTAGGGCGGGAGGGCATAGGAGGGGAAAGAGGAATGCGCTAGTAAACACAACCGCCGCGCCCCGGAAGGTTCCCGAAGCGCGGCGGTTGAAGGTCAGAGTAACACTACAAAACTGGCGTTGTGTTGATGGTGAAAACGCTTATGTGTTAGAAACCGAAGCCCGGCCCGTACAGCGGCGCGTAGCCTACGCCTCTGGCCATCCGCACCCCACCCGAAACCGTCAGGTTTTCGGTGAGGCGGTAGTCGGCGCGCATGCTCATACCCTGGCCCATGTTGCCAAATCCCGCGTAAGGATTGACAGTAGGCGACATATCCTTCCAAGCTGTGCCCGTGAGAGCTAGGCGTGGGTTTACCAGGTAGGTACCGCCGCCGTAGATCAGGTAGTTGTTGCTAATAGCAAAGCGGTTGCCGAGAGCATCAGCAGTAGTCGAGCCTTCATTCCGCGGCGCGTTGTAGGCCGTGTTGACGAACGTACGCATGTACGTCATGCCCCCAAATACAAAAAAACGCTTGCCCAACTGGTGTGTCACCCGCGGGCTGATGTGCATAGCCGAGCCCAGCCCACCCGCGAAGGTAGTACCGATATTGAGCTGATACGAGGTGCGGTTAGCGTGCAGGCCAATCAACGGTGCTTCTGCCTCGGCAGCCATGGGAACCTGGGCCAGCAGTGACCCAGCCGATAAGAAAGCAATAGCGAAGGGTAGGGTACGACGTAGCATTGAATTGTAGAAGGTAAAGCCCGTACGTTTAGTTTCGACAAGATACGCAACTACCGCGCAAACCGGCTAAACTTCAACGCAAAACAGGTCGCCACGCGTAGCATGACGACCTGTTGAAGCCAAACAAAGCGGGTAGGACGCCTAGTTTATGGGAAGATGCCCAACGCTTGGTAACTCACGCCTATTTTCTCAATAGCCGCATAGAAGGCCGCCGTGCGCAGATCCGTGATACCCGGTACTTGCTTCATTACGTCCCTGATTTCATGGTAGGCCGTAATCATGGTGTCTTCCAAGCCCGAGCGCACCAAGTCAATCTCGTCGGCACCGTGGATGATGAGAGCCCGCTCCCGCTCGCTTACCATTTTGCCGGTAGTTTGCTCAATGGTCATCACCAAGCGCTTCATCGAAGCTTCTTCGGCCCGCTTGCCCATGCGGCCAAAGCGCACGTTCGACAAGTTTTTCAGCCACTCGAAGTACGAAACCGTTACGCCGCCAGCATTCAGATAAAGGTCGGGCAGGATAACTACCCCGCGTTCCAGCAGAACCTTCTCAGCTTCTTGGGTGGTAGGGCCGTTGGCACCTTCGGCAATGATCTTGGCCTTGATGTTTTTGGCGTTGCCCTCGTGAATCTGATTTTCCAGCGCAGCGGGCAACAGCACGTCGCACTCGTACTCCAACAGTTGCAGCGAGTCTTCGAAGTCCTGAGTGTCGGGGTGGAAATTGAGGATAGAGCCCGTGCTGGCACGGTGCTTAAACACTTCCTCTACATCCAAGCCTGCTGGGTTATACAGGCCGCCTTCACGCTCGGCTATGCCCACAATCAGGGCTCCTTCGCGCTGGCAAAAGTGAGCGGCGTGGTAGCCCACGTTGCCCAGGCCTTGCACAATAATGCGCTTGCCAGCCATACCGCTGGTTAGTCCCAGCTTCTTCAGCAGCGACTCGTCCTCCAATAGCTCGCGCAGGCCGTAGAAAATGCCTAGCCCTGTAGCTTCTGTCCGCCCCCTGATGCCGCCCTGGCCCACAGGCTTGCCGGTTACGCAGCCCAGCGCGCTGGTATCACCATACTTAAAGGTAAGGTAGGTATCGGCAATCCAAGCCATTTCACGGCTGCTGGTGCCATAATCAGGCGCTGGCACATCCATGCCTGGCCCAATCAGGTTCTTTTTAATCAGCTCGCTGGCGTAGCGGCGCGTCACGCGCTCCAGCGTTTGCACGGAGCTGGTACGTGGGTTAATTTTCACCCCACCCTTGGCACCACCGAACGGCACGTCTACCAGGGCGCACTTAAACGTCATAAGTGTTGCTAGCGCCATCACTTCTTCCTCATCCACGTGGATGCTGTAGCGAATACCGCCTTTGCTGGGAAGCTTGTGGTGGCTGTGCTGCACCCGAATGCCTTCGAACACCTGCACGTGCCCGTCCACTTCCACCGGGAAATTTACTTTATAAATGCTGTTGCAGGTCCGAATCTGACTTAGAATGCCAGGATCGAGCTTCGAGAAGCTCGCCGCGTGGTCGTAGAAGTGCAGGACGCTTTCGTAAAAGTCCTTGCCCTTCACCAAGTGGTTGCTCATGGTACTGTGAGTTGGTGGGAAGATAAATATGAAGACAGTATACACGCAAACGACCAATTAGTGGCTTGCGTTGTGTAGCTGCCTAGCGCAAAGGTCGGGAGTTAGGAAATATAGCTGAGTGGAGTACGTGCAGGCACACTACCTGCCGATAGTCGCATACAAAGAAATTGAGAAGACAGGAACTTAGGAAATAATCTGATTTTGTACTAAAAAAGTAAATTGTATTTAGATATAAGTAATCAACTATAAGTTATTGTTTGTGAGGTATTGATTGAATATTTTTAACCTGAAAGCTTTCGGGCAGGCACAGTATTTTGTTGGTAAAGTACTATAATTATACTTTTAAGTGATGTTGGTATGACACAACGTATATTTTGTTGTTCTCTTCTGAGTATTTGCTTGATGGCAGCTACTGGAAACGCTCTACCCCCGTTGCAAGCAGGCGTAGCAGAAAGCGCTCAAGTGCTAGTGCCCAGCATCGCATATGGTCTCACGGCACTATACTTCAACAATAGTACGCTGGCAGGCAAGCCAGTACTGCAGCGTCGTGATGCTGCCCCCAACTTTGACTGGGGTAAGGATGCGCCAGCACCCACTGTATCAGCCGACTACTTTTCGGTGCGGTGGCTGGGCTTGCTTACGGCGCCTATCACGGGTTCTTACTCCTTTTCGGTTCGCCCCGACGAGCGGGTGCGGCTATGGGTAGGCGGGCAGAAAGTACTAGACACCTGGGATGGTACTGGTCAGACACAGCCACAGGCCTACATAACGCTGGCTGCTGGCGAAACTACATCGGTGAAGTTGGAATACCATAGTGAAGAAGGGAGTGCGCACGTGCAGCTACAATGGCTTCCCCCTGGTCAAGCCCGACAAGCTATTCCCGTTCAATGCTTTTCTGCCGAAAGCAACCCAAGTGTGGTCGCAACAAGTACCAGCACTAAGTCACAACATCCGAGTGCGGCCAAGCACAAGGTGGCTACGGTTCCGCCAGCAAAGGCTGCCCCGTCCAAACCTGCAGCAGCTAAGCCAACTCTCGCAGAGCTAGCAGGCGTATACGTGTTGAAAGCGCGCACAACTGGGCAGCCGCTGGCAGTTGCCGACGAGCGTCAGCTCACGTCCGCTGAGGATGCTGTAGCTCCGCACTGGCGTATTGAGCCAGCTGGTCAGGGATATTACCGCGTAGCAGTGCAAGGCGGTACCAAAGTGCTGGAAGTCTTAGGCAGCTCGTCTTCTAATGGTGCCGCTCTCAATCTGTGGCCCTATTATAGTGGCAACAACCAGTTGTGGCAGATCAAAGAAGCCGGCGACGGCTATTATACACTGATAGCTAAGCACAGTCGAAAAGCACTCACAGCTAAAGTACCAACTGAGGGCGGCATGCAACAATGGCGTGCAAATGGGCACGAAGATCAGCAGTGGCGGCTAGAACCAGTAAAAGACGAGGCAGTTCAACTGACCTCTGCCAGTACACCGCTCGTTGGGAACGGTATTTACAATGTTAGTTTATCACCAAACCCATCCAACGGCACCTCGCAACTGCGCTACCAGTTGCCAAATGCAGTACCCGTGGGCTGGGTACTGTATGATGCGCGTGGCATCGTGGTCCGCACCTCCGACTACAGGCGGGCAGCTAGCGGCATACACCAACAAACGCTGGCGCTATCGGCCCTACCCAGCGGTGACTATCAATTGCATCTCACTGTGGGCACTATCACTACCACGCAGCCCATTCTGATTCGTCATCCATCTGCCGAGACACGGACGGAAGCGGAATAGCCTACTTATTGTATCTCGAAGTGGGAGGGGAAATTAACGGTGTAGCTATCAAATGTGCATCCTGCAATGAATAAGGTGTTAGATATGAATAATATTAGCTAGTAATATTTAATAAATTATAAATTTAAAAGGATTAAATATTATAAATGTGTTTTTGGCTTGGTTTTTATTGTGTTTAGTTATGTTTCCAAATCAGGCTTAACGAGATAGCATTTATTAATAAAATGCTATTTTAACCAAATCCCGTACATTCTTCTCACTATGATGCGACACTTACTCTTTTGTTCTCTGGTAGGGATGCACCTGTTTAGCCATGCCGAAGGTGCGTTTGCTTCTGTTAAGGGGGCTACAAGCAAAGAATTTCAGCAGCTGGTGGTGCCAGCGCAAAACGGTACGCCCGGCCTCACGGGGTGGTATTTCGGTAATAGCACACTGGCAGGCAAACCTATCCGTCAGCAGCAAGATGCCGCACCTAACTTTCAGTGGGGAAAAGATGCTCCGGCACCCACTGTGCCAGCCGATTATTTCTCGGTACGTTGGGAGGGCTTTCTAACGGCCCCTACCACCGGCGCGTATTCCTTCGCTGTGCGCGCTGGGGAGCAGGTACGGTTATGGATCAATGGTCAGAAAATTCTGGATACCTGGGACGGTCAGAGCCTCACCGAGTCAGATATCTACGTGAACCTTGCTGCTGGCGAATCAACGCCCATCAAGCTGGAATATCATAGTGAGGAAGGTGACGCGCACGTACAGTTGCAATGGACTACTCCAAAGCAGGTACGCCAGGCTATTCCTGCTGAAGCTTTCTCGGCCGAAGGATTTGTGATGGCCTCAGTGCCAGCGCCAGCATCAGTAGCGGCTCAGCCAAAGGTAGAAGTGGAGGTTTCCAAACAAGCCATAACGCGTAAAGCCGGAATGCGCCTGCCTAAAGGTGCTGTGGCCACTCCGGCTGTTGCATCCATGTCGGGTGTATACCGTCTGAAAGCTCGCAATGACGGCCAAACGCTGGCTGTAGCGGAGCAACAAGCCACTGGCAGAGCGGCCGCCGACGCAGCTGCCCCTGAATGGCTACTCGAATCAGCTGGTAACGGCTACTACCGTGTGTTTGTGCAGGGTAGCAATAAGGCGCTAGAGGTGCTCGGCAACTCTTCTTCCAACGGCGCTGCTCTCGACCTGTGGCCTGCCTACAAGAGTGATAATCAGCTGTGGCTGATTCACGAAGCAGAAGATGGATACTATACGCTGGTGGCTAAGCACAGCAGCAAGGCCCTAACGGCCAAAGAAACGTCGGAAGGCGGGTTGCAGCAGTGGCGCTACAACGGCGGCGCCGATCAGCAGTGGAAGCTAGAGCCCGTAGCGGGCGCCAAGATCAGCACCAAAGCCACGCCACTTGTGGGCAACGGCGACTATAAAGTGCACGTGTATCCCAACCCCTCAAACGGCATCTCGCAGCTGCGCTACCAATTGCCTGGGGCCATGCCCGTAGGCTGGGTACTCTACGACACCCGCGGTGTAGCCGTGCGCTCCTCCAACGCTCGTCAGCTGAGTGATGGAGTGCATAACCAGACACTGCCTTTCCTGGAGTTGCCCTCAGGCAACTACCAGTTGCATCTCACCGTGAATGGTATAACCACTTCGCAGCCCATCATGATCCGTCACCCCAAGGCAGAGTCTCAGGGCGAAGCACGGGTACAAACGGTGGAGCCTATGCAGATTGTGCAAATGCAGGCTAGCCGGTAAGGTAGTTGGCTTACAGATGCCAAGAGGGGCACTACTGGTTTCGTATAATTACGAAACCAGTAGTGCCCCTCTTGGCATCTGTAAGCCTATCAATGTCGGGATAGGATCAACGGGGGGTAGAGAACCAGCAATAATCAGGAATGAACTTGCTGCTCATAACACGTTATCAACTGGGTTGCGAGGCGAGCGGGGGAGAATCGAGTTTGGGCGTATTGGTAGCCTTGCTCTCGCATGTGATCTGCGTACGCCGGGTCAGTTAACACTTTCTCGATGGCGTGTGCGAGTTGCTTGGGGCTGGTAGGATCTATATAACAAGAGGTGGGGCCGCCTGCTTCCGGTAGGGCTGAGGTAGAAGAGGTAATAACAGGTGTCTTGCACAGTAGCGCTTCAGCTATAGGTAAGCCAAACCCTTCGTACAGGGAGGGGTAGATAAGGGCTGAGGCGCCCTGGTATAGCGCCTGAAGTTGCTGAATGTCTACTAGGTTTTCCAACCAGTGTACTACATCTTCTAGGTTTGCTTGCGCTAACAGGTGTTGTAACTGCTGTTTATGACGCTTTCCTTTGCCCACTAGAACAAGCGGCACTCGCAGGTCTGTCGGCAAGTGTTGGTAGGCACGGAGTAGAGTGGCAATGTTCTTACGAGGCTCTAAGCTGCCTACCCCCAACAGGTAGGGTGTTGTTATACCCAGCTGTGCTATGGTGCTAGCTACTTGCTCAGGTGGTTGCTGCTGATAATATATAGGGTCGCAGGCTTGGTAGATAACTTTAATTTTGGCTGGGTCTACCCGGTAGTGTTCCACCAAATCCCGCTTTGTATGCTCGCTGATGGCAATGATTTGCGTTGCATGATGGCAGCTGTAGCGTACTTTTTGATCGTAGATAAAGCGCTCAACAGCGCCATACCACTGCGGATAAACTTTAGAAATAACATCGTGCATGGTCACTACGCCTGGGATACCCGCACGCGCAAGCCCCACAGGCAACTCGTGGCTCAACCCATGATATAGTTCAATATGGCCTCGCGTTAACTGTTTCACTACGCCATAGCTGCGCCATAAGGACCGGAAGGAACTGCTAGGTACGAACGTAGTATACTGAGCGTCTTCCAGAAAGGGCTGTATAGCCGGATGTTGCCGGATGGCAGGCGTATACAAATGGTACTCATGCTCGGGGTGAAAGCGCGCTACATCCTGCACCAACGTGCGGCTATAATTACCCAAGCCGGTAAAATTGCCAAACAAGCGTTTGGCATCGTATCCAATTCGCATACTGCAAAGAAGGGTAGGGTGGCAGTACGCTTATCACCTGTTGGCAACAGGTGATAAGCTACATGTGGTGAAAACTTATTTCGCTTTGCTTCCCAGCCATGCGTTGCGGTAGGCCTTTATTTTTTTCGTGACGGCTCGTTTGTCGGCTTCGTAGGGTAGCACTTCCAGGGTAGGATCTTCGGTGAGTGTGAGTTGGGCGGTGCGCTCTTGTCCCCGCGAGCGGTACACCACGGGGATTACGTCGCCGGGTTTGTGGCGGGCCAAAAGGGCACCGTAGGCTGTGCGGTTAATGATAGGCTGACCGGCCAACTTTACGATAACATCTTCACGGTCGAGGCCAGCCTGATACAGCGGACTGCCTACCAGGGTAGTAACTGGTATGGTAAGGGTGCTATCGGTGTTGAATAACAGCCGATTGGCACCCAGGCTGGCCTGGCCGGCATGCGCTTTCCGTACCACGAGACCCGCCGGGGCCAGCAGCTTTTCGAAATCAGGTAGGGTATGCCCATAGATATGCTGACGGAAAAACTGCCCGGCAAAAGCCGTGTCGCGGGCCACTTCGCCCAGCACGCGTTGCAGGTCGGCAGTGGTGTAGGGGCGGGCTGGGGCGTAGTTTTGCTGCTTGCTACCATATTGCTGCCACAGAGCCCGCATATAGGTATCGAGGTCAGTTTTGTGGTCCTGGCGCAGCAGCATATCCAGCGCCAGCGCATTGGCCGCGCCAATGTAGTAGTAGGAGAGATAGGTATTTGCGCGGTTGTTGGGGTCGATGCTGACAGCAGCGTCCACAAAGGGGGCCTGTTGGCTCATGTACACTGGCGAGTAACGCGCTGCTCCCGGCGAGTTCAACATGGCATTCACCACACCCGACAGGGCTTCGTCGCAATATTGCTGGTCGGTGCTGAATGCGCCGGAGCGGCGCAACAGCAGGTCGCCGTAGTACTGCGTGAAGCCTTCAGCAAACCACAGGTTGCTGCTCATGTTGGCCTGCTCGAAGTTGAACGGTTCCAGGTCCTGCGGGCGCAGGCGCTCCACGTTCCAGCTATGGAAAAACTCGTGCGATACTGTACCCAGGTTGTCCAGCGCTCCTTGGCCGCGCAGGGGGCGGCTGCTGGTGAGCGAGGTGGAGTTGCGGTGCTCCATCCCATCACCGCTGGTTTGGGGTAGGTAGTTGGCAATGAAGGTGTAACGACCAAAATCGTAGTCGGGCAGCGTGCCGAACACGGCAGCGGCCTCCTTCACTATACCTTTGGTTTTGGTCACAAACTCGTCCAGTTCAGCGGCAGTACCATCGTGCAGCACTTGCATTTCGATGGTCTTGCCCTGCTCCTGCCAGCTACGTACCTGCTGCGCCCCCAGAGAGGTAGGCGAATCCATGAGGTACTGAAAATGCGGCGCGTAATACGTGTTGCCGGCCGACTCGGGGCGCAGTTGGGTAGCTGCTTTCCACTCGGCGGGCATAGCAAACTTCACTTCCACTGGCCGCTGCTCCAAGCCCCGGGCAAAGACTAGTGTGGCGGGCATATTCAGGTGAGCATGGCGCCAGTCGATGCCAGCGTACGTGCCATCAGTCCGGTCGCCAAACAAGGTGTAGGTGAACGTGACGGTGCCATCGTGGCCGGCTACCTCCCAGCCGTACGGATCGGGATGCGTGACAGTGAGCGGCTGGCCGTTGGCGTTGGTGGCGCGCACCTCATATACGTTCTTGGCAAACTCGTGCAGCGCGTAGCGACCCGGCGAGGAACGGGCCATCCGTACCTGCAATGGGGTAGTGGGCAGATTTGTGAAGGTGGCAGTTATCTGGGCTTCGTGGTGAGCGGCGTTTGGGAAAGCTACCGTGTAGCGTACGGGGGGCGGGGTGGTTTGCGCAACCACGGGTTGACAGAACGCCAGCGGGAAGGCCAGTGCCAAAAGAAGAGTAACAGATGTTCGCATAAAGAACTGCTCAGATGAGGAAGTTGTAAAAATAAGCGTTCCGCCCAGAACGCGCCCTGCTTAATCCGGAACCCACTCTGTAAACACCGTGGCCTCCATCATCCGCCCAAACAAAAAAGAGCGTTGCTGCGGCCGTAGACCTACTGTAGCCAGCGCCTGTTGTATAGGCGGAAGGCGTTGGGCCGAAATGCCCGCCGTGAGTCGGAAGAAACGGTACATCACTGCTAATAGCCCATGATGCCACCAGCGGGTAGGCGTCGTGAAATCGGCAAGCAGCCAGGGGGCACCGGGGCGCCGGGCCGCGTTGAGTTGCTGCACGATGCGTTGCAACTCACTGGGCGCAAATAGGTCGAGCAAGAAAAAGGTAAGTACCGCATCAAACTGCTCTGCGGGGAGCAGCGCGGCTTCGGTGCCCCACCGAAACACAATCTGCCCAGACCGCTGTGGCTGGTGTTGTTGCTGCCACGCCTGGGCCTGGGCCAGCATCTGAGCCGAGGCCTCTACGTAGAGCACGCGGGCCTGGGGGCACTGCTGCCAGATGTCACCTAAAATCCAGCCCGTTCCGCCTCCAACAATAAGAAGGTGCGGCGTACCCGGCGGCAGCCCTGCTAGGGCCGTCTGCTGGGCGCGCCGCAAGGCCCGGCCAAACACCAGCCGGGCCAGCGCATCATAAAACGGCGCTACAAAGTCGAAGCCTTTCAGAGGGGTAGGGGTGAAGGTGGTAGAGAAGGTAGGCCGTTTATGACCCATGCATGGCGAATAACCGTATTTGAATGATGCCGTGAGCAACGTTAGACGCTAGACTGTAAAGATGGCTGGCAAACGCATACTATCGGGTAGTCTTATTTTTGGTTTGCTTACATGACCAATTCCTTTCGGCGCCTGCTGGCGGGCATCACGCTATTTATCACCGAGTTTGCGCTGACATTGGGCCTGGGCGTGTTGGGTGTGGTGGCGTTTCTGGCTATTGGCCGAGAGGTGTTTGATGAGCACGCGGCTCCCTTCGATGAGGCCGCTTTCCGGTGGGCGCAGGATGTACTTGGCCCTACTCACCTGCAGTGGGTAGAGGTACTCACGTTTTTTGCCTCGCGCAACTTTATTGTAGCTGCGGCTCTGGGGCTGATCGGGTACTTCTTGCTGGTGCGGCGGCACCGATGGTATTCGCTGCTGGTGCCGGTGGTAGCATTGGGTAGCATCACGCTCAACCTGCTGCTGAAGAATTTCTACCAACGCCCCCGGCCGTTGTTGCCGTTGGTATCGGCCTCTGGTCTGAGCTTTCCCAGTGGCCACGCCATGATTTCGGCTTCGTTCTACGGCCTGCTCATCTACCTGGCGCATACACACGTGGCACGCCCTACCCTACGCCGGAGCCTGATGGCGGGGCTAGTGCTGCTGATTCTGCTTATTGGCCTCACCCGCGTGTACTTGCGTGTGCACTACGCTACCGATGTACTGGCGGGCTACGCGGCGGGGGTAGTGTGGCTGCTTGTTGCTATTCCGCTGCTGAAACGACTAGAGAAAATCGTAAAAAAACGCTTCAAGCACAATCCGCAACTCGCTGAAAAACAGCCTTTGTGATGCTATAATGAGGTTTTTTACGATGTTTTTCAAGAAAAATGTTGCGCAAAGAGAATTCGCCGTTGTATCTTTGCAGCATCAAACAACTACCGACAGGGTGGTTTTCTGAGTAAACATGTTGCGCTTGTGGCGAAATTGGTAGACGCGCTGTCTTCAGGCGGCAGTTCCGCAAGGTGTGAGAGTTCGAGTCTCTCCGAGCGCACTCAAAGCCGACCCCTCACCGGGTCGGCTTTTTTGTTTTCAGGCTGGGCGTATTGCAGCGGATAGTATCAACTACAGCGGGCGTTGCGTAAGGATACGCCATATGAGAAAACGTCTGCACGAGCGTCTGGCTGCTTTAGCCGGACTGATTACGCTGGAAGTAGCGCTGGCTGGGCTGTTCTTTTTGGGGGCTTTTGGGGTGTTTTTTTACCTCACACGCATTGTATTCATACAGCGCTCTGCTGCCTTCGATGATTGGGCCTTTGCGCAGCTGGATGCCGTGCGGGCAGCCATGCCGGAACTTACGGCCTGGGTGCGCGGCATCACGTTTTTTGCCTCCTTGCCTTTTCTGGTGGTGGCAGTGTTGCTCATACCGAGCTTTTTGTTGTGGCGGCAGCGGCGGCGTGAGGCTCTGATAGTTTTTTTGGCAGTAGCAGGGGCCACCGTGCTCAACCAACTGCTGAAGCTACATTTTCAGCGCACTCGTCCCAGCTCCGCCCTGATTCCGCAGCCGGGCCTGAGTTTTCCCAGTGGCCACGCCATGATTGGCAGCTCTCTGTATGCGGCGCTGGCTTGGTTGGCGTGGCGCCATGGCCAGCGTGGTATAGCCGTAGGGCTGCTGGTGTGGGCCGCGCTCATTGGCCTCACTCGCGTGTACCTGCACGTGCACTACGCCACCGACGTGACGGCAGGTTTTGCGGCAGGGATAATCTGGATGCTACTTCTGCGCACCATGCTGCGCTGGCGCCGGAGGCCAGGCTAGCCTGGGCAGGCGATGGTATAGAAATAAAAAAAGCCACCCCAAACTATGTTTTGGGGTGGCTTTTCGGTAGTGAAACGGCAAATGCTGCCTACATGGTAGTAGAGCCCGTAGTGCCGGCTGTAGTCGTCCCGGTTGTGGTAGTGCCTGCGGTAGTACCAGCCGTGGTACCCGTAGTGGCGCCATTCATAGTACCGCTGCTGCCCGTAGACGTGCCAGTCGTGCTAGTGGCCGCGCCGTCGCCCGACATGGTAGAGGTACCATCCGAGGGCATCGTAGACATGGTTGTGTCGGCATTCATACCCGTATCCGAGTTCATTGTTGGATTAGAATCCGTGGTGCCGGTAGAGGTAGTAGAGGTATCCGTAGAAGTGGAATCGTTGCCACAGCTAGAGAGCGATAGGGTAGCGGCCGTAACTGCGGCAGCGAATAAGAAGGAGCGTTTCATGAAAAGAATGTTTCTGGTGAGAAAGAGTAAGTATTGCTAGCTGCTAAAACCAAGCACTTCGTTGCTGCCATATACTTGTACAGCTTGTTGGTGCGCAGTGTGTTGCAGCCAGGCAAAATCTGTAGTCTTAACGGTCGGATGTTAATTCGGTTACTAATTCGAAGTATATAATTACTTCATTATGAGTTTATTGTTGAGCTGTGTGCGTACAAGAGACACTCTTTTGAACTGGGGAAGAGCGTTGCCGATGTTGTAGCTAGTAGCTTTACTTTTGCGTTACAACCTGCGTAGCGCCCCATATTTTTGCCTATGCCCTACTCTCTGCTTCTGTTTGATTACGATGGCACACTCTGCAATTCGGAGGCAGCCATTTTGCATAGCCTGCGCCAGGTATTTGCCTATTATCAGGTGCCACTGCCCCCCAACGCCGAACTGGAACGGGTAGTGAGCCTGGGCCTGACCTCACCCGACACACTCCAGACCCTGCACCCGTCACTAGCCGGCGCTGAGCTGGCGGCGTGGCTGCTCACCTACCGCAGCATCTACACCAACGAAGGAGAAGAGCTGGTACGGCCTTTTGCGGGTGCCCACGAGGTACTGGCGGCTGCCCGTGCACGTAACATTGCGGTGGCCATTATCAGCAATAAAGGCGCTGTGACGTTGGAAACCTCCCTGACGCGCTTGGGCCTGCGCGCCGATGTGCAGCTGCTGGTCGGTGATGGTAGCTACCCCGACCAGCAGCTGCCCCTGAAGCCCAGTCCAGTGCTCTATAAGCAAATTGTACAGCCTTATTTTGCGTCGGTGCCGCCTGCTGCTACCCTGATGATTGGCGACACGGCCGCCGACTTACTTTTTGCCCGCAACTGTGGTATCGATGCCTGCTGGGCGCGCTACGGCTTCGGCGACGCCGACGCGTGCCGGGCATTGGCGCCTAAACACCAGATAGGTAGTCTGCGTGAAATAGTGCGCCTGCTGCATGCGTAAAAACGGGAGGGTAGCCAGCAGAAGCGCTTGTGGTTATTAACGGAACCGGCGCATATGCGTAAGCACAGGCCAGCCTTGCCTGAATTTCTGATTCTTTCTGCTCGCGTCCGTGCCTGATTTTCCTGCCCCTTTCTACCGCTGGCCCTACCTGATGCGGCAGCGGTGGAGTCAGCTACTGTTTGCGCACTGGCCAGTGGCACCAGCGCTGTTACGGCCCTATTTGCCGCCGCGCCTAGAATTGGATGTGTTTGAAGGCCAGGCGTGGCTGGGCGTAGTGCCCTTCACCATGAGCAACATCCGGCCGCTGGGCCTGCCTGCCGTGCCGGGCCTCAACCATCTGCACGAACTGAACGTGCGCACTTACGCTACCCTAGATGGTGTGCCGGGCGTGTGGTTTCTCTCGCTCGATGCCACCCAGCCGCTGGGCGTATGGGCGGCCCGCACGTTGTTTCATCTGCCCTACCTGCACGCTCGCATGCGTCTCACACAGCACGGTCATACACTGCGGGCCGAGGCCACGCGCACCCATGCTGGCGCCGCACCTGCTACGTTTGCCGCCACCTGGGAGGTAGGGGCGCCGCTACCTTCTTCGCAACCCGATTCTTTGGCGCATTTTCTCACGGAACGCTACTATCTCTATACCTCTGGCCCCAACCTGCTGCACGACATACACGGTCCTGACCTGTGGCGCGGCCAGCTACTGCACGCGCCCTGGCCGCTACGCCAAGCCACGGTGCACGAGTGGCAGTCCACGTTGGTGGAAAGCCACGGGCGCAGGTACACCGGTGCTCTACGCCGCCGACCCGGTAGACGTATGGGTGCAAACGCTTCAGCGGGTATAAATATACATTCGGAGCGCGGGCAAACACGTAAAGAGCTACGCTATGCATTCTCATCGAGTCGCGCACCAATCCAGCATCGTCGAATCAATCCATTGCTCCTTGCGTCAGCGCTGCGCCGTGCTCGTGCGTAAGCCCTTCTCGTTCAGTCGTTCGCTGGCCATGCACCATGTGCGTATCCAGCTGGTCATTGACGAGCACAATCGACGATGCACCACCCCTTAGATCATCACCGCGCAGGGTGCTGGAAGAGAAAATAAGGCACATATAGGAGGGGTACATAGCCGAAGGGTCCAGCTATTTTAGTATCTACTGGCTGCGGCGAGCTACGAGCTGGCTGACAGCCCACGGAGGGTAGGGGCCGATGTAGGTGGGAAAAGTGGGTGAAATGGATAGCATAGGTAGCGGAGCGGAAAGTAAATGTGTGACCTGGAACAGGTGAGGAGAGCTTGCGGCCACCCAACTACTAAGGGCGGTTCGATATAATAATTCGGTTGTGATGCCTGGCGCCTGTAAGGCGGGACGGTGCAACTTCAGGAAAACCAGCGCCGCCCCAACGGAGTATCTTTACTAAAAACCGGGCAATTCCGGATGCATCTTTTCGCCACTCAGTAGCGCTATGGCCTCGTTCCGTCAGAAACTCATGAAATTCCTATACCCGCTGATTATGCGGCTGTCGAAGTCAAGCAGCAAGGGGAAGGTGTTGACCAGCAAGCAGCAAGCCGGTGCGCCGGTATCGTTTTACTCGCTGGCGGGGCTGCGCAACAATGGGCAGCGCCTACCCTTCGAGGAGCTGAAGGGCAAGAAGGTACTGCTGGTGAACACGGCCTCTAACTGCGGCTACACCAACCAGTACGCGGAGTTGCAACAGCTCTCCGAGCAGTTTGCCGACGAGCTGGTGATATTGGGCTTTCCGGCCAACGACTTTGCCGAGCAGGAAAAAGCCGACGACAAAACCATTGAGCAGTTTTGCCAGGTGAACTTTGGCGTATCGTTTCCGCTGATGCAGAAAAGCGTGGTGGTGAAAACGCCGGCGCAAAACCCGGTGTATCAATGGCTGAGCCAGGCCCGCCAAAACGGCTGGAACGAACAAGCGCCCGACTGGAACTTCTCGAAATACCTCGTTAGCGAAGACGGGCACCTACTCGGGTATTTCGGGCCAGCAGTGTCGCCGCTGAGCGAGGATGTCGCAGGTAGCATCCGGTCGTAGCCACGTGGCGGCCCGTACAAAAGCGTGTATCTTTTCGCCCTCGCTTGTTCAGCTTCCCTACCTTACTATATGAAGAATCTCTTCCTGGCCGGTGCAGCGGCCTGCCTCTTATTCAGCTGCTCAGAGCAAAAAAAGAAAGCTGCCGAAACGGTCAATGCCACATCGGACGTGCCCAAACCGGCCAGCCTGCGGGCGTTGTACAGCAACTACTGGGAGCAACAGTCGCGCTTTTTTCCGATGGAGGCCACGGCACAGGGCGACAACCGCTTCAACAACCGCCTGCCCAACGACCAGACGCACGCGTTCCGCGACTCGTTGCGCACATTCTACCAAACCTCTCTCGACCAGCTGCACCTGTTTCAGCGCGACTCGCTGGTCGAGAACGACAAAATCAGCTACGACATCTTTGAGTACGAGATGCAGACCCGCCTTGCGGGACTGAGGCTGAACACCTGGCAAATGCCGTTTCAGCAGTTTTGGGGCCTACCCCTCACCATGGGGCAATATGGCGCGGGCACTGGAAACCAGCCCTTTAAAACGGCGCAGGACTATGACAACTGGCTGGGTCGCACGAAGGCTTTCGCGGTGTGGGCCGACTCGGCCATTGCTAATTTTC
Organism: Hymenobacter aerilatus; assembly: GCF_022921095.1. NCBI lineage: Bacteria > Pseudomonadati > Bacteroidota > Cytophagia > Cytophagales > Hymenobacteraceae > Hymenobacter > Hymenobacter aerilatus. The sequence goes on from NZ_CP095053.1 coordinate 636,774, forward strand.
GGGTAGGGATGCGTACGGGTGTGATGCTGCCGCGGCCGTTGGTGGAGAAGATGATTCCGCAGATGGAGGCTTTCGTGGTAAGCGACCCTACCAAAAGCTTGTTTTTTGCGCCGGTGCAGAAGTTTCCGGCAGGTGTGTCGGAGGTAGATCAGCAACGGCTGGTCGATTCGTATAAGGTGGCCATCCTCACGCAGTTGGTGCCTACTTACCGCAAGCTGGCCGATTTCCTGAAAAACGAGTACCTACCGAAGGCCCGTACTACCACCGGTATTTCTGAAATACCCAACGGTGCCGACACGTACCGCTACTACGTGAAGTATTGGACCACCACCGACAAAACGCCGGAAGAAATCTACCAGACCGGCCGCGCCGAGGTAAGCCGCATTCGGGGGAGATGGAAGAAATAAAAGCCAAAGTGGGCTTCAAAGGTGATCTGGCAGCGTTTTTTGAATACCTGAAAACCGACAAACAATTTACTCCCTACCAAACGCCGGAGCAGGTGCTTACTGCGTTTCGTGGTATTCAGGCGCGCATCGAGCCCAACCTGAAAAAGATGTTTGGTCGCACCCCCAAAACGCCGTTTGAGATCCGGCAGACGGAGGCGTTCCGGGCTGCGTCTGCCTCGGCCGAGTACAACCAGGGTAGCCCCGACGGTACGCGGCCGGGCATCTTCTACATCCCGATTCTGAACGCCCGCGAGTTCAACGTGACGTCGGGAATGGAGTCGCTGTTTTTGCACGAAGCCATTCCGGGCCACCACTACCAAATTTCGTTGCAGCAGGAAAACGACAGCCTACCCAAGTTCCGGCGCTTTGCGTGGTATGGGGCTATGGGCGAGGGCTGGGCGCTGTATACCGAAAGCCTGGGACGGGAGCTAGGCCTCTACACCGACCCCTACCAGCGCATGGGTGCCCTGGGCGACGAGATTCACCGCGCCATCCGATTGGTGGTGGACGTGGGTATGCATACCAAAGGTATGACCCGCGAAGAGGCCATTCAGTATATGATGGAAAACGAGGCCATCAGCGAGCAGGGCGCTACTGCCGAGATTGAGCGCTACATGGCCATTCCGGGTCAGGCGCTTTCCTACAAGGTAGGGGCTCTGAAGATTCAGGAGCTGCGTGCCAAGTACCAGAAGCTGCTGGGGGCTTCGCAGAAACTACGCCCCCGCAACCCGCGGGAGCGGAGCAATCATTTCATCCTCAGTGCCTTCCACGATGAGCTGTTGAAAGATGGTGTGATGCCGCTTTCGGTGCTAGAACGCAAGATGGACGCCTGGGCCGAAGACCAACGGTAAGTTTCGGCGGCAGCGTTTACGATAAAGGCCATCAGCAAGTGCTGATGGCCTTTATGCATTACATCAATTTTGGACTAGACAGTTTATGCACCGCCACCACCGCCTGCACCGCCAGTAGAACCACCACCTGTGGTTCCACCACCGGTAGTACCGCCAGCCGTCGTAGCACCACCGGTAGTACCGCCAGCCGTCGTAGCACCAGTCGTGCCGCCAGCCGTCGTCGCGCCGGTGGTGCCGCCGCTAGTAGTAGCGCCAGTGGTACCACCAGCGGTAGTGCCACCCGCTGTCGTGGCGCCAGTAGTGCCACCTGCTGTTGTAGCGCCAGTAGTGCCACCCGCTGTGGTACCGCCAGCTGTTGTAGCACCAGTAGTACCTGTAGTACCACCTGCAGTAGTGCCACCGCTAGTAGTAGCGCCAGTAGTACCACCTGCTGTGGTACCGCCAGCCGTTGTAGCGCCCGTAGTTCCACCCGCAGTAGTACCGCCAGCCGTAGTACCGCCAGCCGTAGTACCACCTGCCGTGGTGCCACCTGCTGTAGTTCCACCTGCGGTGGTGTTACCTGCAGTTGTGCCCGATGGGGCGTTGTTATCATCGTCGTTACAGGAGTACATAGCAAGAGACGAAGCAACGAAGGCGGCGCTTAGAAGCGAAAGCCATTTCTTTTTCATAATCAGGTCTTTAAATGAAAGGACGTGGGAAGGTTCGCTCCTTGTATACGCCTGCATGACGTGTGTATAAGTACTAAAAGGCGGTGATAAATACGTATTTCCTGTGCGGTAAGTACTTAGTAGATATGTGGTTTGCACGTATCCTTGCATTATTTGAATTTCGTATACAGTATCCTGCTTGTCTTCTACACCCTACCCATGCCCCACATCACCGCCGCCGATATCGAGTCGTATGAGAAGATCTATCGGCTCAACCTCATCAACTCCATAACCGGGTATAAGCCCGCCAATCTTATCGGCACGGCCTCGCCCGAGGGGCAGACTAACTTGGCTATTTTCAGCTCGGTGCTGCATTTGGGCTCCAACCCGCCGCTGTTGGGTATGGTCACGCGCCCTACCTCGGTGCCGCGCCATACTTACTCCAATATTCAGCATACAGGGTGCTATACTATCAATCATGTGCCCGCTGCCTATGTGGCGCAGGCGCACTACACCTCCGCCAACTTCCCAGCCGAAGAGTCGGAGTTTGATGCGTGCGGGTTCACACCCGTGTATCGCGATGATTTTCCGGCTCCTTATGTGCAGGAAAGTCAGATTAGCATAGGCCTGCGCTTGCAGGAAGAAATCGAAATCAAAGCCAACGGCACCCGGCTGCTAGTAGGGGCGGTAGAGCACATCTACCTGTCCGAGGCGGTGCTACAGCCAGATGGTTCACTGCACTTGCATGAGGCCGACGACGTGTGCATTTCCGGCCTCGACGGCTACCACCGCGTGACGCCGCTGGCCACGTTTGCCTACGCCCGCGCCGGGCAGGGGCCGCAGCCCAAGCAGGAGTAGCCAGAATTCTTTGGGTAAGATATTCGTCCGGGTAGGGAGTTGTGCCGTTAAAGAAGGCAGGAAATTAATCCCTCCATTGTTCATCCATTCTCATGAAAAATAAATTCTGGCAAACGCTGGGGCTGGCTACTGTGGCCAGCATGCGCAGCATGACGGCCCCGGCCTTGCTGAGCAAATCGTTGGTAAAACATAAATCTCCCTACCTCGGCGACTCGCCGCTGCGCTTTATGCAGTCGCCCATCACCGCCAACGTGCTGTCGGTGCTAGCTGGCGCTGAGCTGATAGGTGATAAGCAACCTGAGGCCGACGACCGTACGGCGCCTACCGTGCTACCCAGCCGGGCCGTAGCAGGTGCTCTGATTGGGGCCGTTGTATACAAGTCGCAGAAGGGCAGTGCCCTCACCGGCGCGCTGCTAGGCAGTGTAGCGGCCGTGGCTACCAGCTACGCTACCTTAGCTTTCCGCAAGCAGCTCATCAGCAGCACCAAACAGCCTGTTTTGGCGGGGGTTATTGAGGATAGTATTGCTGTAAGCAGCGGCCTAGCCATTCTGCAAGGTCGCAAAGGCACCAAGCTTACTAAAGCCGATAAGGAAGCCAACACCAAGGCCAAACAAGCCGCCAAAGCCCGGCAGATGAGCTAAAAAAGTTGAATTCGTCTCAACAGAAAAGCCCTTGGAATCAATGTCCAAGGGCTTTTCTGTTGAGACGAAAGCAAACTAATTGCTGCCGTTCGGGGTGGGTGGGTTCTGGCCGCCGGGCGCGTCTGTGGCGCCGTTCTTACTGGTGGGTGGCGTGTCTTTGGTGGCTTGGTCGGCAGGAGAATCGAGGCCCTGTGGGGTGGTTACTGTCTGGTCGGCATTCACGCTGTCGATGTCGGTATCGGTGGTGCGGGCGTCGGGAGCTTCTGCAAAGGTGCCTTCACGTTGGGTTTCGGTGCCAGGGCCTTTGTTGTAGTCGCAGGAAGTGAAGGATAGGGTAGTAGCAGCAAGCGCCACGCCCAGGAAGAAAGAACGTTTCATCGGGAGATTGGTCATGTAAAGTGGAGTCAGAGAGGCTATACGTAAACTAGCCGCCCAACGGCCGGCCTAACCGCCAGAATTGCCCGGCGCGTATCTTCGGCCAATGGCACTTGTAACAACCATGAGCTGGAGCGGCGGCAAAGATTCGGCCTTGGCGCTCTACTACCTGCTGCGCGACAACCGTTACCAGGTAGCCCACCTGCTCACCAACGTAAACGCACACTACGACCGCGTATCCATGCACGGTGTGCGGGTAGAACTGCTGGAAGCGCAGGCCCGGTGCCTGGCCCTACCCCTGCACCAAGTGTGCCTACCCGAAGCGCCCAGCATGGCCGAATACGAGCAGCATACACAGGCCGCGTTGCAGGAACTGCAGGCAGAGGGTGCTACGCATGTGGCGTTTGGAGATATTTTTCTGGAAGATTTGCGCGCCTACCGCGAGCAGCAGCTCACTCAGCTAGCCCTGCAGGCCGTGTTTCCGCTGTGGCAACGCCCTACCCTTGAGCTGCTGCGCGAGTACCTGACGCTGGGTTTTCGAGCTGTAGTGGTATGCGTAAACGAGGCCTACCTCGACTGTAGCTTCTGCGGCCGCCTGCTCGACGAGGATTTTCTGCGAGACCTACCTGCCGGCGTAGACCCCTGCGGCGAAAATGGTGAGTACCACACCTTTCTCTTCGATGCGCCCTACTTCCAGCAACCCATCACCTTCCAGCGCGGCGACATTGTGCGGCGCACCTACCCTGCTCCGGTAAGCGAAGCTCCGCTCAGCGCCTTTTGGTATTGCGATATTTTGCTGAATGAGGAGTAAAACGGTGAATGGTAAGGTTATGAAGTGGTAAATAGCCGAAACGTCTGTCCTCCTGAGCACGGCGAAAGACCTTCTCACGCTAGAACGAGTTGTTGTTACCAGCATCGTGCTAATGTGAGAAGGTCCTTCGCTGTGCTCAGGAGGACAGACGTTTTGGCTATTTACCTCACGGCGCGCAGCCGCAGAGCACTTCGCGGCTGGGTTTAGTGGTTTTATAATCCGGCAGGCTCACTTCCTTCATGTAGATAACCTCGAGTTGCTTGAGGCGCGGATGAGCAGAATTTTCACCCCAGATACGCAGCATATAGTTGCAGTAGTAGGGACGCATAAAGGCGTTGCTGACGAATAAGTAATTCTCAGAATATTTGCGCCACCGGTCATTGGGAAACAAACTCACAACGGCAGCGGGTTTGGCATACGTGAGGGGCGCCCCGCTTCGGTTTAGGTCGATTTTGCGGCCTTCTGCGGTGGTGCCTTCCAGAATGTACCAGCCATCATCTTTGAACACCGCGGGCGCAAACATGCCCCAGTGTTGGTCGATGCGGAACAAATAGCCCAGCCACCGAAACTGCTCGCGCATAGCCAATCGCGTAGACGTAACCGTGTCGAAATTCCACCAGCAGATATAGACCAGCAGCACGCCTACCACGGTGTTGCGCACGGCCCGCAGCAACTTGACGCTTTGCGGCGCGTGCTCGATGTGGGCGGTCAGATGCACGCGCACCGGGCTGCGCCAGGTAGGAGCCGGCCACTGCCAACCCGTGCGCCACTGCGTTAGGCGCGTACCGAGGCGCCTAGCACGTGGCACCAGCTTGCGTTCCAACCAGTCCATGGCTGCGGGCGGGAGCAAGCCGGGTAGGGAAGCCCAGTTAATCAGGAAAAACAAGCCCACAAATAGCGTGAGGCTGATGCCCAGATGGAACAGCACCAGCGTCCCGATAAACAGCCCGCGCCACCACGCCACGCGCCACGGAATAAACAGCACAAAAGGCAGCAACAGCTCCATGTAGTACGTGGCAAACGTGAGCCCACGCATTAGCTCGGGGTAGGGGTAGAGCAAGCGGCCACCCGGTAGCAATATTTGATCGAGGCTGAGGGCGTAGTAGAGTGCAGTGCCGGTTTGGGTCCATTCGACGCCGCTTTTGAGCAGGGCCGTACACCAGTATACCAGTGCCAGTTGCACCACGTAGGCCACCGTAGCGGCACTGCACGTGGTGAGGCTGGTAGGGGGCGGCTGTTGCCGGCTATCGAGCGAGTACACGCGCCCCCAGGGTAGGAAGATGCCCCAGAACAGCAGCATCCGCAGCAGATCGTCGCCGCCCTGGCTGATAAGCGGATTTCGGTTTTGCACCGATACCAGCAGCACCCACGATACAATGGTCATCAGCCGGGTGCGGTAGCCGAGCAGCAGCGCTATGGCTGCGGATGCGGCCAGCAAAAACAGCACCGCCTGCACCTGCCACAGCCCGCTACTGGTATGAATAGACAGCTCGTAAGGATTCCAGTTGTGCTCATATAACACGTGTAACGGTAGCACGCCCATGTTGGAGTAATGGGCCTCCAGATCGGTAGCACGAACGGCCAAGTCTACGAGCACAACAGCGGCTACCGCCACCCGCAGTAGCGCCAACGCCCGCACATCCAGCACAAAAGGTTGCCGAAGAACGGCTAATACACGGTTCATAAGCAGATAAGGATAACAGGACTACTAGGCACACGGCTGATGGCTACCACATCAGACCGGACCTACCATACGCAAAAGCGGCCGAAAGCGCTATCCAATGGATAAGGCTTCCGGCCGCTAGCAGGCCGCTAGGCCGACAGTAAGTGCATTGTGCTATGGACTACTGCGGGGTGCCAGTGGTTGTACCAGTCGTGGTCGTACCAGTAGTAGTGGTGCCCGTTGTGGTCGTACCGGTGGTAGTGCCGGTCGTTGTGGTACCCGTAGTAGTACCCGTAGTGGTCATACCTGTAGTGGTACCGGTCGTTGTGGTACCCGTGGTGGTGCTCATCGTACCCGTGGTAGAAGCATCCGTGGTGGTGCCCGTCGTGGTGCTCATCGTACCCGTAGTGGTTGTAGCGTCCGTGCCTGTAGTGGTAGACTCGGTACCGGTGGTTGTAGTGCCGTCGGTCGTACCCATTTCCGAGGTCGTGTTGCAGGCACCTAAGCCCAGGCCGCTTGCCAGCACGGTAGCTGCCAGCAAAGCGAAGCGATTCTTCTTAATCATCGTTTTGGTGAATTGGTTGAAAGAATGCATGTGGTGCCATTCAAGGCAAATAGCTCCCTTGTACGCATCATGCCGGTATAATGGTTGCAATATTGACACTAAAAGCGAATATTTTGTACATTATTCATCAGGCTAAAGGTTGATTTAATTAAAAATTATTATGACTGAATTCCTGTATTCGTAATAGCTAATATTCTGTAAATCTGCTAACTGCCACAGGGAGCCGAAGCCCTTTAGTAGCTAGTTGGGGTAACTAAAAATGAGTTTCACCGTGTCAGAAGTATACATGGCTGGAAAAGCCTGCACTCACCTTATGCCCCAACCACCTGCTGTCATTCTGTTTGATGGAGTCTGCAACCTGTGCAATGGCTTCGTCCAATTCGTTATTGCCCGCGACGCGCAAGCCCATTTCCAGTTTGCCTCGTTGCAGTCGGGGGTAGGGCAGGCGCTGCTGGCTACGCATGGTGCCGTGGTAGCAGCCACACCCGAGACCGTAGTACTGGTGGAAAATGGGCGTGTATTTACGCACTCGGAGGCGGTGCTGCGTATTATGCGGCATCTGCCTGGCTGGCGGTGGCTATACGCGTTGCGGGTGGTGCCGCGCAAGCTGCGCGATGCCGCCTACCGTTGGGTAGCGAGCCATCGGTACCGTTGGTTTGGTCGGGAGGAAGCCTGTTGGCTACCTACCCCAGCGCTCCGGGCGCGTTTCCTATAGCCGCTCCTAGCTTTTTCTTTGTTCTCACTGCTCATCACCATACACTGGTTTATGCAAGCTCTTATTCTGGATGGGGTCAATCAGACCCTGCAACTCCGCGAAGTTCCTACCCCTACCCCCGGCCCCGGCGAGGCACTGGTACGGCTGCACGCCGCCGCCCTCAACCACCGCGACGTCTGGATTCAAAAAGGTCAGTACGCCGGACTGAAGTTTCCTATCATTCTGGGCTCTGATGGTGCCGGTACCGTGGCAGAGCTAGGCGAAGGCGCCGACGAAGCCCTGCGGAATCAAGCGGTCCTCATCAACCCGGGCATGCACTGGGGCGATAATCTCGCTGCGCAGGCCAAGGAGTTTCAGATTTTGGGTCTGCCCCACGATGGTACCTTCGGCGAATACGCGTGTGTGCCGGCCCGCTACGTGCACCCGTTGCCAGAGCACTTGAGCTTTGCACAAGCGGCAGCGCTGCCACTAGGTGGCGTCACGGCGTATCGGGCGCTGTTTACCCGCGCCCACCTACAAGCCGGCGAGCGGGTGCTGGTGTCGGGGGTAGGCGGGGGCGTGGCCCTGCTGGCCCTGCAAATGGCCGTAGCCAGTGGCGCCGAGGTGTGGGTAACATCCAGCTCAGACGAGAAGATAAAACAGGCCCAGGCGCTGGGCGCCAAGGGCGGTATCAGCTACCAAGCCGAAAACTGGCCCGCTACCCTCGCCAAGCAAGTCGGCGGCGGCTTCGATGTCATCATCGACAGCGCCGCCGGTCCGGGCTTCAACAATCTGCTGGACGCAGCGGCGCCCGGTGGGCGCATCGTGTTCTACGGAGCCACGCAAGGCGATATTCCGGCAGTGCCGGCCCGCAAGATTTTCTGGAAACAGCTGACTATACTGGGCTCTACCATGGGCACTGAGGAGGACTTTGCTGGGCTGTTGCAGTTCGTGAGCGAGAAAAAGATGGTACCCGTTATTGACAAAACGTTTCCACTGGCAGAAGGCGAAGCCGCCCTGCGCCACATGGACGACGGCGCGCAATTCGGTAAGATTGTACTGGAGATCGTACCAGCTTGACGAATGAAAGGTAACTCTGGCTACAGAGTTTTTATTTAAATAATACTACTAAATGCCTTAGCCAAATCGAATGATTTTGCTAAGGCATTTGTTTTATCAACAGCCTGCAAAACGTACTTTCACTCTACCTTCTATATCCTATGAAATCAGCTGCTGAATACTTGGAAGCCCCCGTTTTCTATTTGACCTACCCTACCGGCGAAGAAGCCGAAAACGTGCCGGTAGTAGCGTACGACGAGGCGGTGCGCGCCATTGAGGCTGCTCTGGCCGACGCGGCAGAGTACAAATACCTGCTCATGCGCGCCTTGCGTCGGCAGGTAGCACCCAGCGTCGAAACCGCTCCCGCCGCCGAGGCTACCCTGCGCCCCCTGTTCCCAACCGACGATGCTCAGGAATTAGCCGCTTAACACCAAAAAGCCCCGACACTACAGATAGTGTCGGGGCTTTTTGGTGCCAGAAATGGTTTTATAAGCCGGATAGGCTACATATGCTTACTAGGAACCAGGTAATTCTGTACGTAGTCCGCAATGCCGTCTTCCAGCCGCGTGAATGGTTGTTCGTACCCGATGCTGCGCAGCTTCTGCATGTTAGCCTGCGTGAAATACTGGTATTTGTCGCGAATCACTTCGGGCGTATCCTGAAACTGGATATCGGCGGTGCGGCCCAGGGCGGCAAAGGTGTTTAGGGCCAGATCGAGGAACGTGCGCGCCTCGCCGGTGCCCAGGTTGTAAATCCCGGAGTGCTGGCGCGTCTGCATCAGGAAATAGCAAACTTCCACCACATCCTTCACATAGATGAAATCGCGCTTCTGCTCCCCATCGGCGTAGTTGGGGTTGTGGGAGCGGAACAGCGTCATGGAGCCGGTTTGCTGAATCTGCTGGTAGGCATGCAGAATCACGGAAGCCATACGGCCCTTATGGTACTCGTTGGGGCCGTACACGTTGAAAAACTTCAGTCCGGCCCAGAAAAAGGGCTTTTCTGGTTGTGCCACCGCCCATTTGTCGAAGTCGTTTTTCGAGTCGCCGTAGGCATTCAGCGGCTGTAGCAAGTGCAGCAGGGCTTCGTCGTCGTCGTAGCCCACGGTGCCCAGGCCATAGGTAGCTGCCGAGGAGGCGTATACCAAGGGCAACTGGTAGCGGCAGCACGCCTGCCACATTTGTTTGGAGTAGTCGAGGTTCAGCAAAGCCAGCACGTCGCGATTTTGCTCGGTGGTGTCGGTGCGGGCGCCCAGGTGAAAGATGAATTCCACCTGCTCATGGTGCTCCTCCAACCAGTCGAAAAACTCGTTGCGGTCTACGTATTCTTTCAAACGTTTGCCGCTCAGGTTGGGCAACTTGCGCTCCACGGCAAAATTATCGACCACCACAATGTCGTTGAAATTGGCGGCGTTGAGGCGGGTGACGAGGCAGCTGGCAATGAAGCCGGCCGCGCCAGTAACTACGATCATAAGAGTAGGATTTGCGACAAAAGTAAGAAAGTACCGCGGAGTGCTACCGTAACGCAATTGGCGCCCTGAAGTTGACCTCCGCTGCGGGCTCCTTACTTTTACGGTATGCCTCGCTGCCTCCTGTTTTCGCTCCTGCTGTTGCTGGCCTGCCAGCCCGATCGGCCACCCACTACTACCCCTACCGCTCCCCAGCAGCTCCACGACGACCTAGGCCGCCCCGTACAAGTGCCCGCCCAGCCGCGCCGCATTATGTCCTTGGCTGCGTCTATGACCGAAATGCTGTTTGCCGTGGCCGATACGGCTACCATCGTTGCCCGCACGCAGGTGTGCGACTACCCGGCGGCGGCCCTACGCAAACCCATCGTCAATAGCTACCCTCTGGATATTGAGCGGCTAGTGAGCCTGAAGCCCGACGTGGTGTTTACAGTGGAAGGCATCACCTCGCTCGATGATGCGGCCCGCCTGGAAAAGCTGGGCATCCCTGTATACTATCAACGCTACGAGAAAGTGGCCGATGTGCTGCGCGGCCTGCGCGACCTGGGCCATATCCTGCACCGCGACGCCGACGCCCGCCGCCTCACCGATTCGCTCGCGGCTGCCCTGCAAGCCGTGCAACAGTTGCCCGCGCCTACCCCGCGCCCGGCCGTGCTGGCTATTACGTGGCAAGACCCCATCTACGTGTATGGGCAAAACACGCTCTTCACCGATAAAATCCAGCTGGCGGGCGGACAAAACGCCGTGGTAGAACAGTTTGCCCAACCCTACCCAGCGCTTACTCGTGAGTACATCCTCAAGCTGAACCCCACGGTGCTGCTGGGTGGTCGGTTCGGAAAGATGGACAGCACCTTTTTCAAGAATTATCCCGAACTGCGCCGCATCCGGGCCTACCAGCAGGGCCGCGTATACGACGTCACCGACGACCTAATGAGTCGGCCCGGCCCGCGCGTGGTAGAGTCGGTACGGGAGCTGCACCGGCTGATATGGGCGCCGCCCGCCGTATGAGTCGCCACCCCACGCCCTGGCTGCTGGGTAGCCTGCTGGTGCTGCTGGTGCTGGTAGCCGCTGGTCTGCGCATCGGCAGCTACGATACCAGCTACGCCCTCATCGGCCGCGCTCTGCTGCACTACGACCCCACCGACCCCGCCCAACTGGTGCTGGTGCAACTACGCCTACCCCGTATCCTGCTGGCCCTGCTGGCTGGTGGCAGCCTAGCGTTTAGCGGCTACCTGATGCAGGCTATGGTCAACAATCCACTGGCCGACCCCTACCTATTGGGTACGGCCTCGGGCGCTTCGCTGGGAGCTATTCTGTGTTTTGCGCTGGTGCCTACCCTCACCGTAGCTGGTATCTACCTGCCACCACTGGCAGCCCTGAGCGGTGCGCTGGCGGCCACACTTGTAGTGGTGCTGCTAGGTACCCGGCGTGGGCAGCTGCTACCCGCGCAGTTGCTGCTAGCCGGGGTAGCGGTAGGTTCTCTAACAACAGCTATAGGAGGTGTGCTCACCTTTATGGCCAGCAGCCAGGAAAAACTACGTACCGTTGTTTTTTGGGCCATGGGCAGCTTCGAGCGAGCTGGTTGGGAGCTGTTGCCCTACCCGGCAGTGGCTTTGGCTGCGGCCTTACTACTCTTCACGTTTCGTCGCCACGAGCTGAATATATTGTTGCTAGGGGAGGAGCGCGCTGACGCACTGGGCGTATCGGTGGCCCGCACGCGCTGGCTGCTACTGCTTATATCTTCGGTACTTACAGGCTGTGTAGTAGCGCTTTGCGGGCCTGTTGGTTTTGTTGGATTAATGATTCCGCACATCACGCGCTGGGTGCTGGGCGTCACGGGGCCACTAAATTTGCTGTTCTGTGCCATCCTAGGGGCCGATTTCCTGTTAGCCTGCGACTTGTTGGCTCGTTTGCTCTACCCACCCGCCGGCCTACCCGTTGGCTTGGTTACGGCCCTATTCGGCGTGCCGTTCTTCGTATATTTGCTGCGAAAAAAAGGGTAACAGGATCTTTTGGGGTCTGAGGGACCAAGGGTCTGAAAACTGGGCTTAAGAAGCAATACTTATTCACCAGAACATCGAGCCCAGTTCCCAGGTCCCGGTCCCTTAAGCCCAAACACCCCAGTACCCATGCTATACATCAGCCGTCAGGAGCACTTCAACGCTGCCCACAAACTATACAACCCCAAGTGGAGCGAGGAGCGCAACCACGAGGTATTTGGCCCCTGCGCCAATGTAAACTGGCACGGCCACAACTACGAGTTGATTGTGACAGTGCGCGGCAACCCCGACCCCGAAACCGGCTTCGTAGTAGACCTGAAAGCTTTAAGCACGCTCATTAAACAACACATTATTGACCAGGTAGACCACAAAAATCTGAATTTGGACGTGCCCTTTATGGCCGGCAAAATGGCTAGTACTGAAAACCTAGTTATAGCCTTCTGGGAAATTCTGGTCCGCGAACTACCCAGCATCACGTCGGCACAATTACATTGCCTCAAACTCTACGAAACCCCCCGCAACTTCGTCGAATATTACGGCGAAACAGAGTAATGAATAATTGAGAATTAATAATTAGAAATTGGTTTTTTGTTTAGCTAACCGAATCCAAGTTTTAATTCCTAATTCCTAATTCCTAATTCTTAATTATTAGATATGAAGTACTATCTGATTGCGGGTGAGCGTTCCGGCGATTTTCATGCTGCCAATTTGATGCGCCAGTTGCAGCAGCAAGACAGTGCCGCCGATTTTCGCTTTTGGGGTGGCGACATGATGCAGGCTGTGGGCGGCACAATGGTGCACCACTACCAGGAAATGGCCATTATGGGTTTCTGGGAAGCCGCTACCAGCCTGCTCAAGTTTCGCGGCTACCTCAAAGAATGTCAGCGGGATTTACTTGCCTACAAACCTGATGTAGTTATTCTGGTTGACTACGCTGGATTTAATATGCGCGTAGCAAAATTTGCCAAAAGCCACGGCATTAAGGTCTTCTACTACATTTCGCCTAAGATATGGGCCTGGAACCAAGGCCGCGTGCATAAGGTGAAAGCCCTGGTCGACCGGATGTTTGTCATCCTACCCTTTGAAGAGGAGTTCTATCAGCGGTTCGGCTACAAGGTGGATTACATTGGCAATCCTACCGCCGATGCCGTAGCCGAGCACCCTACTGCCCCCGATTTCTACCAGCGCAACCATCTCGACCGGCAGAAGCCAATCATTGCGGTGCTGCCCGGTTCACGTAAGCAGGAAATAGAGGAGATGCTTTACGAGATGGTGGCCATTCTACCACCTTTCCTCGACTACCAGTTCATCGTGGCCGGCGTCGACAACCTCGACCCCAACTACTACGCCCACTTCGAGCGCAACAACGTTCGCATTCTTTTCAACCAAACCTACGATCTGCTTCGGCATGCCACCGCTGCCCTCGTTACCAGCGGTACCGCCACCTTAGAAACAGCCTTATTTGGCGTGCCACAAGTGGTTTGCTACCGTACCAGTGCCGTGACCTACGCCATCGGCAAAGCAGTTATCAAGGTACCCTACATCTCACTCGTCAACCTGATTGTAGACCGCGAGGTAGTAAAAGAACTGATTCAGGGTGAGCTTAACTCTCGGAACCTCGTTACGGAGCTAAAGAAAATCACCGCCGACGAGGAGTTTATTGCCGAACAGAAAGCTGGCTACGCCGAATTGCGTGAGAAGCTAGGTAGGCACAATGCGGCGGAAAAGGCGGCAAAGCTGATGGTAGGATATTTGAAGAAATAGTGGATATCTTATTGTGTTATGTATGAAGGGAAACCTCGATATTAGTCCATTTTATACATATGTAATTTGGGTAGTTTTATTAATTGTATTTTGTATAGTAGGCATTCCTTTGTCTAAAATATTTTTCAGTTAATCTTTTCAAAGAGCATAAAAAGCAAAGGCCGGAACGTAGCATACGTTCCGGCCTTTGCTTTTTATGCAGCACTCCTACGCCGCCCGCAACTGCTTCAGCGGTGACTGCTCAAACTTACTACGCGCATAATCTGCGTCAATCACCAATTCGTTTGCATCTGCATCCGATGGCATGTCGAACATGGCGTCGGTCATGATGCTTTCGCAGATACTGCGCAGGCCGCGAGCCCCAAGGCGGTACTCATCAGCGCGCTGCACGATGTACTCCAGGGCATCTTCCGAGAAGCTCAACTCAATGCCTTCCATTTGGAACAGGCGCTGGTACTGCTTCACAATCGAGTTCTTCGGCTCCGTCAGGATTTTGCGCAGGGTAGCGTGGTCTAAAGGGTTGAGGTGCGTGAGTACGGGTAGGCGGCCAATCAACTCGGGAATCAAGCCGAATGCCTTTAGGTCCTGTGCCGTCACGTAGCGCAGAAAATTCTGCGTATCGATGTTCTCCTCCAGTTGCGTTTTGGCAAAGCCAATGGGCTTGGTATTGAGACGGTTTTTGATGATGCGCTCAATGCCTACAAAAGCGCCTCCACAGATGAACAGGATATTTTCAGTATTCACCGTAATCATCTTCTGCTCGGGGTGCTTGCGGCCGCCGTGCGGGGGCACGTTCACGGTAGTGCCTTCCAACAGCTTTAGCATAGCCTGCTGCACGCCCTCGCCGCTCACGTCGCGCGTGATGCTGGGGTTGTCGCTCTTACGCGCAATCTTGTCGATTTCGTCGATATACACGATACCGCGCTCTGCTGCCTCTACATTGTAATCGGCAGCTTGCAGGAGGCGTGTGAGGATGCTTTCCACGTCTTCACCCACGTAGCCAGCTTCGGTCAGCACGGTAGCATCGGCTATGCAGAAGGGTACTTGCAAAATATTAGCCAGCATGCGCGTCAGGAAGGTTTTGCCGGTACCGGTTTCGCCTACCATGATGATGTTCGATTTCTCAATCACCACATCGTCTTTCTGCGGCTTCTGCATCAGGCGCTTGTAGTGGTTATATACCGCCACCGACATCACCTTTTTGGCCTCATCCTGCCCTACCACGTACTGGTCGAGATAGTCCTTCATCTCGCGCGGCTTCACCAAATTGAACTTGGGCGCTTTGCTGTTCGAGCGAATCTTGTTTTCCTCGTTCAATATCTGCTGGGCCTGACCTACGCACCGCTCACAGATGTGCGCATTGATGCCGGAAATCATGACCGAAACTTCTTTTTTGGCTTTGCCGCAGAAGGAGCACGTTATATCTGCCATTGTAGAACTCTCAGAAATAGGGGGTAGAACCGGTAGAAATGCAACCGGTTATCAAAGGTACGAAAAGGCCAACGCCCGACGAGCAAAAAAAAGTTGCCACAACGAGGAAATCTGCCCGAAGCAAAAAGCCCGCCGAGTGACCTGATGGTCATCCGGCGGGCTTACGTATGTCATTCCAAACAGAATGACACGACTAACTTAGTCTTTCTTTTTCTCCAGAACTTCGTCAATCAGGCCATACTCTTTGGCCTCATCAGCGCGCATCCAGTAGTCGCGGTCCGAGTTGTCGTGGATTTCCTGATAGGTTTTGCCGGTGTGCATGGCCAGGATATCATATAACTCCTTGCGCAGCTTCAGAATCTCACGGGCCGTGATTTCAATATCCGACGACTGTCCCTGCGCGCCACCCGAAGGCTGGTGAATCATGACGCGAGCGTGGGGTAGGGCCGAGCGTTTGTCTTTAGCGCCACCAGCCAGCAACACGGCACCCATCGAAGCAGCCAAACCAGTGCAGATAGTAGCCACGTCGGGATTCACGTACTGCATCGTGTCGTAGATACCCAAGCCGGCATACACCGAGCCACCAGGCGAGTTGATGTAGAGCAGAATGTCTTTCTTGGCGTCAGCTGACTCCAGGAACAACAGCTGCGCCGTGATGATGTTGGCGATATAGTCGTCTACGCCCGTGCCCAGGAACACGATGCGGTCCATAATCAGGCGCGAGAAAACGTCAATTTCAGCGAAGCGGGTAGGGCGCTCTTCAATTACCGAGCGGGTCATGCCAGTAGGCAGCATCAGGCCGTTGCGGGTCTGGCCCTCCACGTGCTGGATGTATTGGTCAACGCCCAGGCTGCTCATGCCTTGGCCTTTCACAGCAAACTTACGGAATTCTTGTTTATTCAGCATGGGGAAAAATAAGGTAGTGTGAGTTCAACGAAAACTATGAGTCAACAAAAAAGCCCTTACGGCAAGTAAGGGCTTTTTTGTTGACCTGAAAACCTAATACGGCAAATTAGCTCGCCTGTTGGTTTTGATTGCGGAAGTCCTCGGCCGTAATCGGTGTTTCGTTAACAACAACTTTGCCGCGCAGGTTTTCGAGTACTTTCTCTGCCAGAATGGCTTCATACTCGTCCACGTAGTTCTTCCCGTTGTCCTGGCGCAGATAGTTATCGGCAAAGCTGCGCATCGACGCCTGCAGCTCTTCGTTCACCTCGGGCAGGTTGAACTGGCCCATGATCTTCTGAATGGTGCGGTCTACGATTTCGTCGTTCGACACCTTCAGGCCTTCGGTTTCCACTACCTTGTTGCGCACCATCGACCACTTCAGCTCACGCTCGTAGTCGTTGTAGTGCTCTTCTACCTGCTCAGCCGTCAGTTTGCCCTGGTTAGCACGTACCAACCACTTCTTGAAGAACTCTTTGGGTAGTTCAACTTGCAGGCTGTCAATTACTTTATCGATGATCTGACGGTTTACCAGGTTGTCAGACTCACGGTCGTAGTTCTCTTGGATGGTGGTGCGCACCTTTTCATCGAACTCCTCTTTCGAGGTGACAATGTCCTTGCCGAATACTTTATCAAACAGTTCCTGGTTGAACTCAGCAGCATTGGTACGGTTGATTTTCTCCACCGTCAGCGTGTAGTCACCGCTTACTTCGGCAGCTTCATCCTTGCTCAAGCCCGAGAAGTTGGCAATTGCTGATACGTCGCCGTCGAAGGCTTCTTTCAGATCAAACGTAATGCTGTCCTCTGGCTTCACACCGATGAAGCGCTCCACGCCATTCTTTACTTTATTGATGGGGAGCAACACCACGTTGCCTTCCTCCTCAGCGTCAGCCTTTTTCAGGCGACCGTATAGGTAGTCGTTATCCTCCGAAACCTCAGGGTTTGTGCTTTCGCCAAACTGACGGCCAATCTGGTCGTAGGTTTCCGTGAGGGTAGCCTCGTCGAGCGACACTTGGTTGCGGTCTACCGTAATGCTTTGATCAGCAGGTAGCTCAATTTCGGGGAGCAGGCCCAGTTCAAACTGGAAGCTGAAGTCCTTCTGGTTATCAAAGTCAACATCCGTCGGCACTGGAATCGGCTCGCCCAGAATGCGCAGGTTGTTCTCCTTAATATACGCATCTACCGATTTGCCCAACCGCTCGTTGATTTCATCGGCCAGCAGGCCTTTGCCGTACATTTTGCGCACCAGGCCAGCGGGCACTTTACCCGGACGGAAACCTTTGATTTGCGCTTTTTTGGCGTAGTCCTTAATTTTTTGGTCTACGTTGGCAGCATAATCGGCCTCCGTCAGGTTTACTGTCAGGATGGCACTCAGCTGGTCGTCTTTCTTGTCGAGGGTAATGTCCAAAACAGGTCGTCGGTTAGAAGTAGGGTAGGGCTGGCGCCATGCCTAGCCGTTCCCCACGGCGGATGAATACGTGGTTGAAAAAGAAAAGCCCCCAACGGGTGGGTTGAGGGCTTCTGTTGTTGTTTCCAGTAAAAACCAGAAACGAATACTGTAAATAAGTGCGGATGGAGGGACTCGAACCCACACGCCTTGCGGCACCAGATCCTAAGTCTGGCACGTCTACCAATTTCGCCACATCCGCGTATCCCGGCCTTCTGCCTTGGGGGCGCAAAGCTACGCAACTGTTTTGAAAATCCAAAAGTAAATTCAAGTGTTTGCATAATAGTGCCAGTCAGCAGGGCATCGTTGGCCAAAAGACAACCTTTTATTGGCTTCTCGCTGTTGGTCTATGTTGTACCTTCGTTTTCTTACTCTGCCTACCCGGAGCAGTGCTCCACTTGCATACTATGGCTACCCCTATCGACCCCGAAGCAGAACGCAACGAGATTCTGCGTCACTACCGTCGGCTGTTGCGCACGGCGAAGCCTATTCTCAAAGAGGGCGACGCTAAGCTGATCAAAAAAGCATTTAATACCTCGCTGGAGGCGCACAAAAATATGCGCCGCAAATCTGGCGAGCCGTATATTCTGCATCCGCTGGCCGTAGCGCAGATTGTAGTAGAAGAAATCGGGCTGGGCACTACCAGCATCGTATCGGCGCTGCTGCACGATGTGGTGGAAGATACGCCCTGGGAAATCAGTGATGTAGAGCGCGAATTTGGCTTCAAGGTAGCGCGCATTGTAGACGGGTTAACCAAGATATCCGGTGTGTTCGACTATGGCACGTCGGAGCAGGCCGAGAACTTCCGCAAGATGCTGCTCACGCTTTCGGAAGATGTGCGTGTGATTCTCATCAAGCTCGCCGACCGCCTGCACAATATGCGCACGCTCGACTCGATGCCGCGCCATAAGCAGCTCAAAATTGCCTCCGAAACCATTTACCTCTACGCACCGCTAGCCCACCGCCTGGGTCTATACACCATCAAAAGCGAGTTGGAAGATCTGTATCTGAAGTACACCGATACAGAGGTATACAACGATTTGCGCAACAAAGTCCGCCAAAGTCAGAGCGTCCGCAACCGGTTCATCAAGGAGTTTGTGGCGCCTATCGATGAGGAACTGAGTGCCCAAGGCTTTCATTACGAAATCAAGGGTAGGCCGAAATCCATCTATTCTATTTTGCGAAAGATGCGCAAGCAGAATGTCACTTTCGAGGAGGTGTACGATTTGTTTGCCATCCGTGTAATCCTAGATGTACCCTACGAGCAAGAAAAAGCGGCTTGTTGGCAGGTATACTCCATCGTTACGGATTTCTACCAACCCAACCCCGACCGCCTGCGCGACTGGGTGAGTACGCCCAAATCCAACGGCTACGAGTCGCTGCACACCACCGTTATGTCGCGCTCCGGGCAATGGGTAGAGGTGCAGGTACGCACCAAGCGCATGGACGAAATTGCCGAGAAAGGTTATGCTGCTCACTGGAAATACAAGGATGCCGCCACTTCGCAGGCCGAATCAAGCTTAG
Organism: Hymenobacter aerilatus; assembly: GCF_022921095.1. NCBI lineage: Bacteria > Pseudomonadati > Bacteroidota > Cytophagia > Cytophagales > Hymenobacteraceae > Hymenobacter > Hymenobacter aerilatus. The sequence goes on from NZ_CP095053.1 coordinate 655,954, forward strand.
AGGCCTGGATCAATAAAGTGCGCGAAATGCTCGAAACTAACAACTCCAGCGCTTTGGAGTTCATGGACGAGTTTCGTCAGAATCTGTTTGTAAAGGAAGTTTATGCCTTCACGCCAAAAGGTAAACTCATTAGCCTGCCTGATAAATCAACGGCGCTAGATTTCGCTTTTGAGATTCATACGCACATTGGTCTACAGTGCCTCGGGGCCAAGGTCAACCAGAAGCTACAGCCGCTCAGCTACCAGCTTCGCAACGGCGACCAGGTAGAAATTCTGACTTCGCATAAGCAGCGCCCTACCGAGGAGTGGTTGCAATACGTGACCACCTCAAAGGCGCGCTCCCGCATTAAAGAGTACCTGCGCGACGATAAAAAGGCCAAATCAGAAGACGGCCGATACCTTGTGGAGAAACGGTTGGAACTGCTCGGCGTGCCGAATACGGCCGAGAACCTACACCGGCTTCTGACCCATTTTCATGTGCATAGCCTACCGGAGCTATACTACCGGTTAGCTATTGGGCAGCTTGATGGTCGTGAAATTAAAGAGGACTTGTTTAGCGAAGACAGTGTGTCGTCACAGCCTTCTATCCTCGCGCCCAAGTCGTTCGACCACGAAGTGCAAAAAGCACGCGGTGTACGGGCTGATATGCTCGTCATTGGCGAACACACCAACACCTTCGACTATACAATTGCTCCTTGCTGCAACCCCATTCCTGGTGATGATGTGTTCGGTTTTGAAACGGCTGATAAGGGCATTGTCATTCACCGCACATCCTGTCCGCAGGCAGTTAAGCTTATGTCGAACTACGGCAATCGCATTGTGCGCGCCAAGTGGACAGACCAACTAGAGCTAGCTTTCCTCGCGGGCATTCACATCAAAGGTTCCGACCGCATGGGCTTAATCAATGATGTAACCAAGGTTATTTCCAATAGCTTGAAGGTAAACATGCGTTCTATCACGGTTGATAGCAACGACGGAATGTTTGAAGGGCAGATTATGGTCTTCGTGAATGACACCGATCATCTGAATAAAATGATTCATCGCCTTAGCAAAGTGCGAGGCGTGCTCGGGGTAGAGCGTTTCGATACTGTCCGCTAAAGAGTGTATAAAAGCACAAACTAAAACCGGGAGTTTAAAAAGGTATAAAAAGGAGATGATGGAGTGCTTGGTTGGAGGAAACTCCAGTAGTGGATATAGTCATCCAAGTCGCACCTCTATTCACCTTTATTAAGAAGAATCAGCATGCTTGATAAAGAAAAATTTGAGGAAGTGAAGAAAATTTTCACCGCCTACCTTGAAAATAAAGGCCTGCGCAAAACATCAGAGCGCTATGCTATCCTAGAGGAAATTTACTCGCGCACCGGCCACTTCGATGTAGAAGAGTTATTTGCCGGCATGAAGACGAGAGGGCTGCAAGTGAGCCGTGCCACGGTCTATAATACACTGGATTTGTTGGTAGAACATGGTTTGGTAAGCAAGCACCAATTTGGCCGGAACTTGGCGCAGTATGAGAAGTCATACGGCTACCGTCAGCACGACCACGTGATCTGCACAGAGTGCCACAAAGTGGTGGAATTTTGCGACCCACGCATTCATGGTATTCAGACGATGGTCGGCGAACTTTTGAATTTCCATATCTTGCACCACTCCTTAAACCTATATGGGGTGTGCGGCGACTGCCGTGCCAAAGCCGCAGCCCACTCTTCAGCCGAATGAATAGTAGCTCTGCCGTCGAAGACGGCATCTTGTACCTGCGCCTCTCCGGCGACCTGATTGGGAGTCCTGACTCTCAACAAATTCTGCAAATCGTCAATGAATATCTGGGCGAAGCCATTCGATTTTGTGCCATTGACTTGTCAGCCGTGCGCTTTATTAATAGCACAGGCATCGGTGTACTGGTATCCGTTCTAACCAAATTTCGCAACCAAGGCGGCGAGTTGGTTTTGATAAAACCCTCTGAGCAGCTGCAAAAGCTTCTGCTCATCACTAAGCTAAACGCCATTTTCACTATTGCCGCCGATGAAGCATCAGCGGCTGAACACTTGAAAGCTGCAAACTAATGCCAGTTGACGTACTCGTAGGACTACAGTGGGGAGATGAAGGAAAAGGAAAAATTGTCGATGTGTTGGCCCCAACATACGATGTAGTTGCCCGTTTCCAAGGAGGCCCCAACGCAGGTCACACCCTGTTTTTCGATGGTGTAAAACACGTGTTGCACCAAGTGCCATCCGGTATTTTTCACCCACATATTATTAATGTAGTGGGCAATGGGGTAGTGCTTGACCCTGTGGTATTCCGTGGAGAGCTGCAAAAGCTGACCGACCGTGGCATTCAGTGGGGTGAAAACCTCTTTATCTCCCAAAAAGCGCAGCTTATCCTTCCGTCGCACCGTGCCCTCGACCGCATTTTGGAAGAGGCTAGGGGAGGGGGTAAGATTGGCTCTACCCTAAAAGGTATTGGCCCTACCTACCAAGATAAGGTAGGCCGTACGGGCCTGCGGGTAGGCGACATCCTACTGCCAGACTTTAAAGAGCGCTACGCAGAGGCAGTTGCTCGCCATGCCCAACTAGCCGCTTTCTACAAGCAAGACTTGGCCATAGAAGCGCACGAAGCTGAGTTTTTCTCTGCTATTGATTTTTTGCGCACGCTACAGCTAACGAATACAGAGTATTTGCTAAATGACTTGCTGCAGCAAAACAAACGAATCTTGGCTGAAGGCGCCCAGGGAGCTATGTTGGATATTGATTTCGGTACATATCCTTTCGTTACTTCTTCTAGCACTATTGTAGCAGGTGCTTGTACCGGCTTAGGCGTAGCACCTAGCCATATCGACAAGGTATACGGCATAAGCAAAGCGTACTGCACACGTGTGGGTAGTGGTCCTTTCCCCACCGAGCTACACGATGAAGTGGGGGAGCAGATTCGCCAAGCTGGTCATGAGTTTGGTTCTACTACCGGACGCCCCCGCCGTTGTGGTTGGATCGATCTGCCGGCTCTGCGCTATAGCATTATGCTGAATGGGGTAACAGAACTTCACCTGATGAAAGCTGATGTGCTAGATGAGTTCGATGAAATTCGGGTATGCACGCATTATCAGTTACCAAACGGCGAGACTACCGACCAGTTTCCGGATTACGGTACCTTACAAAGCGTAATTCCTGTCTATGAGTCCTTGCCCGGCTGGCGCACCACCCTCCAGGAAATTACAGATCCAGAAGCGCTACCTCAGACTCTAAAAGACTACCTACACTACTTAGAGGAAAATTTAGAAGTCCCTGTCCGTATCGTAAGCGTGGGGCCAGATAGAGTAAGCACCCTACATCTTAATTAAGAGGTCAACCATAAAAAAACGAGGCACAGGCTCGTATAGTCTGTACCTCGTTTTTTTATGGTTGATAAACAAGTATTTACATACTAGAGGGCTTTTCGCTAAGAAACGTATTTGGAAAGTTGCGAGACAAGCCCCACTTTTGCACTCCCAAACCGAAACGCGGTGGGAGTTGACCAGCGAGTTGATAACTTTTGTGATAGTAACCTGACTCTTGGAGCTGGGTGGCAAAAAAAAAGCTTTTCAAAAAGCTTGCTTCATCAGAAAAGCTTCTTACTTTTGCACCCCGCTTCACCCGGAAGCGGTTGCTACGAGGACACTGAAAAAAAAGTTTTCACCGAGTAGTTGCAACGAGAGAAAAGTTGCTTACCTTTGCAGCCCGCTTCAACCGGAAGGGGTGACGAAGAAAGCCGGCCAGAAAAAAAGTTTTGCAAAAAGCTTGCTTCTAGCGAAAAGCTGCTTACCTTTGCAGCCCGCTTCGAGAGAAACGGAAAACAGGAGCCACGGTTTAGGTGGCACACGGTTTCACCAACAGGGTGAGGCACACGTTCTTTGAATGACAGGAAAAGACAAATGGTAAGGGCCGCTTTCGAGCGGCTCACGACAAGCGTAACAGACGAAAGACAACTCGTCACAAAGCGAGTCGGATCAGCACTTGACATCGGTTTACCTGCGGGTAAGCTTAAAGTATTTATACAATGGAGAGTTTGATCCTGGCTC